>CAMFND010000111.1 GCA_945965395.1 uncultured Bacteroides sp.
ATATAGTAACGCACTTCCGGAGCCACTTCCCAGAGTACATAGCGGCGGTCCTTGTCGCTCCACGTCCATGAAGTCCACGAGCCGTTTACGGCAATGCCCCACGACGGGCAGATGCGCCATTCCACGCCAAGGTCGGGTGTCAGGGTAGCCCAGCGCAGCAGGTTGGCACGCAGGGAGAGATGATAATCAGTTGTGATTTTGGTTTCCGACGGCGTGTCGGCAAGTGTATTTTGTTGAGCGGCTTTCTCAGCTTCTGCCTTTTCAGCGGCAAGTCGGGCTTCTTCCGCCTTGCGTTGCTCTTCGGCAAGCCGTTCCTGCTCGGCACGCTTCTCGGCTGCCAGTCGTTCGGCTTCCGCCTTGCGTCGTGCTTCCGCTTCCGCATCCGTCACGGCTGTTTCCTTTACCAGTACCGTCAGGCGCACGGTAACAAAATCACCCTCAGTCGCATGGTTGCGGGTAATGAAATTCTTCTCTTTTATTTCCGCACGTATAATCAGTTCGGATTTCACACGGTTGGCACGGATCTTTGCCGTGGCAAGGTTCTCGGTTTCACTGCCTAATGAGTTGCAGTAGCCATCGACATAAAGCGGCAGCTTGCCGTCAAGAATTGTGGTTTTGTTTTTTTCGATACACTCCAGCAGGCGGGCAAGCTCCGTGTCATTCCCATTCCAAGGCACATAGAACATATCTTCCCTTGGCACGAAGCGGAAGGTGTAGGTCGTGTCTGCTTTCTGCTGCGCCATGACAGGAAAAGTTACCGTCATCAGCCACAGAAACAGGGTAAGAAAAGTGATTTTTTTACTCATATTTTTATCTATTTTACTAATTCTAATATTACTGAGCGTGTAAAATAAATAAAAAGAGTTTATACAACCTCACTTTTCCTAATAAAAACATTGATTTACATACAAAATAGGAAAAAATTGTTGTTTAGGACATTTTATTTTGTTGTTTAGGATATTTTTTGTGGTATAGGCAATTTTTCAAATCCTGTATTTTCTGCTAACAGGCCGATGGATAACCTTTCTTTTCTCAGAACTAATTTGGCAGATAGCCAGCCATCTACCAATAACTTTGCTGCATTTTCTACTTTTATCACTTTTTATTCGTATTTTTGCCGGAGAAAAATGTAGAAATTCATTTACGCATGAAAAAAACGGGCTTGGGAATGCTCCTTGGGGGATTGGGAATGCTGGCAGGATGTCTGTCTCCCCAGCAGAACGAAGCAGAAAAGCAGGATGAAAATCAGGAAGTCATACAACGGTTGCAAGGTATCTGGCTGGATGACAACACGGAGGCACCTTTATTCAAGATTCAAGGCGACAGCATTTATTATGCCAGCCAGATTAATGCTCCGATGTCTTTTTCGGTGCACAATGACACAATGACGGTGTACAGTGCCCAGCCCATTCATTATTTCATAGAAGAATGCCTGTCGTACAGCCTGCGCTACCGTACGTCGGTGGGCGAGACGGTGAGTCTGCATAAAGCCGAATCGGATACCTTGTCGTTTGGTACGGTGGTTCCGGTAAGGGTGGTAGAAAGTGAGGTGTTTGAAAAAGACTCGGTTATTTTCCACGGAGGAGAGCGCTACAGAGGTTATGCGTACATCAACCCGACCAAGAAGCGGGTAACCCTTGTCAGCATCAATGAAGAAGGTCTTCCGGTGGAAAATATCTACTATGACAATATCATCCATATCTGTGTGTACAAAGGAAAGGAACGCTTGTTCTCCAAAGATATAAATAAGGAAATGTTTGCCCGTGTGGTACCTGCCGATTTCCTGAATAACGCCATCCTGTGCGATATGGATTTTGTGAAGGTGGATGAAAAAGGTTATCGTTACGTGGCTACACTTTGCATCCCTGACGGGGCAGCTTGTTATAATGTCCGGCTGGATGTGAGCAAGGAAGGAAACATCGTTTTCTCTCGTTGAGCGGGAAGCTATAATGAAAAAATATCCTCCAGACTGTTTGGGTGAAAATTGCAGTCTGGAGGATATTTTTATTCTGCCTGCTCCTTGAGCGAACGGTTTACTTGTTCTATGTAGTCGAGGATTTCCTGTCGTCCGGTCTTGTTCTCCGAAGACGAAATAAAATGCGGAGGCAGCTCTTCCCATTGTTCTTTCAGCGTGTCCAGGAAGCGGTTTACGCTGGCCTTCGTCTTTCCCACGCTCTGCTTGTCGGCTTTGGTGAAAATCAGGGCGAAGGGGATGCCGTTTTCTCCTAACCACTCGATGAATTCCAGGTCGATGCGCTGTGGTTCCAGCCGGCTGTCGATGAGGACGAACAGGCAGGTCATCTGTTCCCGCTCCAGCACGTAGTATTCAATGAGCTTCTGGATTTTCTCCATCATCTTTTTCCCCCGCTGGGCATAGCCGTAGCCCGGAAGGTCTACCAGATACCATTCCTTGTTGATGAGGAAGTGGTTGATGAGCAAGGTCTTTCCCGGTGTGGCCGAAGTCATGGCCAGTTTGGGATTCCTGGTCAGCATGTTGATGAGACTGGATTTTCCCACGTTGGAGCGCCCGATGAAGGCATATTCCGGAAGATGAGTCTGGGGGCACATGTCGGCCCGTGAGTTACTTACGACGAACTCTGCGCTGGTTATGTCCATAGGTTATATCTGTGAGTTGTTTTATGCAAAGGTAATATAAAAACGGAATTCGGCGGAAGACTTCCTTGAAAATAATCTCCGCGAAATGGAGGCTGGTTTTTGTTTTATCCGTATTTTTGCCTTTCGTATTAAAGAAACGATAAGAATGAATCAACAATATCCTTCAGTTTTACTGGAAAAAGCAGTGGGGGAGTTTGCCAAGCTTCCCGGCATCGGACGGAAAACGGCCATGCGGCTGGTGCTGCATTTGCTGCGTCAGGACACGGCTGCGGTAGAGGCTTTCAGCAGTGCCATTTCTACCTTGAAGAAAGAGGTGAAGTATTGTAAGGTGTGTCACAATATTTCCGATACGGATGTGTGCCGCATCTGTTCCAATCCTTCGCGCGACGTGACCACGGTGTGTGTGGTAGAGAATATACGCGATGTGATGGCGGTAGAGAACACCCAGCAGTATCGCGGGCTGTATCATGTGCTGGGCGGGGTGATTTCGCCCATGGACGGCATCGGGCCTTCCGATTTGGAGATTGAAAGCTTGGTGAACCGTGTGAAAGAAGGCACCGTCAAGGAGGTAATCCTGGCGCTGAGTTCTACGATGGAAGGAGATACCACCAACTTCTACATTTTCCGTAAACTGGCGGGCTGCGATGTGAAGATAACCGTCATTGCCCGTGGAATCTCCATCGGTGATGAATTGCAATATACGGATGAGGTGACGCTGGGACGCTCCATTGTGAACCGCGTGGCGTTTACCGGAACTCTTTAAAGATAGAAAGAAATGGAAAAAAGAATGACTCGTCTGCTCCGCGTGCTGGAAGCGGAATTTGCCTTGTTCTGGATACTGGTCGTGGCAGGGTGTGTGTTGTATGAAACGGATGTGTTGCCTCAGGGGAGTATGGTGGGCGATGCACAGGCAGAATACATCTTGCAGACTGTCGGCATCTTGCTGACGGTGTGTCTGATACCCTTGTCGCTGCGCATGTTCAGCCTTTCGCTGACGCGTTATATCCGTCAGTTGTCTTTGCCCGAAGCATTGGTGAGCTACCGCCGCTGGTGTGAAATCCGTCTGGCCATGCTGCTGGCTCCGGCACTGTTTAATCTGACCGTGTATTATACCACGCTCGATGTTACCAGTCTGTTATGTATGGGCATGTTGCTGGTAGCTTCGCTGTTTTGTGTGCCGGGACGCGGCCGCCTGATGCGGGAGCTTGATTTGCAGAAAGACGAACCGGAAAAATGAGCAAGCTATGAAACAGGGAAATGTCAGTCTCCGCGCACCCGAGCCGGAAGATTTGGAAGTGATGCTCTCTTTTGAGAACGATGCGGCACTTTGGGAACTGGGTACAGCTACGGGTCCTTATTCCCGCTATCAGATGAAACGCTACATTGCGGAGAGTCAGAATGACTTGTATGCCGACGGGCAACTGCGGCTGATGATAGTATGTGAGAAGCAGGGAGTGGCCGGCATTGTGGATGTGTTTTCCTTTGATGCGCGTCACAACCGGGCGGAAGTAGGAATTGTAGTGCGGAAAGACTTGCGGGGATGGGGAGTGGCGCAGACGGCACTTTCTCTCCTGGAATCGCATTGTTTCTCTTTGTTAGGTCTCCGGCAATTGTATGCCTATGTGCCGGTGGGGAATGTGCCCAGCCGGAAGCTGTTCACTTCGGCAGGTTATGCTGAATGTGGTATCCTGAAGGACTGGATACGGGTAGGCACTTCTTATCAGGATGTGTGTTTTTTTCAGAAAATCAACGGAATATAGGTCGTCGTAAAAAAGTTTAAAACAGGTTTGAAAAAACGCCTTTGCGTTTTAACTTAAACGCCTTTACGTTTTAGGTAAAACGCAAGGGCGTTTTACTTAAAATGCACTTGCGTTTGAAAGCAAACGCTTAGGCGTTTTTGGGAGGCCGTTTGAGGGGGCTCTTTTTGAGAGAAAATACAATAAAAGAAAAAAGGCAACTCATCGTGTTGGATAAGTTGCCTTTCTTCTTGTCGGGGTAGCGGGATTCGAACCCACGACCCCCTGCTCCCAAAGCAGGTGCGCTAACCGGACTGCGCTACACCCCGGACAATGTAATAACTCTTACTT
>CAMFND010000112.1 GCA_945965395.1 uncultured Bacteroides sp.
ATAGGCCACCATGGCTATGATTCTCTCCGGAGATACATTCTGATAATGCTCCCTATACGCATTGAGCCGGATATCTACCTGCTTGGCGGCTTCTCTTACCTTTTCCTCATCCTCGCGGTTGATTGTGAGAGGGTAGGAGGCTCCTGCCATCTGCAGGTTTATCTTTATCTTATCGTTCATACATCCTTCTTTTCTATTCATTCAATAAAGCGATGCATTTATCGACTTCACGCACAAGTTTCGCCAGTCTTTGTTTCGTATCGCGGAGGTCATTGTCGTTGATACTGAGTATGCGGGCGTTTTTCAAGTTGATATACTTGGCTTCCAATTCTTTATTATTACATTCCAATTGGGCTATTTCTGCACTCTTTCTGTCAATTTCATTTCTTAATGAGAGGTTTTCTTTTTTCAACTCTTCATAAAGAAACAGCAATTGTCTGAGTTTGCCTTCGAAAGTATGTAACAGTTTTTTGTCCTCTTCCGTCATTCGTATATCAAAAATGTGTATACAAATATACTGTATTGGTTGGAAAATTAAAAATATTTGTTGTGAATTTTATTAAAATTTGTGAGATTTCGTGGGTGTCAAATCTTTGCGAATGGATTTTTTCTATCAGATAATTCTTTTTACCTTTGTCGTTGCATTGAGGTGACATTAAATGCAGTGTTTTTTAATCTTTTAAAAATCAAAAAGTTATGTATACAGTAATTAAACGCATGGAAATTTCGGCTTCACATCGCCTGAAACTTTCTTATGAGAGCAAGTGTGAAAACCTGCATGGTCACAATTGGATTATCACCGTATATTGCCAGGCAGAGCAATTGAACGAAGATGGTATGGTAGTTGATTTTACGCATATAAAGGAAGTGGTAAAAGGGCAGCTTGACCATAAGAACCTGAACGATGTGCTTCCTTGTAATCCTACGGCCGAAAATATTGCCCGGTGGATTTGTGAGCAAGTACCCCATTGTGTAAAGGTGGAAGTGTGTGAGTCTGAAGGTAATCGGGTGATTTATGAAAAAGATTAATGAGATATTCTATAGCCTTCAGGGGGAAGGCTTCCATGTGGGTACGCCTGCTGTCTTTGTCCGTTTTTCGGGATGTAATTTAAAATGTGAGTTTTGTGACACGCGTCATGAGGAAGGAGTTATGATGACCGATGAAGAGATACTGGAACAAGTCTGTCAATATCCCTGCAAGACGGTAATTTTGACAGGTGGTGAGCCGGGACTTTGGGTGGATGAAGATTTAGTTGCTGCCTTGCATAAGGCTGGAAAATATGTTTGCATTGAAACCAATGGCACATGTGTACTTCCGGAGTCGATTGACTGGGTTACCTGTTCTCCAAAATTAGGTGCTTCGTTACGTGTCCGTCGTATGGATGAGGTGAAGGTGGTTTTTTTAGGGCAGGATGTATCCCCTTATCTTCAATTAAAGGCTTCTTCTTATTTTTTGCAGCCCTGTTCTTGTCAGAATACGGCAGAGGTCGTAGAATATATCAAGTCTCATCCTCAGTGGCGACTGAGTCTGCAGACCCATAAACTGATTGATATTCCCTGAATTCTGTCATACAATTTGTAAGAATATGCATTCTCTGGCAGTTGTTGTTTTTTAACATCCTTCTCCTCCGTTTTTGTTAATAAACATATTTTTTGTTTGAAACAGATGAAAAAAAAGATACTCCTGCTGAACACTTTCAGCAGGAGTATCACAACACAAAAACTAAACTAGACTTAACTAAACTATTCTAAAAGAAGTTTCACAACTTCCGTTTTATTATGTACGACACAAATATAGGGTTTAGATTGATTGTATCCAAAGAAAAACAGTAAAAAAAACGATTGTTTCAAAAAAAAAGGTTGAAAATACAACAAAAACTCAAATAGTATGTTTATTAACATAATTTTGGAGCTCTTGTTTGTAGCTGTCCGATATAGGGATGTAGTCCTTTCCAAAAACAATCCTTCCTTTTTCTATGATTTTTATTTTTTGTTTTTGCACAATGAAAGACCGGTGAATCCGGATAAACCGGTTAGCCGGCAGTTTGTCTTCCATCATTTTCATGCTGACCAGTGAAAGTATGGGGCGTGGATTATCTTCCAGATGTATCTTGATGTAGTCTTTCAATCCTTCAATGTAAAGAATCTTATCCAGTTCAATTTGAATCAGCTTATAGTCACTTTTCACATAGATATACTTCAAGTCATCTGACGATTGTATGTCGGCTGGTGATGTTTCGGCCTTTTGAAGCAGTTCAAACCATTGCACCGCTTTGTTGACAGCTTTCATAAAATCCGTATAGCTGATAGGCTTGAGCAGGTAGTCAAGGGCATTTACCTTATATCCGTCTAATGCATATTGTCCGAAAGCTGTAGTAAATATGATACGCGTATTCCCTGGGACGATTTTGGAGAACTCTAGTCCGTTCAATTCCGGCATTTGAATATCCAGGAAAATAAGATCCACGGGATGCTCGGTCAGCAGCTCCATAGCCTGAATGGCACTGGAGTATGCACCACACAGCTCGAGCGATGGCGTTTTCTTTACATAACTTTCCAGCAGGCCGAGTGCCAGAGGTTCATCATCGACAATAGCGCATTTTATTATCATGGCAGTATCTTTTTATTGTTGTCAGGAATTTTAATGGTCAGTATGGAATTGTATTCTTTCTGGTTCGAACTTATTTGCTGGTGCCATTCATAGCGTCCGGCATACAATAGTTCCAGTCTTTTGCGTACTTGTTCCAGTCCAATGCCCGAACCACTTTTATCCATTGCGTTCTTCGGATAATTGCTATTGCGTATCACGCAATGGATTTCATCATCCTTTTCTGTCAGCGTAATGTCTATAAAGCTGGGTTCGGTAGGAGAGATTCCATGCTTGAAAGCATTTTCAATGAGTGAAATAAACAGTAGCGGAGCTACCGGGCTTTGGCTGTCTGGTCGGATTTGAAAATTCGTATTGATTTTGACCGCAGATGAAACCCGGATTCGCATGAGTTCGATATAGTTTTGAATAAATTCTACCTCTTTAGTCAAGGGAACAAATGTTTCCTGATTATCATACAGAACATAACGCAGCAGTTTACTGAGCTCTTGGATGGCTTGCTGTGCTTTTTCCGTATCAAAGGCCGTCAGGGCATAAATATTGTTCAGGGTGTTGAGCAGAAAATGCGGATTCAGCTGGTTTCGTAGGTTTTTCAGTTCTGCTTCTGTCCGGCTCTTCACCGCTTCACGGCGTTCCAGTTCCGTGGCACTCCAACGCAGACTCATACGGATGGCTACACTTAATCCTACGGTAAAGATCATGCTCGTGATGTCCCTTATATAAAATATGTATTGAGGAGGTAAATGAGGACGTCGTGGAGCCGGGGGAGGAAAGGCTATGATATTATGCCAGTAGCGGAGCCCAATGGATACCACTAAAATAAGGAGGATATTCAAGAGAATAAACTGTCCCGTATGCTCCTTAAAAAGAACCTTAGGAATAAATAACAGGTAATTGATATAAAAGATAACGAAGAAAGAAAGAGACACGCCAGAATGGTTGATAAACTCTCTCCAGTCGATACTGCCGCTGTCATCTTGGGTAAAGAACAGTGGAAATCCGAAAAACAATCCCCAACATATAATGTGGATTGTCAATTCAAGTAAGCGGTGCTTGTTGTGAGTTATATGAACCATACGGAATTGATTTAAAACAAAGATACGATTTTTTTAATAAAAGTCCGGCTACCTCAAGCGGTTTATGTTGGGAAACATTCACTGCTGAATGGCAGCCGGACAGGAAACCAAAGTTATGAAGAACAAAGTAGTTCCGTTATTTATTCATAGCGCAGTGCCTCAATCGGGTCAAGGTCGGCCGCTTTTTTAGCCGGATACCACCCGAAGAATACACCGGTAAATGTACAGACGGCAAACGAAAGCAACACGCTCCAAGGCTGGATGAAGACAGGCCAGTGAGCCACACTCTTGATGATGAAGCTGGCACCGCAGCCTAAAATCACTCCAATCAAACCTCCGGTGATACTGATCAGGATAGATTCGATCAGGAACTGCGACAGAATATCAATTCCTCTTGCCCCCACAGACATGCGAAGTCCGATTTCACGTGTACGTTCCGTCACACTCACATACATGATGTTCATGATACCAATACCACCTACTACCAGTGAGATTCCGGCAATGCAGGCCAGCAGGGTAGTCATCAAGTCGGTTGTGGTATTCAGCATGGAGCTAAGTTCCTGCTGTGTACGTATGGTGAAATCATCGTCGTCTGCTTCTTTCAGTTTGTGTTCACGTCGTAAAATATTTGTGATTTCATCTACGGCTTCTTCCGTCATGTCTTCCGTCAAGGCTGAGGCAAAAATACCGCTCAGGTAAGTTTGTGCCAGCAAACGTTTCATTACGGTGGTGTAAGGAGACAATACCACATCGTCCTGGTCCATACCCATAGAGTTGTATCCTTTGGATTTCAGCACGCCTACTACCCGCAAAGGCACCTGGTTGCAGCGGATAATCTTTCCAATCGGGTCCTGACCGTCGGGGAACAGGTTGTCTACAATTGTTTTACCGATGACACAGACTTTGGCAGCTGTACGTATATCTTCTTCTGTGAACATTTCACCTTGTTCTACGGTAAGCTGGCGAATTGTAAGGTAGCCAATGCTGACTCCGCTGACAGAAGAAGGGTAGTTGTTGGAACCCGAAATCAACTGTCCGGAGGCAGATACATTCGGACTGATGGCCGACAAGTACATACACTCGTCGCGCAGTGTTTCATAATTCTCCAGTTTCAGTGTCTGCATGCTCGAAGGGTCCTGCCGGACTCCACCTCTCATTTCAGCTCCCGGATGAATCATAATCATGTTGGAGCCCATTTCAGAAATCTGCTTCTGGATGCTTCGTTTAGAGCCTTGTCCGATGGCTAGCATGGCAATGACAGAGGCCACACCGATGATGATTCCCAACATGGTCAGGAACGCACGGAGCTTGTTGTTGGCCAAAGCTCTGAAAGCTATTTTAAAAAGGTTTGTTCCGTTCATAAGTCATTTCTTAATTAGTCACGTCAATCGTCGTCATTTTTCGGCAGGGCAGCTAATGCTTCTGCAGCTGACAGAATATGAGGGTTGGTCACGTCTTCAATGACATGTCCGTCACGCAGGCGGATATTCCGGCTGCTGTATTGTGACAGTTCCGGATTGTGTGTCACGAAGATAATGGTACGTCCTTCCTGGTGCAGTTTTTGGAAAAGAACCAGAATCTCAAATGAAGTACGTGTATCTAGGTTACCGGTAGCCTCGTCTGCCAGAATTACTGCCGGATTGTTGACCAGTGCGCGGGCGATGGCCACACGCTGCATCTGTCCTCCTGACATCTGGTTGGATTTATGTTCCAAGCGGTCAGCCAGTCCTACAGCTGTTAAGGCTTCAATGGCACGCCGACGACGTTCGGCAGCACTGACTGAGCTGTTGTACATCAGAGGAAGTTCCACATTTTCTACGGCTGTAGTTTTCGGCAGTAGGTTGTAGTTCTGGAATACAAATCCGATTTTCCGGTTACGCAGTACTGCCCTTTGTGGCTTGCTCATGGTGCGTACGGATACTCCGTCGAGCAGATACTCTCCGCTGGTGGGTGTATCCAGGCATCCCAAGGTGTTCAGCAAAGTAGATTTTCCTGAACCGGATGTTCCCATGATGGTGACGAATTCTCCTTCCTGTATGCTGAATGAAACTCCGCGCAAGGCATGGACCGTTTCGTCTCCCACCTGGAAATTCCGTTTGATATTTTGCAATTCTATGACAGTCTTTTTCATAAGAGTATCTCCTTATTTCTGTTTTTTCTTGTCACCTCCCGGAGGGCCTGGCATGAACGGGCTTCTTTCACCGCCAGCCATTTCATCAGCATTGGCATTGTTTTCGAAGCCTTTCAGTACGGTTTCAGTTACGATAGGAGTGCCTTCGCTCAGTCCTTCCAAAATTTCAGTATGACTTCCGTCGCTCAGACCGATTTTTACAGGATGTGCCGTGAATCCGTTGGCATCCATAGTCCATACCTTGTGTGCACCTTCGCAGTCTGTAATGGTCTTGTTACCCACCAGCTGTTTTTCCGGTGTAAAACGCAGTGCCTTGTTGGGTACCGTTATCACGTTGTCACGGGTGTCGGTGTAGATGGTCACGTTGGCAGTCAGTCGGGGTTTCAGTTTCAAATCCGGGTTGTCGGCAGTAATTACCACTTCGTAAGTGACAACTGTTTCGCTGCTTGTGCTGGTACTGCTTGAACTGCTGCTGTTTACACTACCCAAGCGAATCTGGTATACCTTTCCTTCGAACACGTCGTCAGGATAGGCATCTACGGTAAAGGTTACTCGGGCACTGTCTTTTATTCCGGCAATGTCGGCTTCATCCACATCGGCTACTACCTGCATCTTAGTCAAGTCGGCCGCAATGGTGAACAGTGTCGGAGTCTCAAAACCGGAAGCCACGGTCTGTCCTTCTTCCACGTCCTTGCTCGTTACGATACCATTAATCGGAGAAGTGATAGTGGCGTATGAAAGATTCCGTTCCGCTTTGGCTAAGGCTGCTTGCGTCTGTTCGTATGTACTTTTAGCACGTTCATAGTCGTACACACTTTGTTCGTAGTCAGTTTCGCTGATCAGCTGTTTCTCGTGTAGTGCTTTGTTTCTCGTGTATAGTTTCTTCTGGTAGTCGTATTCGGCCTTTGCGCCGTTGTATGTAGCTTGCGCTGATTGTAAATCGCTGAGCAGCGTTACCTTATCCATCTCGGCTATCACTTCACCCTGCTTTACTACGGAGTTATAGTCAATATATATCTTGTCAATGATACCTGAAACCTGAGTACCGACCTCTACTTCAGTGACCGGTTCGATGGTTCCTGTAGCTGTAATGGAATTGCTGATATTTCCTCGTGTAACTTTTTCAGTCACGAAGTCTACCTTGCCCTGTGCATTCTTCTTTCCGAAAATCCAGAATCCTGCTACAGCCAGCACGAGTACGACACCGGCTGCCAAAATTATTTTTTTCTTGTTCATATTGTTTGGTGATTATAATTCAATGTCTTTTCCTGCATAAAAATCGAGTAATGTACGATTCAAAATGGCCATATACTTAGCCTGAACCCGTTGCTGCTGTGCACTGAGCAAGTTATTTTTCTCGGTCAGCAGTTCAACCGTATTTTTCATGCCCAGTCTGAACTGTTCACTGACCATATCAAAACTGGTCTGGCTGCTTTTCAGTTTCACTTCAGCTGCTGCATATTGTTGTTGTGCATTGAGCGCATCCAGCCAGAGTGTTTCAATTTCGGTGTAAAGTCCTTTTTGCTTGTCCTGTAAGTTCAGCAGTGAAGAGTTGTATTGGAACTGAGCTTTTTCTACCGCACTTTTGGTCTGTCGGTTATTAAAGATAGGTACACTCACCGTAAGGCCGATGATGTTGTTCCATCCGTATTTCATCTGTTGTGCCCAGTTGTTCTGGCTTGCATTATTGGTTGTACTGGAAGTAGACGCCGATAGGCTGATACTCGGATAATACCCGCTTTTAGCTGCAGAAATAGCCAACTTGGAATTGTCAATACTCAGCTTGCTGCTTTGTATTTCCGGACGGTTGGCCAGTGCCGTTTGGTAAACCTCGTCTTGATTGGGGAGTAGCTGCATCACTTTTTCATCGTCAAGTACCGGAAGTTCCAGCTCCATTTCCATGTTTCCGTCCAGCTCCAGCATTTGTTTCAGTTGAAGTTTATAGTTTCTCAGTGAGCTTTCAGAGGTTACCAGCTGGTACTGGTCATTTCCGACTTGTGCTTCCAGTTGAGCTAAATCTGCTTTCGAAATACTACCCTGATTAAAAAGTTCTTTGGCGCGTTCATAAGTAGCTTTACTTACTTCCAGCGTACCCTTATTAATATTTACAGATTCATCTGCATACAGAATCTGCAGGAAAAGTTTGGTAATCTCTTCCTTGAGCGTGTTTTCCGTTTCGGCTACGGTCAGTTCCGCTATTTCCTGATTCTTCTTTTGCTGTTTGATGTTGTTCAGGCGCTGTCCGCCATTCCATAGTGTCCATTGTGCAGACAAACTATAGCTGCCGTTATAGGTAGTTTTATTGTTACTGCTGATGATTTCAGTACCACTGACTGTGGCGCTGTTTTCCTGATAAGGACGGTTCACGATGTTGTGTCCGGTGTTGAACGAGAGGCTTGGAAAGAGTGCAGCCTTTGCTGTCTTTACATCCACTTCGCTTTCCTGTAAGGAAATCTTGTTCTGCTGTAACTGGATATTTTTCTCCAGCGCATAGTTTATGCAATCTTCAAGCGACCAGGTTTGTTTTTCCTGTGCATTTGCCGACAGGAAAGTCGCGAGCGCGGCGAAGAAAATGAGTTCTCTTTTTTTCATATTTCGTTTAATTTTTACATTGCAAATGTATTTCATAATAAAAAAAGAGGCAAAATAGATAGATTTACCCACAGAATATCTCGATAAACCCTTGTTTTTTCCCGATAAAGTGCTTTCTTTGTAATCATTATAAAAATAGACTATGATTAAAAAGAATCTCATTCGTGTTTTTTATTTTTATCGTGATGGTTTTCGGGAGATGACCTGGGGACGTGTCTTGTGGGCGATTATCCTGATAAAGCTTTTTGTCATGTTTTTTGTGCTGAAGCTGTTTTTCTTTCCTTCCTTCCTGAAAGGAAAGACGGAGGCCGAGAAGCAGGACTATGTGGGCCTGGAGCTGACAAACCGGATGGCAGAATAACTATACCTTATTTATATTAGTAACTGATAAAGTAATTTCTTATGCTTGAAACAATCGACACTTCAATGATTGACTGGTCGAGGGCACAGTTTGCCTTGACCGCCATTTACCATTGGCTGTTTGTGCCGCTGACTTTAGGGTTGGCTGTGATTATGGCTACAATGGAGACATTGTATGTACGTACAGGAAATGAATTCTGGAAGCGTACGGCAAAGTTTTGGATGAAACTGTTTGGAATAAACTTTGCCATTGGAGTGGCAACCGGTTTGATTCTGGAGTTTCAGTTTGGTACGAACTGGAGTAACTATTCCTGGTTCGTAGGTGACATATTCGGTGCTCCGCTGGCCATAGAAGGCATTTTAGCTTTCTTCATGGAAGCAACTTTTGTAGCTGTCATGTTCTTTGGATGGCACAAGGTGAGCAAAGGTTTTCATCTGGCTTCTACCTGGCTTACCGGTTTGGGAGCCACTATTTCGGCCTGGTGGATTCTGGTGGCTAATTCCTGGATGCAGTACCCGGTAGGAATGGAGTTTAATCCGGAAACCATGCGAAACGAAATGGTTGATTTCATGGCAGTGGCCTTCTCGCCAGTGGCAGTGGTGAAATTTTTCCATACCGTATTAAGCAGCTGGATGCTCGGAGCCGCTTTCGTCATCGGAGTCAGTGCCTGGTACCTGATTCGTAAACGTGAAAAAGAATTTGCACTTGCCAGCATGAAGGTGGCAGCGGCAGTCGGATTGTTTGCTGCCCTGGTAACAGCCGCTACAGGCGATAAGTCCGCATATCAGGTGGCTCAGGTGCAGCCTATGAAATTGGCCGCTATGGAGGCGCTTTATGAAGGAGGCACGCATGAACCTCTGACGGTGGTAGGCTCCATCAAGATACCCGAAATGCTTTCTTTCCTTGCTACGCATAACACGGCAGGATATGTGCCGGGCATCAATAACCTGCTGGAAGGAGGCTATACATTACCCGATGGTTCAACGGCTCTTTCGGCAGATGAAAAGATGGTGAACGGTAAGAAAGCCATTACTGCACTGGCCGATTTCCGTCGGGCAAAAGAAGAAGGCGATGAGGCTTCCATGCAGATTGCACGCAGTGCCCTGAAGGAATACATGCCTTATTTCGGCTACGGATACATTCAGGACAAGGAAGACCTTGTACCTCATGTCGGTCTGCTCTTCTGGTCTTTCCGCGTGATGGTGGGGTTAGGTATGTATTTTATACTGTTCTTCCTGGTTATTTTACTCCTTGTATGGAAAAAGCGGCTGGCTGAATTCAACTGGCTGCACTGGATTTCCTTGTGGAGTATTCCGTTGGCTTACATTGCCAGTCAGGCAGGATGGATTGTGGCCGAGATGGGACGTCAGCCCTGGACAATTCAGGATTTGCTGCCCGTCAATGCGGCGGTGTCAAAACTGGAAACAGGCTCCGTGCAAACCACTTTCTTCATTTTCCTTATCATGTTTACCGTGCTGCTTATTGCCGAAATCGGTATCATGGTAAAAGCCATCCGTAAAGGTCCGGACGAAAAATAAACTAACCGATACATCATTTTAAAACCGAAAAATATGGATTCAACTTATATATTCTTGCAGCATTACTGGTGGTTTCTGGTTTCCTTATTAGGAGCCTTGCTGGTCTTTTTGCTGTTCGTGCAGGGAGGAAACTCCTTGCTCTATTGCTTGGGACGTACAGAAGAAGAACGTACGTTACTGGTTAATTCCACCGGGCGTAAATGGGAATTTACCTTTACCACCCTGGTTACTTTCGGAGGAGCCTTTTTTGCTTCTTTCCCTTTGTTCTATAGCACCAGCTTCGGAGGAGCTTACTGGTTATGGATGATTATTCTCTTCAGTTTTGTGCTTCAGGCTGTGTCCTACGAATTTCAGTCTAAACTCGGCAACTGGTTGGGCAAGCGTACCTATCAGTTCTTTCTGGTGCTGAATGGTATTGTAGGTCCACTATTGTTGGGAGCGGCTGTCGCTACCTTCTTCAACGGCTCCAACTTTGTGGTGAGCAAAGGAAATCTTACCGACGAAATGATGCCGGTCATCAGCCATTGGGGTAACAGATGGCATGGTCTGGATGCGTTTGCCGACCCGTGGAACCTCATATTAGGGTTTGCGATACTCTTCCTTGCCCGTTTGTTAGGAAACCTCTACTTCATTAATAACATCCGTCATGAAGCGTTGAATGCCCGTTTCCGCCGTCAACTGATAGCCGATGCAGTGCCCTTCCTTGTATTCTTCCTGGCATTTGTGATTCGCACCTTACTGAAAGATGGGTTTGCCGTCAATCCGGAAACGGGGCAGATTGTGATGGAACCCTTCAAATATTTCCACAATTTTATGGCCATGCCTTATCTGTTGGTGCTGTTCCTGTTAGGAGTAGTCGGGGTGTTGTATGGTTTGGGAAAAAGCATTTTTTGCAAGACTTATCCCCGCGGTATCTGGTTTGCCGGTGTGGGTACGGTACTGACGGTACTGGCCTTGCTGTTGGTTGTAGGTTATAATCATACCGCTTATTATCCATCTACAGCAGATTTACAGAGTTCACTGACCATCGCCAATAGCTGTTCCAGCCAGTTTACTCTGAAAACCATGGCTTATGTATCTATTTTAGTTCCTTTTGTACTGGCCTACATTATTTATGCATGGCGTGCCATCGACCGTAAGCCGCTGACCATGGAAGAAATCAAAGAAGACGAGCATAGCTATTGATTCATGCCGTCTGTAACAGCGTATAATACACCGTCGTCCGAAGCAGAAAATCGGGCGACGGTTATACTTTGCAGAAATTTCGTGTGAACTTTTAAGTTGAGGTAAAAAACGCAAGTACGTTTGAACTAAAACGCAAGTACGTTTAACTTGAAACGCAAGTGCATTTAAGATAAAACACAAAGACGTTTTACATCAAACGCACTTGCGTTCTGCAACTTGTGTAGTTGCTTCTACTTTGCTGGAGATGTCTGGTTTTTATGGAAACGGGCAAGGGAAAAGTACAAGGAAGCTGAGGAAAAAAGTTGTGCAGTCTGAGCAGTGATAAATATCAGTCGCGGAATACGAATGTCGCTTTTTTGTTACATTCTATCGGTTACTGGCCAACTAAGTCGGAAATAGATGCTTCTATCATTTATGCAGATTATTACTATATTGAGGCCTTGCTGAGATTGAAGAGAGTTAATGAAGGTTTGCGGGCCGTTGAATAAAAGGTTGAAGTTATTATAAAAAAGCGGGGAAGGACGATGGGTTTTGTCTTTCCCCGCTTTTTTATAGGCTTATCAAGGAGTTTCTGTTATTTCTTTTGTGCATCGGCTTCTTTCAGCATTTCTTTTACTGCTGCTGCAAGTTGTTCGTCTTCGCCTTTCAGTGATTTTTCAGGACTGTTGTAGACTTTGATGTCCGGCTCCAATTGTTTGTTTTCCATGTACTGGCCTCGCATATCCATACAACCTACCTGAGGAATACCGAAGACGATGGTCGGGTCTATCTGGCGTTCCCACCATACAGCGGTCATAGTACCCGGAACAGGGGCTCCGATGAGCTTGCCGATTTTCAGCTCTTTGTATACCCAGGGGAAACCGTGTGCATTACTGTAATTGTCTTCACAAATCATGACGCAAGAAGGTTTCAGCCATTTGTTGAATGGGTCGCTGCCGATGTATTGTCCGCGAGGAACAAAACGCTGATATTCTTTTCCGCTCAATAAGGTGGCCAGGTCGTCGTGTAGCCATCCTCCTCCGTTGTGACGGGTATCTACGATGACCGCTTCTTTGTTGCGGTTGCGGTCACTCAGCAATTCGCTGTATACATTGCGGAAGCTTGGGCTGTCCATGCCTTTTACATGCACGTATGCAATTCGTTCTCCGGAAAGAGTTTCGACCATCTTTTCGTTTCTTTTTACCCAGCGTTTGTAGAGCAATTCATTCTGCTCACCCGCACTGATGGGTTTGATGGTTACCGGGAAGCGTTTTCCGTTTGTCGGGTTGTAGATGCTGAGCTGTACGTTCTTTCCAGCTTTTCCTTCCAGCATAGGATAATAATCTGTATCTTTCAGGATAGGTTCTCCATCAATTTTTTCAATGATACAACCAGCCGTTACATCTGTCTTTTTAACCGCAAACGGACCTTTGGCAATAATCTCCTGGATTTTTAATCCATCTCCTTTATAGCTGTTGTCGAAGAATACACCCAGGCATGCAGTAGACAAGGTAGCTCCCGGAGCATAATATCTGGCTCCTGTATGTGAGCCGTTCAGTTCGCCTAACAGTTCGCTCAGCATTTCCTGAAAATCGTAGTTGTTATTGATATGCGGCAAGAAGCGTGCATAACTTTCACGATAGAATTTCCAGTCAGTTCCATGTAAGTCGGCTACATAGAACTTATCGAGTACTTGCTGCCATACATGGTTGAAAATATATTCTCTTTCCTCGTATGGACGGTAATTGAATATCGCTTCAAAGCTTACGTTGTCAGTCTTATTTTTCTCCACATCTATTTTCTTGATGCCTCCGTTGCTGCAAAGGAAGAGTTGTTTGTTTTCCTTGTTGTAGGTCATCGAGCCATATCCGATATCTTTTAGCAGAAGTTCGGTTTTTTGTTCTTTCAGGTCGTGTACCCACAAGTCGGCACCGTCTTCAAAAGAGGCCTGGTAGTAAAGCTTGTCGCCGTCAGGGCTGAGTACGGCATCGCCCAAATGAGAAGAATTCACGGTCAGGCGGATAACCCGATCACGGCAGTTTTCCAAATCAAAGGTGAGAGGAGTGACTTTCTTTTCTTTTTCAGGTTTTTCTTTTTTCTCCTTTTTCTTGTCGTCCTGTTTGTCTTCCTCTTTTTCTTTATCTTCTTTCTCTTTTACGAGGGCAAATTCTTCTTTGCTGAGGCGGAAGCGTTCGTAAGCCTCTAAGTCGAAGAACATGATGTACACATCGCTTTCAGCTCCCCAACTTCCGTGACTTCTGTATCCGGCACGGTCGCTTTCCCAAATCATGGCTTTTCCGTCCAGTACCCATTTTGCATTGGAATCTGTATATCCGCTTTCTGTCAAATTGTGGATTTCACCATTACCGGAAGCGTTGACCAGGGCCACATCGTTATTGTTCCATCCTCCTGTTCCGATGTATCCGCAAAGCAGCCATTTGCTGTCGGGACTCCACTGGAACCACTGGTCTCCATCGCTGTAAGAGTATTCATATTTCCCGTCCATGGCAGTGCGGACAGATTTATCTTTCAGGTTGAGCACTTGCAATGTGGTGCGATTCTCTAAAAATGCAATCTGTTTTCCGTCCGGACTGTATTGTGGTTGGAAGGAAGTGACTTGAGAATGTGTCAGCTGTTCTTCCTTGATGTCGGTAGCGTAGGTGAACAATTTTTCGTCCTCTTTAACCAAGGTGGACTGATAAATCTGCCAGAGTCCGTTTCTTTCGGAGGCATATACAATGCTTCGTCCGTCGGGAGCAAAGTCGATGCTTCTTTCCTGTTCGGGAGTGTCTGTAATCTGTTTGGTCGTTTTATACTCAGTAGAAGTGACGAATACATCTCCATGGAGTATAAATGCCACCTCCTTGCCATTGGGGGATACCGCGATTTCTGTAGCTCCGTAAGATTTTATCTGGTGAGCCAGTTCATTTTCTGTCTGGTCAGTAACGATACGGATAGCCACTTTCTGAGGCTGCTGT
The DNA here is from genome assembly GCA_945965395.1 of uncultured Bacteroides sp. Lineage (GTDB taxonomy): Bacteria > Bacteroidota > Bacteroidia > Bacteroidales > Bacteroidaceae > Phocaeicola. Next base: position 14,449 of record CAMFND010000112.1, read on the forward strand.
CCTTCTTTGACTGTATAGATTTCACCGTCGTAACTGTAGCATAAAAGTCCATTTTGTGAAGATGACAAGAAGCGGACCGGATGCTGGGTGTGGTGTGTCAACTGCATTTCGTTGCTTCCGTCAAGGTTGCATTTGAAAATATTGAACGAGCCTGCTTTTTCGCTGAGGTAGTAAAAAGACTGGTTGTCGTTATTCCATATCGGGTTGCGGTCTTCTCCATTGAATGACGTGACTTTCTGATAAGTACGTTCATTGCTCTCTTTTTTACTTATCCAAATGTCGCGTGTAATGGAGGAAGTATGATGTTTTCTCCAGGGGTCTTCGTATCCTTTCTGGTCGTGATATAATAAGGTAGTACCATCTTGTGCGACACTGATGTCTTCCATCGGAAGAGAGGAATAGAGTTGGGGACGTCCGCCTTGAGTACTTATTTCATAAACTTGTGGAAACTGGGCACTTGGGAAGGACAGGTCGGTCGCGTCAGGCATCAGGTTGGCCTTGAACAAAATATGTGTGGCATCTGAAAATGTGACAGGGGTTTCATTTCCAGAATGAGTTGTTAGTCTTTTGGGGATTCCTCCGTTTTTGGATACAATGTAAATGTCCATACTTCCCTGGCGAGAAGAGGCAAAGGCAATCTGCTGTCCGTCCGGACTCCATATCGGATGAGTGTCGTATGCCGGATTGGTAGTAAGTTGTCTGGCATTCCCACCAGTGGAGGGTACGGTGTAAATGTCTCCTTTATAACAGAAAGCAATAGTGCTTCCGTCGGGTGAAATGGAGCAATGGCGCATCCATAATGGATTTTCTGTAGCTCCTGCCGTGGTAAAAGCGGCAAGGGCAGCAAGGAATAATGAGGTTTTCATCAGCGGTTTTTATCTTTTTTTCGATTAAAAAAACGGTGTATGCGTTGGAAAATCATGATGCCGGTTTTCAGTCCATCATAAGCGGCTATGCCGGCATTGATGTGCTGCATCATATTCTCCATTTTGTTCTTACTTTTCTGGGGAGAGAATAATTCCTGTGTCAGGAGTTGTATGCGTTCTTTGGACTCTCTTAATTCTTGCTTTTTTTGTACCCTTAATTGAGAGATGATTTCAACGCTATAGTTTGGAATGGATTTTATGTCGTTCATTATTTTTATTCTTTAGAAGCTGGTTCGTCAAGGAATAAGCGTGCGAGGAAATGTATCATAGGCTGGAATATCCATTGTTTTCTCATCCGGTAAATGAGTATGGCCAGGAGAAGAACTACACCTCCAATGATGGCATATCCTCCTATCAGGCTGCCTACAAGAGGAGCCAGCGCGTATACGAGCATGAAGGAAAAATAGAAAAGAGCCATCATGCTCAAAATGATAATGATGAGTATAAGGATTAAGGTAGATAGCAGGATAGTGAGCTTTTCTACCAAATCGAGTTTGACGTATTGACCTTGAAGCTCAATGTATTTTCGTACCTCTTTAAATAAGGATTCAAGGTTATCAATGCTTTTATCGTTTGCAAACATAAGCAGTTATTCTAAGATGAAAAAAATATAAAGCAGACTTTTCCCTTGAAAAAGCCTGCTTTATATTTACGACAAATTATTCAGCGTCTTTAACTTCTGCTGCTATTTGATCGACCAAGTCTTCCATTTCGGCACGGTTCAGTCGAATACCTTTTTTGCGAAGAACTTCAGCAATTTTTCTACGGGTATCTTCACCTTTTTCCGGGGCAAACAAAATGCCGGCTGCAGCTCCTAAAGTAATACCGCCAAGGAATGCTGCTACAATACTTAAAGCTTTCATAAATCTAATGTTTAAAAGTTATTACTTTACAAATCTAATAATAATCCTGATATGTTGTTCTTTTTTCATGGAAAAATGCAGCTCCATGCTGTCGATAGAATAGAATTAACGGATTTTAATAGTATGGCAGATTTTATATTGTTACCTTTGCGACGTATAAAATTGAATATTCATCTAATATTGGTATAGATAACATGAAGAAGATTGTTGTAATGGGAATGGCTTTGTGCACTGCATTGGCATTCTCTTCTTGTAAATCAAGTGAAAGTGCTTACAAGAAAGCGTATGAAAAAGCTAAACAGCAGGAACTTGCTGAGGCTTCTGCAGCTACTGAGACGCCAGTGGAAGCTCCGGCAGTAGAAACAGCACCCGCACCTGCTCCAGTTGTATCTACAGCTCCGGTTCGTGAAGAAAAGGTGGAATTGGTTTCTGGCGATGGCTTGAAAGCTTATAGTGTAGTTTGCGGTAGCTTTGGCGTAAAAGCAAATGCGGATGGCCTGAAGTCAAAACTGGATGGAGACGGTTATAATGCAAAGGTGGTGTATAATGCTGAACGCAATATGTATCGTGTGGTGGTTGAATCATTTGATACAAGAGATGAAGCTGCTCGTGCAAGAGATGCATTTAAGGCAAAATATCCTACACGTGAAGATTTTCAAGGTGCTTGGTTATTGTATCGTGTGTATTAATGTGATATAGATAAGAATTATTATTCCATATTTCAGGATTGAAAGCGACAGTGTAAAAGCTGTCGCTTTTTTGCTTATATTTGTCAGCTGAAAAAGATTTGATATTTATGAAATTGAATAGGATTATAGGTGTGTTTTTGCTTGGAATGCCTTGGGCTATGCAAGCACAGGAAAAGGTTGTGCCAATAAAATACGGTGATATGGATCAGTGGGTAACCCGTAAGATTCATGAGTCGGGGATTATTGGAGGGAATACAAAACAGCTGTATGAATTAGGTCCTACAAAGGAAATTGACGGAAATGTGGCTTATGTGAATCAGGGAGGATCTCCATGGGGAAATTCCAATGTGATGGCTAAAGTAATGGGGATTGTAAAAACAAATACCAGTGTATATCCTGAACAGAGAGGAAATGGCTATTGTGCGCGTCTGGAAACTCACATTGAAAGTGTAAAGGTGCTGGGGTTGGTGAATATTACAGTATTAGCTTCAGGCTCTATGTTCCTGGGTGATATGAAGGAACCGATTACGGGAACTAAAGACGGAGAAAAAGCACTGAATTCAGGACTTCCTTTTACTTCTTGTCCCAAAGCGGTTCGCTATGACTATAAGGTTCAGATGTCCGGAGAGCCGAATCGTATTCGTCAGACCGGATTCAGTAAGAAGACTACTGTGCCGGGACAGGATTGTGCGATAATGGTATGCTTGTTGCAGAAACGTTCGGAAGATGCGGAAGGAAACATTCTTGCTAAGAGAGTAGGTACAGTAGCTGTAAAATACAATCGCTCGCAAGACTGGCACAATGGAGCTACTTATGAAATAATGTATGGGGATATTACGCATGATAAGCGCTATGTACCTGAACTGATGCAGTTAGGTACGGGTGGATATTATGCCCGTAACAGTAAAGGAGAAAGTAAACTTATAAAAGAAGTGGGTTGGGCTGGTAAAGACGAACATCCTACTCATTTGATTCTTCAGTTTACTTCAAGTATGGGAGGAGCCTTTGTGGGGTCTCCAGGAAATAAATTATGGATAGATAATGTCAATTTGGTATATTGAGATTGCAAAAAAGCTTGGAGGGAGCGAAGAAAATCTTTGTATATACAAATAAGGTGTAACAGCTGATATTTTTTGAGTATTTTTTCCCTTATTCGTTGCTTACTTTCAAAAGAAATACTTATTTTTGCATCGCAATCGGGAAGAAATAAATATCAAATTGATGTTTCTTTTTGATTGCTAATAGAGTGAGTGTTTATAAAGCAATTATAAAACCTTTAAATTTTAAACAAAATGATTAAAGTAGGTATTAACGGTTTCGGTCGTATCGGCCGTTTCGTATTCCGCGCAGCTCAGAACAGAAGCGATATCCAGATCGTAGGTATTAACGACTTGTGTCCAGTAGATTACTTGGCATACATGTTGAAATATGATACAATGCACGGTCAGTTCAATGGAACTATCGAAGCTGACGTTGAAAACAGCAAATTGATTGTTAACGGTAAAGAAATCCGTGTAACAGCTTGCAAAGATCCTAAAGAATTGGCTTGGGATGCAGTAGGTGCTGAATACGTAGTAGAATCTACTGGTTTGTTCTTGACTAAAGAAAAAGCTCAGGCTCA
>CAMFND010000113.1 GCA_945965395.1 uncultured Bacteroides sp.
GTGAAATATGTATCCCACACTGTGGTTTTTGTATCCCACAGTGTGAAACAGAGAATTCTTCCCTGCGTTTCGAAGAAAAGACGCTGAGAAAGAGGAATTTATGTGGATAATGATGATTTTTGTCAAAAAGCAGGTACGGAGTGAGATATAGAGACTTCCCGGAAGCTGCGGTAATGGCACAAAAAAACGGCTTTAAAGGGTATTTATAACTCCTTTAAAGCCGTATATAATGTGGTACCTTTTTGTTCATACTCCTTCTTCCGTTTCGGATTCATAGGGAACCAGCCTTTCAGCACGCGTTCGCGCTGTTCGAAGGCCTCCTTGATGGTCCAGAAAGAAGAGAATGAGAAAACTCCCAACAGGGTCGACAGCAGAATCTGACTTACCAGTATGTAATCGATAACCTATATTTCAGTAATTTATCTTATTATGGACAGAAGGCGGCTGGAGCATTGAAATAAATTTATTCAAATCAGTTATAATTTGAGAAAGAAATATTTATTGTTTCATTTAATTGATTAATTTTGTGTTCATACGATAGATTTGAATTTGGTTTAACTTATAGTTATTGTATCTAGAATGAAGAAATTCTTGATTTCGTTGTTTCTGCTTTTTTTTGCTATTGTTTCTATGGCAGATGAGATGCCTATGTTGTTATCAGAGCTTGATAAAGCAATTAAAGAACGTCCTTTGTATATAAAGAAGCGTTTGGAATACTTGGAGCGTTTGAATAAAATGTTAGATAATTCAGAAACTAATGAACAACGTTATCATATATTAGGAGAGTTATATTCTGGATATTCTTCTTTTAATGCTGACTCTTCATTGCATGTGGCTCGTGCTATTTATGAAGTTGCTCAACGTATCCAGAATGAGGATTACCAGATAAATGCCTTAATGAATATGGCGGAGATTTCTGGAGTTGCTGGTATGTTTAAAGAATCTCTGGATTTGATGAAAAAGGTTAATCGGAAACGGTTGCCTGATTATTTGCGACCTTATTATTATCATGTTTATCGTACTGTTTATGGGAATATGGCTGATTATACGGTTTCTGTTGCCCAAAAAGGCCAATATAATAGATTAACGGATTCTTATAGAGATTCTATTTTGCTGGTAAATAATCAGGAGTCTGTTACTTATCAAATTGTTAAGGCTGATCGTTATAATGTTCATGGTCAATGTAAGGAAGCTATTGCAATGCTTGAAGATTATACTAATAGACATAAAATGGAAGTTCATGATGAGGCTATACTTTATTATACATTATCAAACTCTTATTTTTTAATTGGAGATAAAGAGAACCAGAAACGCTGTTTGTTGCTTTCTGCTATAGCTGATATGAAATCGGGAGTTAGAGAATACGCTTCCTTGAGAGAACTGGCTGTGTTACTTTATCAAGAGGGAGACCTCGATCGTGCTTATTCTTATTTGAAACTTTGTATGGAAGATGCAGCTATGTGTAATGCCCGTTTACGGATTATAGAAACCTTGAAAATATTTCCGGTGATAAATGAGGCTTATCATTTAGAAAAAGCAAGGCGGCAGCATAAGTTACAAATAATGTTTATTTGTATTTGTATCTTGTCAATTATTTTATTGGGAGGAGTTTATTATATGTATTGCCAGATGAAACGTTTGGCGGTAGCACGACGTCAAGTAATAGATGCGAACCGGAAACTACAAGATTTAAACAATGACTTGTGCCTGTCAAATGCTAAGTTGAAGGAGTTGAATCACGCATTGAGTGAGAATACTTATTTAAAAGAGATTTACATAGGACGTTATCTTGATCAATGCTCAACGTATATTGAGAAGTTGGATGAATACCGTAAAAGTTTAGCTAAATTAGCTGCGGTTGGAAAGGTTGAGGAATTGTATCATCAGTTGAAGTCTTCTCGACTGGTTGATAAAGAATTAAAAGATTTTTATGCGAGTTTTGATGATACCTTTTTGTTGCTGTTTCCGACTTTTGTTGATGATTTTAATAAACTATTAATTGAAAGTGAAAAAGTTCATTTAAAGCCTAATGAACGGCTTAATACAGAGTTGCGTATTTTTGCATTGATTCGGTTAGGTATTACAGATAGTGTAAAAATAGCTCAGTTCCTTCGTTATTCGGTTACTACCATTTATAATTATCGAACTAAGGCACGGAATAAGGCGGCTTGCAATCGGGATAAATTTGAAAAATATGTCATGCAAATTGGTAGTTTAGAGCAGTAGCGTCTTGCTTTTCATTTATTGGATTACTACTTTTTTGACATTGGAATCATTCTCTAATATTATAATAATTAGAAAGTTATGATTATTTGAATATCTTAAATTACTACTTTTATACTTGGTTGCCTTGAAGCTTTTATATTAGCATAATACTTTTGCATTGTTGGAAAAGGATGTAGTAATATTACATCTAATTTATTAATTAAAAGTCTAATTTATGCAAAACAACACTTCAAGGTTTCTACAAAAGAAGCGAGCGCTTTCTCTTTTAGGAGGGCTATTTATTACAGCGAGTGTATTTGGTCAGAATCTTACGGTAACAGGTACTGTAAAGGATGTTACAGGAGAACCTGTTATTGGGGCAAATGTTATCCAGGAAGGAACGTCGAATGGTTCTATAACGGATATTGATGGAAAATTCTCTTTAAGTATTCCTAAAGGATCGGTTTTGGTGATTTCTTATATAGGATACGCAAGTCAGAATGTAACAGTGACAGGTAACCAGCCGCTTGTTATTACTTTGAAAGATGACACGGAACTATTGGACGAGGTAGTTGTTGTGGGATATGGTACGATGAAAAAGAGTGACCTGACAGGAGCAGTAGGTTCTGTCGGAGCGAAGGATATGAAGAACTCTCCAATATCTAACGTAGGTCAGGCACTGCAAGGTAAAGTTGCAGGATTGCAGATTATAGATAGTGGTAAGCCCGGAGATAATGTTACTATTCGAGTACGTGGTATTGGTTCTATCAATGATAGTAATCCGTTGATAGTAATTGATGGAGTACCTACAGATTTAGGACTTAATTCTATCAATATGGCAGATGTCGAGCGTGTTGATGTTCTAAAAGATGCTTCTGCCACAGCTATTTATGGTTCTCGCGGTGCTAATGGTGTAGTAATGGTTACTACGAGAAAGGGAGAAAGTGGGAAAGGTAAGCTTTCTTTCAGTGCTAATTGGGCTGTACAGAATGTTACGAATCAACCAGAGATGTTGAATGCGAGCCAGTATGCAGCTTATAGCAATGATATGCTTTCTGCGGCTGGGCAAACAACAAATCCTTTGTGGGCAGATCCTTCTTCATTGACTTCAAGTACTGATTGGCTTGATGAAATGTTCCGTACAGGACTATCACAAAATTATACAGTTAGTTACTCTGGAGGGAATGAAAAGTCTCATTATTATGTTTCTGGTGGATTTTTAGAGCAAAAAGGTGTGGTAGAGAGCGTTAAATATCGCCGTTTTACGTTTCAAGCCAACACGGACTCTCAGGTTTTGAATTGGTTGAAGTTCTCAAATAACCTGACATTTTCTACTGATACTAAAACTTCAGGAAGCTATGATGTGGCAGGTGCAATGAAGGCACTTCCTACACAGCCAGTTAAAACAGATGAGGGTGACTGGAGCTATCCTGGTTATCCGGACTACGACAATCGTTCACAGGCTAACTGGTACGGAACGATGCGTAATCCTATTGGGCCTATATACAATGATAGCAAGCGGACGGATGGATATAATTTCTTGGCTAATATTTCAGCAGAAATAAAGTTTTGTGACTGGTTGCAATTTAAGTCAACATTTGGCTATGATGCTAAATTTTGGTTTAATGAGGACCTTTATCCAAAGTATGACTGGACTGCTTCTGGAGAAGCTGGTGAAACAAGTAAGTACCAAAGTAGTGATAAATCTTTTACTTACTTGTGGGATAACTATTTTACTTTTAATAAAGATTTTGGAAAGCACCATTTAGATGCTATGGTAGGTAGTTCTGCACAGTGGAATAAATATAATTACATGAATGGTAATGTATCTGGCTTTTTATTTAATGAATTTAGTCAGTTGACCAATGCGAAGGAAATAACAAGCTTGACGGGTTCCATGAGCGAATGGGCTTTACTTTCGTATATGGCTCGTGTCAACTATTCATTTGATGATAAATACTTAGTTACGGCAACTGTACGACGTGATGGTTCTTCACGTTTTGGAGAAAATAATCGTTGGGGTACATTCCCTTCTGTGTCATTAGCATGGCGTATATCCAAAGAATCTTGGTTTCCACAAAGTGAGGTCGTGTCCGATTTAAAATTACGTGCAGGATATGGAGTAACTGGTAATCAGGCTTCAATTGGTAATTATGATTTTGCAGCATTGTTTGATATCCGTAAATATGCTTTTGGAGGGGAGGTTGTCGATGCGTTGACTACAACAAGTTTGTATAATCCTGATATCCGTTGGGAGGCTATTCATCAGGCCAATATCGGAGTTGACTTAAGTTTGTTTAATTCGCGTGTAAACCTATCTTTGGATGCTTATGTAAAGAATACAAAGGATATGTTAGTTTCAGCTTCAGTTCCTATTACTGCCGGATTTGATGAAACAGTCTCAAGTTGTCAGACTAATGCTGGAAAGGTCCGTAATAAAGGTGTTGAGTTGGCTTTACATACTTATAACTTTGTTGGAGGGGATTTTAACTGGGATACTAGTTTGAATTTGACTTATAATACCAATGAGATTGTAGATTTAAATAGCAACATACCGATGTTCCGTAATGAGATTGCCGGTGAAAATGTAATTCGTTTGGCTAATGGATTTCCGATAAATACTTTTTATGGGTATGTGACTGATGGTATTTTCCAAAATTGGGAGGAAGTTAATTCACATGCATTCCAAAGTACAGAAACTAGTCCGGGTGATATTCGTTTTAAAGATTTGAATAATGATGGAAAAATTAATGAAGATGACCGTACTGTTATCGGTAATCCATCTCCTAAGTGGATATTCTCAATGAATAATAACCTGAGTTATAAAGGATTTGATTTGTCTATTTATTTGCAGGGAGTGAGTGGAAATGATATTTTTAATGCAAATAATATAACGAATGAGGGAATGGCTGGGGCTGCGAACCAGACTACGGCAGTTTTGAACCGTTGGACAGGGGAAGGAACAAGTTATGTTATGCCTCGTGCGGTACTGAATGACCCAGCTAAGAATAATCGTGTTTCTGACCGTTGGGTTGAGGACGGCTCTTATTTGCGTATAAAGAATATTACGTTAGGATATAATTTCCCCAAAAAATGGATAAAGAAGTTAACCTTGGAGAATGCACGTCTGTTTGTTTCTTGCGATAATGTGGCTACTATTACTGGATATTCTGGTTTTGACCCAGAAGTAGATATTAATGGGATAGATAATAATCGTTATCCTATTTCACGAACTCTTAGTTTAGGAGTCAACTTTAATTTCTAATCTGAAAAAACAATTATTATGAAACATATTACTTATATAATATTGGCATCTGCTTTGCTGACTTGTTCTTCTTGCAGTGATTTTTTGGAAAAGTATCCTAAGGATTCTCCTAGTACTACTATTCCTATGAGCGATGATTTGGCTGTAGCTATGACTAACGGATGTTATCAGTCTTTACAGTCTATGAATCTTTATAATCAGCGTATCTGGAGTATGGATATTTGTGCCGGTGATAGCGAAGCGGGGGGAGACCCTTCTACAGGTACTGATGGAGTTGAAACAAAAGAAGTTGCTAATTTCTATGCAACTCCAAGTAATAATCTTGCAGTTGGATTATGGAGAGGAGGATATACTGGAATCGGTAATTGCAATACAGCCATTCAGTCTTTATCAGCTAATGCGGATAATATTTCTCCGGAAATATTGACCCGTTCTTTGGGTGAGGCTTATTTTTTACGTGCGCATTATTATTTTATCTTGGTTCGTTGTTTTGGAGGAGTTCCTATTCGTACAGAACCGGCTAAAGTTAGTGACCCTAAAGACATTGCCCGTAATACAGCAACAGAAGTCTATGACCTGATTATAAAAGATTGTAAGGAGGCTATAGAACGCTTACCTCAAAAAAATGAGTTAGCTCCAGCTGACTTAGGACGTGCTACTAAGGATGCCGCTTGCACTCAGTTAGCAAAAGTTTATTTGACTCTTGCTTCATACGGTAATACCTATGCATCTTTAGCACCCGAAGAAGGATTTTATCAGGCAGTTGTTGATTTATGTGATGAGATCGCTACGATGGGATATGATTTGGCGGCTTGTGATTATGCTTCTTTATGGAATGAGAATTTAATTAAAAATAAGAATAGTGCAGAATCTATTTTTGAAATACAATATTCTGGAGAGAATGCAGGAACGGGCGGTTTTTGGGCAAATGATGGACAGTCATCCTGGTGTTCAACATTTATGGGGCCTCGTAACTCTGGATTTACTTATGGCTCTTATGGGTGGAATCAACCTACTGATGAATTCTTTGAATCGTATGAAGAAGGTGATAAACGTAAAGATATTACCGTATTTTATGAAGGATGTCCGGATTTTGATGGAAAGTCCTATAAGGCAAGTTATGCTTTTATGACTGGGCGTAATGTGCGTAAATTTATTATTCCTATTTCTTTAAATTTATATCAGGATGCAGAGACAAGTCCTCAGAACTTTATAGCTTACCGTTATGCGGATGTATTATTGATGAAGGCGGAGGCTTTGAATGAATTGGGTGAAACGGTTCAGGCGCAAACTCCATTGAATATAGTACGACGTCGCGCCGGATTAGGAGACTTTCTGTCAACTAATAAGGAGGAAATGAAGGAGAAAATCATTCATGAGCGCCGGATGGAACTTGCATTTGAAGGTCATCGCTGGTTTGATTTAATCCGTATTGATGGGGGAGATTATGCCTTGAAGTTCTTTAATTCTATTGGCAAGGTAAATGCAACTAAAGACCGTATGTTACTACCTATTCCACAAGTAGAAATGGATGCGAATGCATTGATGGTACAGAACCCTGGTTATTAATAACTTAAACTTATAGATTATGAGAGTTCAAAATATATTTTTTTATTTATCCGTATTGCTTTGTTGTGTTTTTACGTTAAATTCTTGTTCAGAGGATTTGGCTGAAACAAATAAAGGCTATGATGTGCTGACATTGACTGCTGATAAGGAGGTGATTAATCTTAATGAAAATGATGCAGCTTTGACAGCTCTAACATTAAAGTGGACTAGTGGTACAAATTATGGGACAGGAGCGCGGTTGAATTATAAGTTGGAGCTGCGGGAGAAAGGAAGTACTGAACCAACAGAACCATTGTTAAATAAGCGATTTAATGATCAGGAACTTTCTTATGCTTTTACAGTTAGAGAATTAAATGATTATTTGCATGCTGCTGGAATTAGTTTGACATACGGTGAAACAGTGGAAGTTGAAGCAACTGTGATTGCAGAGGTCGTTGGTTATGAAGACTATGAGCAGAATTCTTCTGTTTCTTTTAAAGTGACTACTTATGAACCGGTTTCTGAGACATTATATATTTGTGGTGATGCGACGGAAGGTGGATGGTATGTAGAACAAATGGGAGTGTGTAGTTTGGTTGATAACCAGCAACCTGGTATTTTTAATATTACTGCAACATTGACCGAGGGTAAGGATTTTAAGTTCTTTACTCAAATGGACTTCTCTTCTATTGCTTATGTTTGTGCTCCTGATGGAGAACAAATATTAAGTGATGGTATGACCACAAATATTATTCAAAAAGTTGATGATACGGTAGATGACTTGAAATTTCAGGTAACAGAAACCGGAACCTATAAGCTTACGATTGATTTGTTGAATAATACTCTGAATATAGTCAAGAGTACTCCAGCGGCTCCAGCTTTTAATACTTTGTATTTTGTCGGTAGCTTTACTAATTGGACTTTTAAACCGATGAAGCAAGATCCTGTGAATCCGTTCGTATTTTTATATGGTGATGTATTTACATGGACTCCTGATGGTGAGTTTAAGTTTGGAACCATGGATGGAAGTTGGGATAATATGTATATGGCAACTCAAGATAAAGCTCCGTATACGGATACTAATGTAAAATTGGGTGGTACAGATCAGAAATGGGTTTTGAAAGAAGAAGAATGCGGAAAGGCTTATAAGATTCGTTTGGACATAACAACAGGCCAGGAAAAAATGGTGATGGCTCCTTTTGAACCTTATACGGAAATTTCTTTGATAGGTGATGCTACTCCTGCAGGTTGGACTTTGCCTTCTTCTGCTCCAATGACAAAGATGGACGAATATACTTATCAGTGGACTGGAAATCTGACAGCAGGTGAAATTAAGTTTACCTGTGATAACCAGTCTGATTGGATGGGAGCTTGGTTTATGGCTGTAGAAAATGGTCTTACATTTGAAGCAGGTGAATATGATATGTACTGGATTGATAAAACGAATCCAGATTATGGTTATGGAAGCTTAGATAATAAATGGGTTGTGACTGATCCGGGAAACTATACGATTACCCTGAATCAAGATACAGAAAAACTCTCAGTACAGAAGAATTGATTAAATTAGAATTGTTTATCATGAAAAAAATAATTTACTTGGCAGGAATTTTTCTCCTTTTTACTGCATGTAAGAACGATGACGGAGCAGGAATGGCAAATTTGGAATATGAAGGAGGGGAAGTTTCTGTTAAAATAGAGGAAGGAACTGGTATTTCTTTATTTACGGATAAAGCTTGTTATGCACCAGGAGAAACAGTAAGTTTTGGTATTTTAGGTGACATTCCGTCGAACGCAAAAATTCGTTATCGTCATTTGGATGAAGTAATTGAAGAACAACCTTTGGCTGGTTCGTCATGGACGTGGACTCTTCCAACTGTAGATTTTACAGGTTATATGGTTGATATTTATGCATCATCGGATGATAAGGAAATAATTTACGGAACAATTGCGGTTGATGCTTCTAGCGATTGGAAACGATTTCCTAGGTATGGATTTGTGGCAGAGTTTGGTCAGAAATCGGATGAAGATATAAAGGATGAGATGTCTTATTTGAGCCGTTGCCACATTAATGGTGTACAATTCCAAGACTGGCATAATAAGCATCATTGGCCTTTAGGAAGTACTCGTGATGGACAGATTATGCCTGTGTATAAGGATATTGCCAATCGTGATGTATATACGGAAACTGTGGAAAAGTATATTGAGGTGCAGCATGCTTTGGGGATGAAGTCCATTTTTTATAATCTTTGTTTTGGTGCTTTGGATGATGCGAATTTGGATGGTGTGAAAGATAGCTGGGGGCTTTTCAAAGATTATAAGGCAAAAACGCGTGATTGCCATGAATTGCCTGATAGTTGGAAAAGTAATATTTATTTGACAGATCCGGGGAATAAGGCATGGCAGGACTATTTGATACAACGTAATACAGACGTATATAATCATTTTGCTTTTGATGGTTATCAGATAGACCAGTTGGGAAACAGAGGAACCGTATTTAATGTATATGGTAAGGAAGTTGATTTGCCACAAGGTTATGCGTCATTTATAAAGGCAATGAAGCAGGCACATCCAGATAAGAGGTTGATTATGAATGCTGTCAGCCGCTATGGCGCAGAACAGATAGCCCAAACAGGAAAGGTCGATTTTTTGTATAATGAGGTATGGGGTAAAGATAATGACCGTACTGAGGCGAAATTTAGTCATCTGAAAACAATTATAGATGAGAATAATGAATACTCTGGCAATCAGTTGAATACCGTATTTGCAGCCTATATGAACTATTGGTTGGCTGAAAATGTAGGTGAATTTAATACTCCTGGGATCTTGTTGACCGATGCGGTGATGTTTGCGTTGGGAGGTTCGCATTTGGAACTTGGTCCTCACATGTTGTGCAAGGAGTATTTCCCTAATGACAATTTGAAAATGACGGAGGCTTTAAAAAAGGATATAATTCATTATTATGATTTTATGACTGCTTATCAGAATGTGCTGCGTGATGGTGGTTCATTGACAACTAATGTCGATATTGTATCTGTTGACGGTAAATTTGAGGTGCAATCCTGGCCACCGGTTAAAGGAAAGTTATGTACGATAGGGCGTAGTCTGGAAAATCAGGATGTTATTCATTTGTTGAATTTATCACAAGCTGATAGTGATGAATGGCGTGATGATTATGGAACTATGCCGGAACCAAATACAATTGAAAACCCTTCCTTTAGTATTTGTCCTTCACGTTCTGTGAAAGGTCTTTGGATGGCATCACCTGATTATGCCGGAGGAGCCGTAATCCCAATTGCATTTAAGGTAAATGGGAACCGTTTAGAGTTTACTTTGCCTTCATTAAAATATTGGAACATGTTGGTTGTTGAATATAAATAAGAATAAAAAACAGTATGAAGCTAAAATTAATTATATCTGCATTATTATTTTCAGCATTAAATGTTGATGCTGATGTGGTAACATCACCTAATGGAATCGTTTCAATTGATTTCCAGTTAAAGAATGGGATACCTACTTATAAAGTAGATTACAAAGGTAAACCTGTAATTAAAGAAAGTAGATTAGGTCTGGAATTACGTGATGGAAAGAATTTGATGGATGGCTTTGAACAACTTAATGCTACTACATCTACTTTTGATGAAACTTGGCAGCCTGTATGGGGTGAGGTCAAAGAAATACGTAATCATTATAATGAACTTCTTGCAGAGTTGAAGCAGCCATCAACAGATCGTTATATGAATATTCGTTTTCGGGTATATGATGATGGGGTTGGATTTCGTTATGAATTTCCCCAGCAAAAAAATTTAGTTTATTTTGTAATAAAAGAGGAGCATAGTCAGTTTGCTATGACTGGTGATCATACGGCTTGGTGGATTCCTGGGGATTATGATACACAAGAATATGATTATACAGAATCTAAATTGTCAGAAATACGTTCATTATTGTCTAATGCGGTAACTTCTAATGCTTCTCAAACTGTATTTTCCCCAACAGGAGTGCAAACATCATTGCAGATGAAAACAGATGAGGGGTTGTATATTAATTTGCATGAAGCAGCTTTGGTTGATTATTCATGTATGCATTTAAATCTGGATGATAAAAATTTAGTATTTGAGTCATGGCTTACTCCTGATGCAGACGGATTCAAAGGACGTTTACAAACTCCATGTCATTCTCCATGGCGTACAGTTATGGTCTCTGATGATGCATGTGATATTTTATCATCTCATTTGATTTTGAATTTGAATGAGCCATGTAAAATTGAGGATACTTCTTGGATTAAGCCTGTAAAATATATGGGGGTATGGTGGGAGATGATTGCTGGAGGGAAGCCATGGAGCTATACTAATGATATTCCGTCCGTGAAGCTTGGAGAAACGGATTATCGGAAAGTAAAATCTAATGGTAATCATCCTGCTAATACAAGAAATGTGAAGAAGTATATTGATTTCGCTGCGAAACATGGATTCGATCAGTTGTTGGTAGAAGGATGGAATGTTGGTTGGGAAGATTGGTTTGGAAATCAAAAAGATTATGTTTTTGATTTTGTGACTCCTTATCCTGATTTTGATATTGAACAGTTGAATAGATACGCACATGATAAAGGAATAAGATTGATGATGCATCATGAAACATCTGGTTCATCTCGTAATTATGAGAGACATCTTGAACAGGCTTATCAGTTAATGAATAAATATGGCTATACAGCCGTAAAAAGTGGGTATGTGGGAAATATCTTGCCTTATGGTGAACACCATTATGGGCAGTGGATGAATAATCATTATTTGTATTGTGTTGTAGAGGCTGCTAAACATAAAATAATGGTGAATGCTCACGAAGCAGTTCGTCCTACAGGACTTTGTCGTACATATCCTAATCTGATTGGAAATGAATCTGCACGTGGAACGGAGTATCAGGCTTTTGGTGGCAGTAAAACATTTCATACGACAGTTTTGCCTTTTACGAGACTTCAAGGAGGGCCGATGGATTATACACCAGGTATTTTTGAAATGAATATTTCCAAATTAAATCCAAATAATAGCTCACACGTAAATGCTACATTGGCAAATCAATTAGCATTGTATGTAACGATGTATAGCCCTCTTCAGATGGCTGCAGATCTTCCAGAAAATTATGAGCGTTTTATGGATGCTTTTCAATTTATAAAAGATGTACCGGTTGATTGGGATAATAGTATTTATCTTGAAGCAGAACCAGGGAAATATGTAACTGTGGCTCGAAAAGAAAAGGGAACGAATAATTGGTTTATTGGTAGTGCTACAGGTAATGCTAATCATCAATCAGTTATTTCACTTGATTTTTTGGAAAAAGGGAAGAATTATATAGCTACCATATATGCTGATACTAAAGATACTGATTATAAGTTAAATCCTCAATCATATCAGATTGTAAAAGGACTTGTTAACTCTAAGAACAAACTAAAAATAAATACGGTAGAAGCAGGTGGGTATGCTGTAAGTCTATTTGAGGTTACAAATTCAGACGAAATGAAGGGGTTGAAAAAACTATCTGTATCGCCTATAAAATAATATTTATTATAAAGGTTGATATAACTAATTAGAACTTTGATGTTAGCACCTCTGTGAGGTTAGATTTACAGAGGTGCTTATTCTTTTTTTAGGATGAAGAACTTTACTCTATGTGATATAAATTAATTGAGTCTTGGATAGATTGTAAAGTTAGAGAATTATAATTATAAATCATAAGCCTATGTTTAGATATATTGTTGGATGGTTGTTGCTAGCTGTGTCAGTCGTAGTGCAAGCTGCAGTGCCTGTTTGTAAGTCATTTTCGCAACAAGGGCGTGAAGTAACATTTCATTTGGATAATGGTGCAGCTTTTCAATTGAAATTGTGTGGGCAATCCGTAGTTCGGATATGGTACTCTCCAGACGGGAAATTACAACGGTTAAATTCTTCGTTTGCTGTTATTAATGAAGAACTGGAAGATGTGGGAGTAGTCAATGTGAATGAGGAAGCGTCTTGTTATGAGATTTTTACACCTGTATTGAGAATACGCGTTAATAAATCCCCCTTGAAACTCCAGGTTTTTGATAAATATCAAAAGCTTATTTTTAGTGATTATGGTGATGGCCGGACTTGTGAAGGTGAAAAGAAGGTAGAATATAAAATGCTGAGGCGTGATGAGCATTTTTTTGGATTGGGAGAAAAAACCGGTAAATTAGATCGACGAGGGGAAACATATAAAATGTGGAATAGTGATCGGCCTTGCTATGGTGTAGCTGATGATCCTTTATATAAGAGTATTCCGTTTTTTATGAGTAATTATCGTTATGGTATATTTTTAGATAATACTTATAAAACAGAGTTTAAGTTTGGAACAGAGAGTCGAGATTATTATAGTTTTGAAGCTCCAGGTGGTGAAATGATATATTATTTCATGTTTGGCAAGGACTATAAGGAAATTATGGGGCATTATATAGGACTGACAGGAAAGCCAATTATGCCACCCAAATGGGCTTTGGGATTTGCTCAATGTCGTGGAATGCTCACTCGTGAGGATTTAACACGGGAGATTGCGACTGGATATAGAAAGCGTGGTATTCCTTGCGATATTATTTATCAAGATATTGGTTGGACTCAGAACTTGCAAGATTTTGAATGGCGTAAAGGTAATTATGAGAATCCTAAACAGATGCTGGCAGATTTGAAATCACAAGGTTTTAAGGTTGTAGTTTCACAAGATCCTGTTATTTCTCAATCTAATAAAAAACAGTGGCAGGAGGCTGATAGTCTTGGTTATTTTGTAACTGATTCAACAACAGGCAAAACTTATGATATGCCTTGGCCATGGGGTGGAAACTGTGGTGTGGTGGATTTTACAAAGCCTGAGGTAGCAGATTGGTGGGGAGCGTATCAGCAAAAGCCTATAAATGACGGTATCAGTGGATTTTGGACAGATATGGGTGAGCCTGCTTGGAGTAATGAAGAGGATGTGGATCGTTTGGTGATGAAACATCATTTAGGAATGCATAGTGAGATTCACAATGTGTATGGGTTAACTTGGGACAAAGTTGTGAAGGAGCAGTTTGAGAAACGTAATCCCAATCGTCGTGTATTTCAAATGACTCGTGCTGCTTATGCAGGATTGCAGCGTTATACTTTTGGTTGGACTGGTGATAGTGGAAACTGTGACGATGTAACGCAGGGATGGGCGCAGATGGCTAATCAGATTCCTGTATTACTTTCTGCAGGATTAGGCTTGATACCTTTTACTACAACTGATATATCAGGATATTGTGGAGATATTAAAGATTATTCAGCAATGGCTGAACTTTATACACGTTGGGTACAGATGGGGGCTTTTAATCCGTTAAGTCGTATTCATCATGAAGGTAACAATGCAGTTGAACCATGGCTTTTTGGGGAAGAAGCAGAACAGAATGTGAAAAAAGCTATAGAATTGAAATATTCATTGATTCCTTATATCTATACGTATGCTCGCGAAGCTCATGATGCAGGATTGCCAATTATGCGTCCAATGTTTCTTGAATATCCTTATGATATGGAAACACTTGATACAGATGCACAGTTTATGTTTGGTAAAGAATTGCTTATAGCTCCAGTCGTAAAGAAAAATGCGAAAACCAAGAACTTGTATTTACCAGAGGGTAACTGGTTGAACTATAATGATAAAAGGACGCTTTACTCGGGAGAACAGTGGTTGACAGTGGATGCACCATTGTCATGTATCCCAATGTTTGTAAAGCAAGGATCAATCATTCCTACTATGCCAGTGATGAATTATATTGGTGAACATCCCGAATATCCTGTTATATTTGAAGTCTTTCCAGCAGTAGAAGGTCAGAGTGCTTCTTTCCTTTTGTATGAAGATGAAGGGACCGACTTGGGATATTTAAAAGACGAGTTCTTGAAGACTCCGATTAATGTGAAAACAACAGTTGAAGGGTTTGAAATTGCTATTTCCCCACGTGAGGGTAGTAACTACCAGTTACCATCTAAGCGGAATATGATTTTCCGATTTTATGTAGAAAAATCTCCTCAGAAAGTTGTGATTGCTGGGAAAAAACAAAAAAAAGTAAAGCCTGAAAAATTACATGACCAGGAAAATATATTTGCTGATGCTGTAATATGGAGTTATGACAAGGAAATGCAAATTTTAAATGTGCTTGTTCCTGATAGTGGGGAAGCGTTGGAGATGAGTATTATACAATAATATGTTGGTCGTAGATATGTATGTTTTGAGATTAGGAGTTATATAATAAAAATAGAATCAGAAAGAAAATCTAATATTCTTTCTGATTCTATTTTTATTTGAAGTATAATTACTGTTCATATTCCTTCTTCCGTTTCGGATTCATCGGGAACCAGCCTTTCAGCACGCGTTCGCGCTGTTCGAAGACCTCCTTGATGGTCCAGAAAGAAGAGAATGAGAAAACTCCCAACAGGGTCGACAGCAGAATCTGACTTACCAGCACGGAACCGATAAGGCCGGCGATGCCCAATAGTAGAAAAATCCACCAGCAGCGCGTTCCCCAATAATATTCCGCTTTGACTACAACCGGATGAAACAGACCGATAATCAGGAATGTGCAGATTCCGATAAGGATTCCTTCCCAATGAAGGCTGTCAATCCATTCCATTATTCGTCAGCGTCTTTACGGATGGGAATTTCTTTCTTGATGCTCTGTTCCAGTGAAATCAAGGTTTCCGTAGCGGTTACACCCGGAATTTCCTGAAT
The DNA here is from genome assembly GCA_945965395.1 of uncultured Bacteroides sp. GTDB lineage: Bacteria > Bacteroidota > Bacteroidia > Bacteroidales > Bacteroidaceae > Phocaeicola. The sequence continues at coordinate 15,761 of CAMFND010000113.1, forward strand.
CTTGGAGTTCAGCAAATCCATCAGATGCTCGTTATCGGTAGAATATAGTTTGGTCAGCATGGTGTACGGACCAGTGGTGAAATGGCATTCCACGATTTCCGGAATCTTCTTCAGTTCTGCCACTACGCTCTTGTACATAGAGCCTTTTTCCAGCTTGATTCCTACGTATGTGCAGGTGCTATATCCCAGGCTCTTGGGATTTACATGGTAACCTGAACCGATAATTACGCCAAGGTCAATCAGGCGCTGAACGCGTTGGTGAATGGCAGCACGTGACACGCCACATTCTGCTGCAACATCTTTGAACGGGATTCTGGCATTCTGTGAGATGATTTCCAGAATCTGTTTGTCAAGTTTATCAATTTTTTCCATATTACTAAATGGTTCTTATTTTTATCATATTGTAAGCAAATGTAGAAAAACTTTTTTATCTATATGCTATTTTGCCAAAAAAAACGTGATTATTTTTGGTGAAAGAACAAATTGTGGGTAGATTGTGTAAGTCGTTCGGCTCTATTTGACTATCTTTGATTCCCCGAAGATAGGATGCGGTTGGGAAGTAGAGCCGAAAAACATGTTTTTCGTTCGTACTTCTCTCACCTTTCACTATCTTTGTAAAACTTATTATTTATTAAACTCAAGAACTATGCATCCATTGGAATTGTTTAAGTTTTGTCCCGTATGTGGTTCTCCTCATTTTGAAATACATAATGAGAAGTCCAAGAAATGTGCGGACTGCGGGTTTGTGTATTATTTTAACTCAAGTGCGGCTACGGTGGCTTTTATCCTGAACGGGAAAGGGGAACTGCTGGTTTGCCGGCGGGGAAAGGAACCTGCCAAGGGCACGCTGGATTTGTCGGGCGGATTTATCGATATGTTCGAGACCGGCGAAGAAGGGGTGGCACGCGAGGTAAAAGAGGAAACGGGTCTGGTGGTGACGGAAGCGAAATATCTGTTTTCCTTGCCCAACACGTATCTGTACTCCGGTTTTCTGGTACATACACTCGACCAGTTCTTCTTGTGTCAGGTGGAAGATGACCATCTGATAAAAGCCATGGACGATGTGGCCGATGCATGGTGGATGCCGCTGGACAAAGTGAATCCGGATGATTTCGGGCTCGACTCTGTACGTAAGGGAGTCGCACGCTTTTTGGAAACCTGTCGGAACAAAAAATAAAAGGGATTATGGGTAAATATAAGAAATATATATGGATGGCGGGGCTGTGTTGTGCCTTGCCGTTGACGGTTTCCGGGCAGCAGGTGGAGCCGCTGACCGGGGCAGACCGTTTGTTCAACGAGGGACGGGAGCTGTTCTTGCGTCAGGATTATGCGGCAGCCCGACAGACCTTGGTGCGCTATACCCGTCAGGCGGGGGAAAAGGCCTGGGCCGATGAAGTGGACTATATGTTGGCTTGTACGGCCTATGAATTGAAAATGCCGGATTGCCGTGAAGTACTGTCGGATTATCTGGAAGCACATCCGGAGTCGCGTTACCGCAATCGGGTACAGGCACTGATAGGAGCCAGCTATTTTTCGGAAGAGAAATACATGGAAACCATTGCTACGCTGAAAGGTTGTGACATTTCTCTTTTATCCGATGAAGAACGCGATGCCAGTGCCCTGCGTATGGGTACGTCGTACCTGAAAGTCGGTAAATTGCAGGATGCGGCTTTCTGGTTCGCTGTGTTGAAAGAGACGAGTAAGGACTTCCATAACGATGCGGTGTACAACTTGGCTTATATTGATTACGTACAGCAGAAATATGATACCGCCTTGCAGGGATTCCGTGAGGTGCAGGATGACCGGAAGTTCCAGAAACTGGCACCTTATTATATTGCCGACATTTACCTGATTCAGGGAAATTATGCACAGGCCCGAAAGGTGACAGATGCTTATCTGGCTTTGTATCCGGAAGAGAAGCATGCGGCTCAGATGAACCGTATCTCCGGTGAGGCGGCTTACGGACAGAAAGACTATGCGGCTGCCATCCAGTCGCTGGAACGCTACCACGAAGCGGAGGAGGTGCCCGCTCGTTTGGCCATGTATAAGTTGGGTATGAGTTATTTTAATACGGGAGTCTATTCCAAGGCGTTGTCGCGTTTGGGTGAGGCAACCGGTGCGCAGGATGCGCTGGCTCAGAATGCTTACCTGCACATGGGATTGGCCGGACTGCAGTTGAAGGAACGCAACCAGGCACGTATGGCGTTTGAGCAGGCTTCGCGTATGGACTTCGACCGTAGCATCAAGGAGCAGGCTTTGTTCAATTATGCACTTTGCATTCATGAAACGTCTTATTCTCCTTTTGCCGAGTCGGTAACGGTGTTCGAACGCTTCCTGAACGAATATCCGTCATCGGTATATGCTGAAAAGGTGAACGATTACCTGGTAGAGGTGTATATGAACACCCGCAGCTATGAAGTGGCGTTGCGTTCTATCGAGAAAATCGCACATCCGAGTGCCCGTATTTTGGAAGCGAAACAGAAACTGCTTTTCCGTATGGGAACACAGTTGTTTGCACAGGCCGACTATCGGAATGCCATTGATTATTTTACCCGTTCTTTGCAGCTGGGCCAGTATAATCAGAAGACCAAGGCCGATGCTTATTATTGGCGTGGAGAATCGAAATACCGTTTGGAGCGTTATCCGGAGGCTGCCAATGACATGCGGCTGTATCTGGAGTTTGCTACCGACAAGAATTCACAGGAGTACGGACTGGCTCTTTACTGTTTGGGATACAGCCTGTTCAAGCAGAAACAATATAATTCCGCACGTGACTGGTTTGTCCGTTGTGTGCAGAACGGACGGACGCAGGAGGCTTCTGTAGCAGGCGACGCGTATAACCGTATCGGTGACTGCTATTTTTATGAGCGCCGTTTTGAAGAAGCTCGCCAGCAATATGCGCAGGCTGTCGTCACTTCTCCTTCGCTGGGAGATTATTCGTTGTTCCAGGAAGGTATTGTGAAAGGACTGCAGCGTGATTATGCCGGAAAGATTCAGGTGCTCAACAAATTGATTACGGATTATCCGTCGTCGGCTTATCTGGACGATGCTTTGTATGAGCAGGGACGTGCCTTTGTGCAGATGGAGGATAGTGAGAATGCTATCAAGCGCTATTCGTTGCTGGTCCAGCGTTATCCGGAAAGCGAACTTTCACGTAAGGCGGCCAATGAAATAGGTCTGCTTTATTATCAGAACGACCGCTACGAGGAAGCCATTGCAGCTTACAAGCAGGTCATTACGAAGTATCCGGGTAGTGCGGAGGCGCGCTTGGCACAGCGTGACTTGAAGTCCATCTATGTGGATTTGAATAAAGTGGATGACTATATGGCATTTGCGTCTACGGTGCCGGGCGGTGCGACCTTCAACGTGAGCGAACGCGACTCTTTGACGTATACGGCGGCCGAACGTGCTTACATGCGTGGGGATATTGCCGGAGCGAAGACCAGTCTGACCCGCTATCTTCAGTCGTTCCCGCAAGGAGCTTTCAGTGTAGATGCGTCTTATTATTTAGGTTTGATTGATTATAACCAGAAGGATTATGCGGCAGCGTCAGCCCGTCTGGAAGAAGTGTTGCGCTTTTCTGGAAGCAAGTATGAAGGAAAGGCTTTGGCGCTTTGTGCCGATATGGCTTACAACCAGAAGGAATATGCCAAGGCATTGAACCTCTACAAGCGTTTGGCCGACCGCTCGGCTGTGCAGGAAGAGCGTCTGCAGGCTGAAGTGGGTGCTCTGCGAAGCGCTTGTGCGTTGGGCGACCGGGCTGAAACCGTAACGACTGCTTCGGCACTGCTCAAGCAGAGCAAGCTGACGCCGGAGGTACGTAGCGAGGCGTTGTATTTCCGTGCCAAGGCGTTGTTGGCAGAAGGACAGAAGAAGGCTGCACTGGCCGACTTGACCGAACTGGCCAAGGATACGCGTAATGTGTACGGGGCAGAAGCCAAATACCTGGTGGCACAGACTTACTTCGATGAGGGAGAAACTGCCAAGGCGGAGAAGGAAGTGCTGGAATACATCGAAGTCAGCACACCGCATGCGTACTGGCTGGCAAGAAGCTTTGTCCTGCTGTCGGATGTGTACGTGAAGCTGGACCGCAAGATGGAGGCTAAACAGTATTTGTTGTCTTTGCAGCAGAATTATCAGGCCGATGATGACATCGCCGGAATGATTGAAAGTCGCCTGGAAAAACTTAAAAGTGTAAAGTAAGATGAAATACATAAGTACGATATTGGTTTGCGCCGGTCTGTGGCCCGCAGCTACGGTATGTGCGCAGAATGGAGGGGAGAAAGATTCTACACTGAACCGGACGGTGGTAGTGGAAAATCAGTACAACCCCGAGGTGATGGATGCCTTTAAGGTGAATGTCATGCCCGAGGTGGAGGAGCCGGCGGCTCCGAAACAGGCCATTAATTATGCGACGGATTTGCGTCCGTTGGGAGCCTGGAAAGCCACTCCTATGGAGGCGATGTCCAGAGAACTGGCTCAGAAGGGAGCCGACAGGGGCTATGTCCGTGCGGCTTACGGTACGCTGAACAATGTGGATGTGAAAGGAAGTTATCTTTGGGATATTTCTTCGAAAGGCCGTCTGGGAATTATGGCTTCTTTATACGGGCTGAACGGGGATATTCCGCATTTTATGGAAGGAGAGGAGTGGAAATCGCGTTTTTACCGTACGGATGTGTCACTGGACTACCGGCATGATTTCCGGAAGGTGGCGCTGAAATTAGGAGGTGCCTTTGCTTCGCAGGTATTTAATTATATGCCGTCTATGAATGAAGGGGTGGAGAACTGGCCTACCACACAGCGTTATACGTTGGGTGAAGGGTATGTAGGAGTGGTGTCTCGCGACAAGGACTTACCTATACAGTTTGCTTTCCAGACCGGCTTGCGTAGCTTCAGCTTGCGCTATGATAATTATTACATGGAGTATGGTTCTGAAAATATTTTCCATACCGAAGGTTTCATGGCTGGTAATATCAATGAGGAACAGCAGGTGGGCGTCGGTCTGGAGATGGACAACCTGATTCACGATGTGTCGCAGCAGGATTATACGCTGTTACAACTGAATCCGTATTACACCTATCAGGGCGAATCCGTGAAGTTGCGGGTGGGGGCCCATGTGGATTTGCAGACGGCTTATGGCAGCGGACTGAAAGCTGCACCGGATGTCAAACTGGAATATACGTTCGCCGATACGTATGTGGCTTACCTCAATGTATTGGGCGGAACACGTCTGAATGATTTCCGCCGGTTGAATGACTTCTCACCTTATTGGACGATTGCACAGCAGATGCGTACGTCCTATACACCGCTGGATGCGAAAATCGGTTTGAAGGCTTCTCCGGTTATCGGATTAGGTTTTGAAGTCTACGGAGGTTACCGTATTACCAAGAATGAACTGTTTGCCGTACCGGGAGGATTCTATACGGATGAGCAGAATGTGTTCTATACAGGTATCCTGCAGGATAAGGGAAAAGTCGGTTATGGAGGCGTTTCTGTGAGCTATGCCTACCGTGACTGGGTAGACTTTTCTGTAAACGGTACGTATTATAGCTGGAATGTGACGGAAGGAAACGAAGGTTTGTTACAGTTGAAGCCCGAATTGAAGGCCGATTTCAGTGTGCGTGCCAAGGTGGTCAAGAATTGCCATGCCCTGTTGAACTACAACTACGAACGTCGTCAGAAAATGGGTGATTTGGGGCGTGCGGATGCCATCAATAACCTGTCTGTAGGAGCAGAGTATGAGTTGCTGAACCGCATCAACGTGTTTGGCCGCCTGAATAACCTGCTCAATAAGGTATACGCTACTGAAGCAGGTTATCCGGTGGAAGGTCTGCATTTTATGGCAGGCATCAGCTGCCGTTTCTAAATTTATTCTGCGTGGCGGCAGTGCTGAATCAGTGCGCCGTCACGGAAAAAGAAACGGCTTTCTTGTCCGTGCGGAAGGAGGGGAGCAGGGATGCCGTCGTGCAAGGTCACGCGGGCATGTTCTATGAATGCTTCGTCCCATAGCTCTTGTTCCAGAAAAGCCTGGAGCGTCTGGCTTCCGCCTTCTACCAGTAATGTTTGTATTTTTTGCTCATAAAGCACCTGCATGATTTGCGGGAGAATATTCTGGCCGAAATCCAGTGTCACGTAAGTGAGGTTCTGGGTAGCGGCCTTTTCTTTTTCCGTAAAGACGAGGGTAGGAGTGCTGCCGTCGAACAGGTGCAGATGAGGCGGCAAAGTCAGCTGTCGGTCGATGACCAGCCGGAGCGGGTTCTGTCCGTACCATTCGCGTACCGTGAGCGACGGGTTGTCGAGCAGGGCTGTGCGTCGTCCTACGAGGATGGCTTTCTGTTCGGCCCGCATCTTGTGAACCGCCAAGGTGGAGAGAGGAGTGGAAAGGCGTACCGCGTTTCCGTCTTCACGCCGGATGTCCAGAAAACCGTCGGCCGACTGTGCCCATTTCAGGGTGATATAAGGACGCTTTTTCAGGTTGAATGTCACGAAAGCACGAATCAGCTCCCGGCATTCTTTTTCCAGTACACCGACCGTCACTTCAATACCGGCATCCCGCAACTTCTGGATTCCTCTTCCGGCTACCAAAGAAAACGGATCCACACAGCCTACTACGACTCTCGGAATTCCTTTCCGTATGATTAAGTCGGCACAGGGAGGGGTTTTCCCGTAATGAGAACAGGGTTCTAAGCTTACATAAATGGTGGCATCCTTCAGCAGGCTTTCATCTTTGACTGAGGCGATGGCATTCACTTCGGCATGTCCTTCCCCGCACCGCACGTGATAACCTTCACCGATGATTTTTCCGTCGCGTACAATGACGGCCCCCACCATGGGGTTGGGAGCTGCATGGCAGATACCGTTTCGGGCCAGTTGTATGCAGCGCCGCATATATTTTTCGTCTATCGTCATATTCTTCGTTTTTTATCGTTACTTTTGCAACTATGCATCCGGTTTATGTACATATCAAAAAAGAGCTGAGTCCTTTTTATGCAGAAGAAGAGGCTTCAGCCATGGCAAAGTGGATATCTTCGGATATTCTGCATCTCTCTACTCTTGAACTTTATACAGGCAAAGATATGAATTTTTCCACGAAAGAGTGGGAGGAACTGGAGGATATTCTTCGGCGCTTGAAGCAGCGGGAACCCCTTCAGTATATTTTGCAGGAAGCCTCTTTTTGTGGAATGTCTTTTCATGTGGAACAAGGGGTACTGATTCCTCGTCCGGAAACGGAAGAGCTGGTGGAATGGATTGTCTCCGATTATCGGGAGGCAGGTCAGGTGCGTATTTTGGATATTGGCACTGGAAGCGGCTGCATTCCCGTGTCATTGGCGCAGCTGTTGCCGGAAGCGCAGGTTTCTTCGTGCGATGTGTCGGCTGAGGCTTTGCGCATTGCGGCTATGAATATAAAGCGTTATGGAGACAAGGTGACTCTGTTCTGTGCCGATATTCTGAAAGAGGAACTTCCTGAATGTCAGGTAGACGTGCTGGTGAGTAACCCTCCTTACATTACGGAAAGCGAGCGGACGGATATGGAGGCGAATGTACTCGACTGGGAGCCTGAACTGGCCTTGTTTGTACCCGATTCGGACCCGTTGCGGTTTTACCGGAGGATAGCCTGGAAAGGACTTGACTGGCTTTCGGAAGGAGGAGCATTGTATTTTGAAATCAACCGTGCTTACGGGGTCGAGACTGTGCGGATGCTGGAGGAACTTGGATACCGTCAGATTGAATTACGGAAAGATTTGTCGGGAAACGACCGGATGATAAAAGCAATCAGACCATGAAAGAATATAGTGAAGCAGAGATAAAGAGTAAGGCCGAAGTGTATTGCTCGTCGGTGGAGCGTTGCCCGTCGGACGTGGAGGAGAAAATTCGCAAGTGGGGGGCTTCGGAGGAAGTGACAGAACGGATTATGGCTCATTTGCAGAAGGAGCGCTACTTGGATGCGGCTCGTTTTTGCCGGTTTTATGTGCGCGACAAGTACCGTTTCAATCAGTGGGGGCGGATGAAGATTGCACAGATGCTCCGTATGAAACGCCTGTCGGACGAAGACATCCGTGCCGGACTGGAGGAAATTGATACCGAAGAATACGACGGAATCCTGAAGAAGATGCTAAAGCAGAAAATGAAAGGGATAAAAGCTGCCAATGACTATGAACGGAGCATGAAGCTGATTCGCTTTGCCGTAGGTCGGGGCTTTACGCTGGAAGAAGTACGTCGTTTTGTCAATCAGGTAGAGCCGGATGAATATTTTGACTGACATCCGGGATTTTCTGTTTCCCCGTCTCTGCATGGCTTGCGGACGGAAGTTGCAGGTCTCCGAACAGGCCATTTGTTGTGATTGCTTGTCACAGCTTCCTCATGCGCATTTAGGAAATACACCGGGCAATGAAATGGAAAAGATTTTCTGGGGTCGTTTCCCGATACAGCGGGCGTCGGCTTTGTTTTATTATGCCCGTGGAGGGAAAGTTGCCCATATATTGGCCGGCATGAAATACTATGGCCGCCAGAAAGTCTGCAGGCAGATGGGAGAGATGCTGGCGCATGAACTGCTCCCGACGGGTTTCTTTGAGGGAGTAGATTATTTGTTGCCGGTTCCCTTGCACCCCGACCGTCTGCGTACCAGGGGATATAACCAGAGTCGCCTGCTGGCAGAGGAAATTTCTGAGCAGACGGGCATTCCGGTGTGCGACGGTTTGCTCTGTCGGGTGCGAAACAACCAGACCCAGACCCATAAATCCGTGCTGGAACGGCAGGAAAACACGGCTCATCTTTTTCATCTGGCTGGCGATACCCGTATGCTGCAAGGCAAACATGTGATGCTGGTGGATGATGTGCTGACCACAGGAGCCACGTTAGGTGCCTGTGCAGATGTATTGGCTGATATTGAGGGAATAAGCATCAGCATTGTTACGCTGGCGTGGACGAAATAAAACAATCTGACGGGTTTTAGTAAAATTAATGCTCTTAAATTTTCTATTCCCGATGTATTTCTATAATTTTGCAAAAACATTTATCAGAGAATTAAAAAGTTATGAAAGCTTTGGAAAGATTATTTGCAGAAAAGTTGCTGAAGGTGAAGGCTGTGAAGATTCAGCCGGCTAACCCGTTTACTTGGGCATCAGGTTGGAAATCGCCGATTTATTGTGACAATCGTAAGACGTTGTCATATCCTGCACTTCGTAACTTCGTAAAGTTAGAAATTTGTCGTGTTATTCTTGAAAAATTCGGTGAAGTAGACGCCATCGCAGGTGTAGCTACAGGTGCGATTGCACAGGGTGCGCTGGTGGCAGAAGAGTTGAACTTGCCGTTCGTATATGTTCGTTCAAGCCCGAAAGACCATGGCTTGGAAAATTTGATTGAAGGTGAATTGCGTCCGGGTATGAAAGTGGTTGTAGTAGAAGACCTGATTTCAACCGGTGGAAGCAGTTTGAAAGCGGTAGAAGCTATCCGTCGCGACGGTTGTGAAGTAATTGGAATGATTGCTTCTTTCACTTACGGTTTCGATGTATCAGTAGAAGCCTTCAAGAAAGCAAAAGTAGAATTGGTTACATTGACCAACTACAATGCGGTGCTGGAAGCAGCTTTGAAGACCGATTATATCAATGAAGAGGATATCCCTGTGCTGCAGGCATGGAGACAAGATCCTTCTCACTGGACTGGGAAATAATAGATTCTGTAACTGGGAAAGCAGTCTCGGATTGTAAATAGGAGATGTCATCCTGAGCGAGTCCACTCTGCTCAAGATGACATTTTTTTATGCGATGACGGGAGAATTTTCCTGAAGATTGAAAAAATATGGCTGTACAATTTGAAAGCAATGTGAAGCATGTTCCTTATAGTCAGGAACGAGTATATAACAAACTGTCCGACCTGAATAACCTGGAAGGAGTTCGGGAACGCCTGGATATGGTGAAGGACAAGCTGGACGGGAAACTGGAAGATATGTCGTTCGACCGTGATTCCATTACCTTGAAAGTACAGGGCATCAGTCTTACATTGCGCATCATTGAGCGTGAACCTTTGAAGTGCATCAAGTTTGAAGGTGACAAATCGCCCATACCTTTGAATCTGTGGATTCAGATTCTGCCTGTAACACAGGAAGAGGCTAAAATGAAAGTGACTATCCGTGCGGAAGTGAACATGTTCATGAAAGCCATGGTATCAAAACCCCTGCAAGAGGGAGTGGAGAAACTGGCTGACATGCTGGCCATGCTTCCTTATTAATTGAAATGACCGGCAGATGCCGGAGATAAAAATTGAAATTATGGCTCAAAAACTTTGGGAAAAAAATGTACAGGTAAATGCGGAAATTGACCGCTTTACCGTGGGACGTGACCGCGAAATGGACATGTATCTGGCAAAGTACGACGTGTTGGGTTCGATGGCACATATCACCATGCTGGAAAGTATCGGCCTGCTGACTTCGGACGAACTGAGGATTTTGCTGGAAGAACTGAAAAATATATACGCTTCCGTAGAACGCGGGGAGTTTGTGATTGAAGACGGAATAGAGGATGTACATTCACAGGTGGAACTGATGCTGACACGCCGTCTGGGGGATGTGGGAAAGAAAATCCACAGTGGACGTTCGCGCAATGACCAGGTGCTGGTCGACTTGAAGCTGTTTATCCGTGCTCAGTTGAAATCGGTGGCAGAAGCTGTAGAACGTTTGTTCCATGTACTTATTTCTCAGAGCAACCGTTACAAGGATGTGCTTATGCCGGGATATACCCACCTGCAGATTGCCATGCCTTCTTCTTTCGGTCTGTGGTTTGGAGCCTATGCAGAAAGTTTGGTGGACGATATGATGTTCCTTCAGGCTGCCTATAAGACTTGTAACCGTAATCCATTGGGCTCGGCAGCAGGTTATGGTTCTTCTTTCCCGTTGGACCGTGAGATGACCACTCGTCTGTTGGGATTCGATTCAATGAATTACAATGTGGTGTATGCCCAGATGGGCCGTGGCAAGGTGGAACGCAACGTATCGTTTGCGCTGGCTTCCATTGCCGGAACACTGTCGAAGATGGCGTTCGATGCCTGCATGTTCAGTTGTCAGAACTTCGGCTTCGTGAAGTTGCCCGATGAATGTACCACTGGTTCCAGCATCATGCCGCACAAGAAGAATCCCGACGTGTTTGAGCTGACCCGTGCCAAATGCAACAAGATTCAGGCTCTTCCGCAGCAGATTATGATGATTATGAACAACCTTCCTTCAGGTTATTTCCGTGACCTTCAGATTATCAAGGAAGTGTTCCTTCCTGCCTTTGAGGAACTGGAAGACTGCTTGCAGATGGCTACTTACATCATGGAGAAAATCAAAATCAACGAACATATTTTGGATGATGACAAATACCTGTATATGTTCAGTGTGGAAGAGGTGAACCGCCTGGCTTCAGAAGGAATGCCGTTCCGTGATGCATATAAGAAAGTAGGGTTGGACATTGAGGCTGGCAACTTCTCACACGATAAGATCGTACATCACACGCATGCCGGAAGTATCGGTAACTTGTGCAATGACAAGATTGAAGAACTGATGCAGCAAGTGGTGAGTGGCTTCAACTTTGAGAAAGTGATTCAAGCTGAAAACTCACTTTTAGGAAGATAATTGCATAAAATTAAAAAGAAAACGGGTGAAAAGTTTGGAGTATATTGCAAAACTCCCTACATTTGCACCCGTAAACGCGGAAATAGCTCAGTTGGTAGAGCATAACCTTGC
>CAMFND010000114.1 GCA_945965395.1 uncultured Bacteroides sp.
TGGCCAACTGAGCTAAAGAGGCGGGTGGGTAAGCTTACCATATCGCGCCGCTACAACCAACTACCTTTGCTGCGATCAAGCCCTGGAGGATTCGAAGGGAGCTGGCCGTATGGGACTTACCCGTATTTCAACATGTTCTCGACAGACATCTTATCGATGTTTCTCGATTGCGGGTGCAAAGGTAGGCATTTTTTTTGAATACGCAATACCTTCATGAAAAAAAATATACCAAAATGGTAAAGAATATGATTTTTCAGTCTTTTTATATACCACAGCTCACTGAAAAAGACTACTTTTGTAACCATTATCAAACGTAACTATCATGACAACAGAAAGACCGATAACCTTGCAGGAATACGCCATGCGGTTTGGAACTTACATGGGATTGTTCTGGATTTTCAAATTCATCTTCCTCCCCATAGGCTTTTCCATCCCGTTGCTTCAGCTCCTGTTTATCCTGATGACCCTCTTTGTACCGGTGTTAGGCTACATTTATGCACGCCGCTACCGCAACCAGTATCATGAAGGCAATTTTTCTTTCACTCAGGCTTTCAGTTTCTGCTTTCTGATGTATCTTTTTGCTTCTATCCTGACAGCGCTGGCACACTACGTGTATTTCCGCTTCATTGATCAGGGTTACTTGTTGAATACGTATCTGGACCAACTGGAAACTATAAAGGATTCCGTAACCGGCGACATGAAGATTTCCGTAGAACAACTTATCGGCAGTCTGAATGTCATTTCTTCTCTCAGTTCTTTGCAACTGACCTTTCAGCTGCTTTCGCAGAATTTCTTCTATGGAATCCTGTTAGCCATTCCCACCGGTCTGGTAGTCATGAAAAAGAAAAACTAATCGCTTTAGCAATATAAATATGGATATATCTGTAGTCGTACCTCTATATAATGAAGAGGAGTCCTTACCCGAACTGTATGCTTGGATTGAACGCGTAATGCATGAGCATCATTTTACCTACGAAGTTATCTTTGTAAATGATGGTAGTACAGACCACTCCTGGCAGGTCATCGAAGAACTTAGCCGTAAGTCAAAAGAAGTAAAAGGCATCAAGTTCCGCCGTAATTATGGAAAATCACCTGCCTTATTCTGCGGATTCAAGAAAGCAGAGGGAGATGTAATCATCACCATGGATGCTGACTTACAGGACAGTCCGGATGAGATTCCGGAACTTTACCGCATGATTACAGAAGACGGCTATGACTTGGTTTCCGGATGGAAACAGAAGCGTTATGACCCGCTGTCGAAAACAATCCCGACCAAACTATTCAATGCTACCGCACGTGCGGTTTCGGGAATACATAATCTGCACGACTTCAACTGCGGACTGAAAGCCTATCGCCGGGACGTAGTGAAAAACATTGAGGTGTACGGTGAAATGCATCGCTACATTCCCTACCTGGCTAAAAATGCCGGCTTCAACCGTATCGGAGAAAAGATTGTACATCATCAGGCACGCAAATATGGAAAGACCAAGTTCGGACTGAACCGTTTCGTCAACGGCTACCTGGATTTGCTTACCTTGTGGTTCTTGTCTACCTTCGGCGTGAAACCGATGCACATCTTCGGCTTCTTAGGTTCCATCATGTTCATCCTGGGATTTATCGCTGTCATTGTGGTAGGTGCCACCAAGCTCTATGACATGTATTGCGGCAATCCATATCGCCTGGTAACTGAAAGTCCCTATTTCTACCTGGCACTAACCACCATGATATTAGGAACCCAGCTTTTCCTGGCCGGATTTATCGGAGAACTGATTGCACGCAATTCTCCTGAAAGAAACAACTATCAAATCGAGAAAGAAATTGAATAATGAAGAAACTACCGATTGTATTAGGTATCCTCTTGGTGGCAGTTGTTTCCTTTTTCCCTGCTTGTGAAGTGGAAAACTGTCCGCCTAATGCGCTGGCGTATGCCCAGTTTGCATTTGTAGACCAATATGGACGGTCTGTGCAGTACACCGATACACTGACGGTCATCGGGCAGTTGGAAACCGCTGATACGACTATTTACGACACGCTGATCAATAAATCAACCAACACAAGTACGCTCAGCCTGCCGCTCAGCTACGGAGAACAAACCCGGTTTATCCTTCAGTATGCCAACCGCCAGCGAGACGTCCTTACAATCACCCACCGCAATATTCCTTATTTTATCAACCTGGATTGCGGTACCATGATGTTTTATGAAGTCACCGGTGCGGAAACTACTACCCGTATGCTCGATTCGCTTGTCATTACCAATCCGAACATAGATAATTATGAGAAAGAGAATTTCAAGATATATTTCACTATTTCTGATACTAACGAGTAGCTGTCTTTTGCTTTCTCCCTTGCAGGCACAGAAACCGGGCGTACATAAAGCAACTCCCGCAGAGATTAAAAAGGAAGACAAGAAGAAAGCTGAGCAGACAGAGCCTGTTCCGTTCTATCAGGGCACGAGCATAGGAGTGGAAATTGCCGGACTGGGAAGTTACCTGTTAGGCAGCGACATCCTGAACAGTGAAATTGCCGTACAAGCCAACTTGAAAAATCGCTTTCTTCCCGTCATTGAAGTGGGATACGGAAAGGCAGATGCCATAAATGACGGAAACAACCTGCACTACAAGACTTCCGCTCCTTATTTCCGTATCGGAATGGACTATAATGTGTTTTACAAAAAGACACATCTCCCGGGCTATTTGTATGTTGGACTTCGCTACGGTATGAGTTCATTCAGCTATGATGTGGACGGCCCCAGCATGACCGACCCCAACTATGGCGGAGAAGTCTCCTATCCGTTTGCATATTCCGGTATGAAGAGCAGTGCCAGCTGGCTGGAAGGAGTGCTCGGACTTAAAGTGAAAATATACAAAGGTTTCTGCATGGGCTGGAGCGTAAGATATAAAATGAGAATGAACGTGGAAGGTCATGACAATTCCATTCCATGGTATGTGCCCGGATTCGGAAAAAATGCCGGAAGCAGCTTTAACTTGACGTATAATCTCATTTACAACTTACCCTTCTGATTCACATGAATTTAATTGAAACCATCTTATTGTCCGTCAGTCTGGCTATCGACTGTTTCACCGTATCCGTAACCAGCGGAATTATTCTGCACCGTATTCAATGGGGCACATTTTTACGAATGGCTTTTTTCTTTGGGCTCTTTCAGGCACTGATGCCCTTCTTGGGATGGTTAGGCGCCAGCCGTTTCCAGCATCTGATTGAAGCCTACGACCATTGGATTGCGTTTGCCCTATTGGCTTTTTTAGGTATCCGCATGATACGGGCGCAGTTTAAAGAAGAAGAGACTGCTTCCTTCAATCCTACCAGCCTGAAAGTGACACTGGCATTGGCTGTAGCCACCAGTATTGATGCATTGGCCATCGGTATCTCGTTTGCCTTTGCCGGATTCAAACAACTGGAAAGTCTTTGGATGCCTCTGACCAGTATTGGAATTGCTTCTTTCGTACTCTCGCTGGCAGGAAGCCTCATCGGCGTATTCTTCGGCAAGCGTTTTCACCTGCGGGTGGAAATCTTCGGCGGACTGGTACTGATTGGCATCGGTATCAAAATATTAGTAGAACATTTATTCTTGCAATAAAATCATGAACAAAAACAACTTAAAATGGCAGTTGCCGTTTCTTGTGCTGCTCATCGTAGGAACGGTACTGATTCTGAGAAAACAATCTCCTTACCAGACCGACCAGGGACTGGTATTCGGTACGGTCTATAAAATTACTTACCAGTCATCCGAAAACCTGAAAGAAGAGATTGAGAAAGAACTGCAGAAAGTAGACAACTCTTTGTCGCCGTTCAACAAGCAGTCGGTCATTACCCACATCAACCACAATACAGACATGCATGCCGACAGCCTGTTTGTGTATGTATTCAATATGGCCAAAGAAATCTCCAACGAAACCGGAAAGGCTTACGATGTAACCGTGGCTCCGTTAGTCAACGCCTGGGGATTCGGCTTCAAGCACTCTCAGTTTCCTGATTCACTGACCATCGACAGCCTGCGCCAGTTTGTAGGTATCGACAAAGTACAGCTTAATGCAGAAGGAGAAGTAGTTAAAGCCGACCCGCGCATGATGCTCGACTTCAGCTCTATCGCCAAAGGGTTTGGTGTGGACTGTGTGGCACGGTTGTTCGACCGCAAAGGTATCAAGAACTACATGATTGACATTGGTGGAGAACTGGTACTGAAAGGACAGAACAGCAAAATGGAAACCTGGCGTATCGGCGTGAACAAACCTATTGACGACTCTTTGTCTGTCAATCAGGAACTGCAGACCGTGTTAGAAATTACCAATGCCGGTATGGCTACTTCGGGCAACTACCGCAACTTCTATTACAAAGACGGAAAGAAGTATGCACATACCATCGACCCTCGCACAGGATATCCGGTACAGCACAATATTCTTTCATCTACCGTCATCGCCAAGGACTGTGCCACAGCCGATGCCTACGCCACTGCCTTCATGGTACTGGGACTGGATTCAGCCAAGGCCATCTGTAGTGCCCATCCTGAGCTGGATGCCTATTTCATCTACTCGGACAAAGACGGGAAATTGCAGACTTACTCTACCGAGGGTATGAAGAAATACATGCGAAACTAAAAAAGGCCTTGTCCAAGACAGGATATAAAAAAGAAGGTGTGTCAAAAAGCACACCTTCTTTTTTAGCACAAAGCCCCGACTTTCACAAGCTGGGGCTTTGTTATTACCTAAAGATTTTGTATCTTTAAGCATAAAGATTTATACATATGGCAAAGATA
>CAMFND010000115.1 GCA_945965395.1 uncultured Bacteroides sp.
AATATACCAGAATGAGCTCAATTCATAAAGCAGATTCTATTTGAAGGTAAACTTGTCACAGAAAAGTAACATATCCATAAATACCATTTTCTCTTTAGCTTAGCATATAAGAAAACTTATCATGAAAATTTATCGTTCAGACTAAGAATCATAATAAATATCCAGCTCTTTATATCAAGAATGTATAGGAATGGTAACATCAAAAAACAAAAAGGAATAATGTATTCTTTTTCATAATGGCAAAGTCACCTTAAAAAAATCACTTTCCTTATGTTCTTTCTTTATTATCTCTATCATTTGCTTTACTATTTCTGGATGATTGGTAGAAATATCATTGTCCTCATGAATATCGTCAGCTAAATTATACAGATGAGAAACACCCTTCTTAACTACAAGTTTCCAATCTCCCATCCGTACAGCCATCTGATCTGTTTCATGAAATTCCCAATAAAGATAATCATGCTTTTTCTGACTTGTATCATCACCTAACAACGTAGAAGCAAAAGAAACACCATCAAAGCAATCACCTTTAAGCTTCTTGTTGATGTATTTTTTAGGGAATCTCCTGTCACCAATAAGTTCACAAAAAGTAGGCATAATATCATAAAAAGCAAGCTGATGATCATTCACGGTACCAGCTTTCACTTTCCCCGGCCAACGCACGATAAACGGGATTCGTATACCACCTTCATAACACTGGCGCTTCAAGCCACGCAATTTTCCGTCACGACCAAAAAATTCAGGGTCAGCCCCTCCCTCTTCATGAGGGCCATTATCACTACTAAATATTACTATTGTGTTTTCATCCAGCCCTTTTTCTTTTAGTTTCGCAAGTATTTCACCGACGTATGTATCCAAACGGGTTATCATACCGGCAAATTCTGCATGTGTATGTACTGACGGATTGTATCTGCCATCCTCAGATCCACCCCAGGTCTTATCATGGAAAAATTTTTTCTTATAATGTTCCAATATAGAATCATTGGGTTGAACCAGTTCAGCATGAGGAAGCGTGTAGGTAAAAAATCCATAAAAAGGCTGGTTACCATCCTGAGAATCTATCCATTTCAATGCTTCCTGATGAATCAAATCTGCAGAATACTGAGAACGTTTCTTATAATCATCACCAAACATCGGATATTTGATATTTTCATCCATCGTGATACGTATGGTAGCAGTATCTCCTTTCGACTTGCTATACCTATTCAAAAAGTTTGGATAATAGAGGTGAGCCTGAAACTGACAGATAAACCCGTAGTACTCATCAATACCACGCTTGTCTGGCGTAGAGCAAGAACCTTCATAACCACCGGCCCATTTGCCAAACATTCCTGTAGTATACCCGTTTTTTTTCATTATTTCAGGAAGAATGATATGATTCGGATCGTATGGTTCCTGACCGACAACCGTATATTCATCATTCGCCCCATACTTCATTAACGGAACATTAATCCAATATTCTTTGTTTCCACGTACATGAGAATGTCCAGAATGCTGTCCTGTCATAATAGTAGCACGCGAAGGTGCACTCACCGGACTACCTGCATAAGCTTGAGTAAATCTCATTCCTTCTTGAGCCATACGGTCTATATTAGGCGTACTTATATATTTCTGACCGTAACATCCTAAATCACCATATCCCATGTCATCACAAAGAATAAAAATGATATTAGGCTTTTGCTGAGAAGATGCACACACAGATGAAATTGAAGCCAAAAGTGCTCCTGAAAAAATCGATATTTTATTCATAGTATAACTGATTTAATTTTCATATTAATAAAAAGGAGGTAAATGAATCGACAGCAACAAAATTCAATTTACCTCCCTTCCTAATACTCAATAATTATTAATTCAAACCAAACAATTCATTATATCCTGGATTCTGCGTAAGTTTTGGATTCAGAACGATTTCGTTAGTAGGAACCATCATCAAATAATAGGTATCCAACCATCCACCTTTAGTCAATGGACTAGGATATGTATATATCCATCCGCTACCCACATTATTATTTTCACCAGAAGCCTGACCTACAGTCATAATTGTTTCATAGTCAACAAAGTTTCCTGAATATTTACTTGCTTTAGTACCATAAGGATTATCATTGGCTTCAATCCACATTCCACAAGGCTGCCTGTTAACATAGTAGGCAGCTTTAGCCCATCTTCTAATATCATAAAAGCCAAAACCTTCTCCAAACAATTCTATTTGTCTTTCGCGCCTTATTTCCCATAAAACTGGATCCACTTCATAATTTCCAAATTTACCACCTTTACCTGTCCACCAAGGAGCATTTCCTTTATCTCTCATAGGATCAAAATCTGAAGTAATCATTGAAACATTCATAGGTGACACACCAGCTCTATCACGAAGCAAATTTATTGTTTTATCAGCAACTGTTTGATCAAATAATCCAAGCTCCCAAGCAGCTTCCGCATAATTCAAAAGAATTTCTTCTATTTTAAATATCGGCTTATCTGATGTACAATATGCACTAGATCCCGTCGAAAACTCCCACATATCATAATGTTTCCATGTATAATAGCCAGTTCTTGAACACATATATGCCACACGTGAATCAGTCGTAAGATTAGGACTGCTTGGAGTTAATGATGCCCCCCAATTTTGTCCTGGGCATCTTTTCATTCCTTGACCGCCAAAACTTCCACCTCTTAAACACTTATCATTGATTCCCATGTAATCAATGTATTTTCTGTATTTTACAGCTTCATCTGCCGTAACGGTATGCCCTTCATTTATATCACCTTCTTTTAAGAACTGCCATGTTGGGAATGTAGTGACATAATCTGAAGCTCCTGTAGTATTAGCAGCGACAACGTATGGAGGCTGAATATTCTGATACAATCTTGGATCTCTACTTTCAAAAGTATCCCACATATCTTTACCTTTTCCTCCTTTATATCCCGAATTTGGATTGTTGATTGGATATCCGTTTTTCATCAAAAACATATCGACAGTATACTGTGGTACATCCACACTATGTGCCGCAATATGTTCAAAATCATTTCCTCGATGCATAAGAAGTCCATCCAAATATTGCTTATAGAAAATGACCCCTGGAATATTATTCAAGTTCTCAGTAGTCCATAATTCTCCATATCCAGCAGCATCTTCAGACTCAGTACCGCCACCATAATATAACGTTGGATACTTGGTCATCAGTTCCTGTGATACAGCCAAACATTTTCTCAAATATTCTTCATAAGGTTCATCCAGTCCATGATATTTTGCCCATGTCCCTTCACGAAGTAAGAATCTTGACAACGCAGCTTTTATAACATCGACAGTGATAGTATTATCTCCATCATTAAAATCACCTAAATTTTCAGCAGCATACTCCAATCTGGCAATAATACTATCTGCAACTTCTGCTCTTGGCGTTCTTTCTGCATACATTTCAGGAGAAGTTTCATTCAATACTGTATTAACCCAAGGAACATCACCAAATCGATCTATTAATTCCATATACCACCAAGCAGAAAAAAAGAAACCTACAGATCGCCAATGAGCCGCCTCTTTCTGATTTAACACTCCATCCCCCAAATGGCTAAGCATAATATTTATGCGTCTAATATATGAAAAATCCCAACCTCCTCCTGAAGTTGTTTGAGTAATGGTCTGGTATGCATACGGATTAAATTCATTATCACGAATTGTCACAAGACCAGCATACCAATCTCCATATCTTTGCGAGTTTAAGCTGTTCTCCTTAAAATTAGTTTGAATTGTTGTATTGGTAAATAGTTCGTAACACGGATACATGTAAGCTTTATAGTTGCTATAGTCCAAAAAAGCATTTTGTTCCGTCAATGATGTAAGCGGATATTTTTCCAGATAATTATCATTACATGCTGAAAAAAGTCCAATACCTAAAACTCCTGCTAATAATATCTTTTTCATATTAATAATCGTCTTAAAAATTGATTAAAATGTAATATTGGCACCTAATGAAATTGTCCTATAATATGGATAATTCCATACAATCTCATTATATTCATTACCTTCTGGGTCATATCCCTTTGGCAAAGAAGAGAAGGTGAAAGGATTCTCTATACTTAAATATATCTTTGCATCTTTCATAAAAGCCTTTTGTACCCAGTTTTTAGGGAAGCTATATGCCAAAGTGATATTTTTAACTCTTAAATATGCTGCATTCTGTATATATTTGTCACTTGCTCTTGTATTAGAAGTCACATTATTGCCTTGATCATATATACGGAATAATTTCGCATTTGGATTCTTTGCCTTCATAAAATCAGGATCATTAGGATCATAGCTAACTGCAGACCAATAATCTGTCTGATTGTAGAATAAAGGCTGGAACACCGCATCCGAAGCAGAAGACCCAGCAAACGGGAATAATGCTGCCCCACCTAAGACATAATCTCTCTTACCAACACCTTGAAGTCTCACATCCAGACTAAGTCCTTTGTAACCAACTCCAATATTTGCTCCAAACTGATAACGCGGCGTCTTGCTTCCTATAACTTTTCTGTCACCCGAATCACTCAAAGTACTACTTGCCGGTGAAATTATATTATCACCATCCAAATCCTTAAATTTTTCATCACCAGGTTGAGGTACTACTCCTTGAATTGATACTACATTATCTTTTAAAGTCCATACACCTTTCTGGGCATCTTCCAATACAAAATCATCAATTGTATAGTATCCGTCAGATACATACCCCCAATATTCACCTAGTTCCTTTCCTACATAATTACTATCCACAAAACCTGACTCATTATTGAACTTATCAATAAAGGCTCTGCTATCATAAATATTAAAGCCGATATTATACGAGAAATTTCCGATTCTGTCTCTCCATGAAAGATTAATTTCCCATCCTTTACTTGATAAGTCTGCAATATTTTGCAAAGGTGCACCAGCGCCTACAACAGAGGGTATTTCTATTCCTTCAGACAACATTCCAGTTGTCTTTCTTTTAAACCAGTCAAATACAATCTGTAACCTATTATTAAATGCACTAACATCAAATCCTACATTAAAAGAGTTTACAGTTTCCCAAGTAAATGTACTACTTACTAATCCCGGCAAAGATATGACACTAACTTTATCGTTTCCATCCAGCCAAACTGTATCTAAACCAACATTCATAGCTGGTGTATAACTATATGGATCTATGCTCTGATTACCTATTGAACCATATGATGCCCGGAGTTTAAAATCATCCAGCCAGCTTTTCGACCAGTTCATAAATTTTTCCTGCCCCATTCTCCAGCCTAAAGATACAGATGGGAAAAATCCAAAACGTGAATTCTTAGGAAATTTTGATGAGCCATCATATCTGCCGTTTAACTCCAAAAGATATCTATCATTAAATGAATAATTCAACCTCGCAAAGCCACTACGAATTGCGTACTCTGAATAGCTATCCTGTAATAATTTTTCACCACTACCACCTTCAAACGAAGGTACAGATGGAGCTGTCTGACCTTTTACCTGTCCCATAAAAAGCTTATAATATGAGCTTTCCTGATTAAAGCCAACCATTGCTTTAAAGCTATGCTTGCCCCATTTCTTTTCAAAATTAGAATACAAGTTAAAAGCATTATATCTTGTTTGTTCATCTTGCAGTTTATAATAATCCTGACCAGCTTCTATTGAGCTTTTAACAGCCAATTGACAGTCTGCATATTTAAACGATCCTGAATAAAAATCATAATTTACATCTTTTCTATCAAATGTATATTCAGCTGTTACAGACCAGCCTGGCAGAATTTTAAAAATAGAACGTGTTGAAATACGTGGAATCGCGGTTCTTGTAGTTGATACCGGAGCATACCTAATCATGTTCATTGGAGTTTGAGTAGGCAGTTCTTCATCTGTTCCAATTATTTCAGCAGGCATATTCCCTTCAGGATAATATTGTACAAGTCTTGTAGAATAGAAGTCTACCATATTACCGACCCTTTCTGGCATTTTTTTCTTTGCATCAGAATATGAAACGGTTATCTCTTGTGTAAACCACTTCAACACATCTGCAGAAACAAAAGCACTAATATTCTTTCTATAGTAACTGTCTTTGTCTGTATACAAAGGTCCGTTTTCTTTACTTAAACCTGCAGAAAGACGAAATCTTATTTTATCTGTACCACCAGAAGCAGAAATATTATGATTGTTTAAAAAACCGGTTGTCAGAATATTATCATATATATTCTTTTCACTTAACCAATATACCCTTCCATCAGTATCTTTATATATACCATCTCCTATAGTATTTAATGAAGAAGGATCTTTTTTATATTGAACCAGATAATCTCTCCATTTTGCTACATCACCGTTACCAGCCCAATAAGTCTGAGTATAACCAGCCTCCTGGTACGCATCAATATATTCAAGAAGGCTTGCCTGCTCCAATACATTGATAGGCTTCTCCCAGCCTACATTAAAATTATAATTCAAATTGAAATTAGTGCCAGATTTGGGGCGCTTAGTTGTCACCAAAACAACACCTCCAGCAGCACGTGCTCCATAAATCGCAGATGAAGCCGCATCCTTTAGCACCGTTACACTTTCTATATCCTCAGGATTCAACATATTTATATCTCCTTCTACATTGTCTATCAGTACCAGAGGAGATCCTCCATTGATTGACAATGTTCCACGAATATTGAAAGATTTAGACTGCCCTGGTCCAGAACCACCACCAATTGTTAACCCAGGCATTGCTCCTTGCAATGCTGCAGCTGCGCTCGTTACTGGTCGATCACCTAAAACCTCATCCATGCTAACCTGAGAAACAGATCCTGTCAGATTTTCCTTCTTTTGAGTACCAAATCCCACAACAATAACCTCTTCCAATTGACGAGAATCTTCTTTCAGAGTCAATGTCAGAGGCTGGCCATTCCACGCTATTTCCTGAGTTTGATATCCAATAAAGCTTACTTGAATAACAGAACCTTTTTCAACATTATTCAAAGAGAACTCACCATCAAGTCCTGTTATTGTTCCATTAGTTGTGCCTTTTATCACAACAGAAGCACCAATAATAGGTTCTCCAAAAATATCTTTAACAAGTCCTTGAATCTTCTTTGTCTCCTGTTGATGTACAGCTTTAGAGGATATACTTGTAGCCTCTTCTTTTTTCAAGATAACTTGACGGTCGTTTATTTCATAACTGACTCCTTGTCCGGCAAATACTTCATCGAGAATTTCATCGACTTCTTTTCCGTTTGCATTTATACTAACTTTCTTTGAAGGGTCAAATGTGTTTTCATAATATACAAAAACGAATTCACTTTCATTTTCTATCTGCTCCAACACTTCTTTTACAGTTGAATTAGATAAACTAAAACTAAACTGCACTGACTGAGCATAAGTTGTAGTTCCATTCATTTCTGCTATAGGCAGTAAAAACAAAGGTAGAGTACATAGTGTTCTTATACTATTACTCCTGAAAATCTTTTTGTTGCTTTCCATGTTTGTTATTAAATTAAAAGGTTAAAAATCTTCTTCATACATCCTTTTTCAAATAAAAAAAGACAATGACTTTTCTTAAGTTGAGTAATAATTCATTAAAACCATAGTATAC
>CAMFND010000116.1 GCA_945965395.1 uncultured Bacteroides sp.
AATTATTACTTTTGTCTACAGGAAAAAGTTTTTTAAAAGGTATTTTTCTGATTGTATTTTTTTAAGACTTCTGAAACGACATCATGCACAAGGAAATCATTCAACTGTTAAACAAGAAAAGATTGAAAGAAGCATTTACCCAGATTAAGGAAGCCGCAAGCACACTCAACAACTGGGAATTAAAGTCGCAGATTGAAACCCAACAAACGACTTATGAGTACATGCTTCAATACATGGCAATGGGTACACAAGACCCACAGCGCGAAGCAATTTACAATCAGTTGCTTTGCAAGGGATATGAACTGGCAGACAAGACGTATTTCCTGAAAGAATGGGATAAGGCGTATGGCTATTTTGCCGACACATTCCGCAAGTTCGCTCAAACCCCTCCACACTCATTCAAAGAACTCGATTTCATGCTGGAAGCAGCTAAACGCACATCCGACATATCGCAAGCCACCAAAGAAGAAGCGCAGAGAATACACAGTTATACGTTGCATGAACACACCATCGATGAGCTGTTCAACAAGATATGGGTCTCTACACAATGGAGTGAAGAAGACTACCAGGAAGCACGTGAACTTCTGTTCTCACCATCCATGGCTGCCAACGATAAAGCCGTAATGATAAGTGCCGTCACCCTCAATCTGCTCCAACTTTTTGACAGCCGGAAATTTCTGCTGTTGCTCATAGCTTATCAGCAAACCAAAGAACCGACCGTAACCCAACGGGCATTGACAGGGATTGCCCTTGCTGCTTACTTCCAGGCTGACCGGATAAATCTGTATCCGGAACTGGTCTCTGCATTGAAACTGATGGAAGATGACTCAGCTGTCTTGAAACAGCTGCACGACATACAAATCATCTTACTCCTTTCACGCGAAACAGAGAAGATAGACAAGAAAATGAAGGAAGAAATTATTCCTCAAATGATGCGCAATCCCAATCTCAGAAATCCGGAATCAAAAATCATCGAAATAGAAGACATAGAAGACCTCAACCCGGAATGGCAGAAAGACCTGGAACAGATAAACAGCCACATCCGTGAACTGGGAGAGTTGCAACTGGAAGGGGCCGACACCTACATGACTGCCTTTTCACAACTCAAGACCTTCCCGTTCTTTCAGGAAGCAGCCCACTGGTTTTACCTGTTCAGCATGAAAGTGCCCGACTTGTACCAGATTTATAAAGACAAGGCATTCGATGAGAAATCGTTGTTAGGTATGGTTGTCAACTCTCAAATGTTCTGCGACTCGGACAAATATTCTTTCTGCCTGGCCATGCAGTCACTTCCTGCCGACCAGCAGACCTTCATGCGCTCCAAATTGAATGGAGAAGACTCGATATTCAAGGATATTAAGATCAGCGAAAATCCGACAGAACAGAAAATCAACTACATACAACGGCAATACATCCACAATCTATACCGCTTCTATAAACTGTGGAAATTCAAACAGGAAATGCAAGACATTTTCCGTGAGAAACTGGATTTCTGGAACAATTCTCTGCTCCGTCCTTTGATTCTGAAAGGAATGTATCACGGTCAGATTGCGGGTTACCTCTTCTCAAAGGGATACATGCAAGAAGCTGCCGAACTTTATGAAAGTCTGGCTCAACAGAATCCGGCCAACGCAGAAACTTGGCAGAAATTAGGATTTGCCTACCAGAAAAGCAAACTTTATGACAAAGCAGTTAAAGCTTACCTGCAGGCAGATACGTTAAAGCCCAACCATCTATGGACGCTCAAGCATCTGGCACAATGCCACAAGCTATCAGGTGATTATTCTCAAGCAACCTTCTGCTTCCAGAAAGTGCTTGAATCTGACCCTGACAACCTGCACATCCTGATGCAAACCGGACAATGCCTTGCGGCACTGAAGAATTATCCGGAGGCCATTAAGGTTTTCTATAAGGTAGAATTCCTGGAAACGCATCCGGAAAAAGCACGACGTGCCATCGGCTGGTGCTATTTCATGTCCGGTAAATACGAAGAAGCTGTCCGGATGTATGATAAACTGCTCGCTCTGGAAAATCCACAAGCCAACGACTGGCTGAACTCAGGTCACGTGTATCTGGCCATGGGGAACATACCTCAGGCGTTAACCCACTACCGGAAAGCGGAAACGGCATGCAAATCGGATGAGGAGTTCATCTCACAGTTCTTGGCTGACAAGGATGCACTGACGGCACAAGGCCTGTCGGAAAGCCAGGTTTACCTAATGGCTGACATCCTGCGGCAGAAATAACGAAAACACAAGATTCACCAATAGAAACAACTCCGATAAGGCCCATCACCTTACCGGACTTGTTTCTATTTTCTTAATATAAGCCAATGCGGCTCCTATGGCCGTCTGATATTCCGCATTTGCCGGAATGATAAAACGTACATCGTACATCTGTGCAATGGTATCAAAAACCGGACGACACTGGGGCAACTGGGTCAGATTTCCAATCAACACAAAATCACGGATTCCCATTTCCAACGCTGAAAGTACGGCTGCCTGTCCGATGGACTGCAGCACCATGTGCATCAAGCCCAACGCCAAATCTTCGGGAGACACATTGTTATCCAACTTACCTAATAAGGAAGCCGTGGCATCAAGTGGCAATCCTGGCAAGGAAGTCTGGCAAATATCCTGAATCTGCAAGTCCACGTTCTGCAAATTACCCTTTCCAGCCAGTTCTGACACCCACAGAATGTCCTGCGTATGCAATAACAGACGCGACAATCCCATCAGTGTGCCTCCCCCGATACCGATTCCGCCCACATGGCGAATCTTTTCATGTTCCACCTTCACAAAGGAAGTACCCGTTCCCATACTCACCACCATAAGCCGGTCCAGCCCCGTGGCATACTGGGCACTCAGACCGTTGGCGATAAACTCATCCGTACGGGCCGTAGGCAGACCGTACAAGGGCTGCTGAATGTATGAACTTCCTACTCCGGTCAGCATTACCTGCTCCACCTCTGAAAGCTGGATAGAATGGTCGTATATATATTTTCCGAATGCACCAAACAGTGATGTGACAGGGTCCTTGGCAGTGACAAACATCGGATTTCTGATTTCACCGTCTTTCACCCCGACAATCTTGGTGGTGCTTCCTCCTACATCTATTCCTATAATCATAATTCTTAAATCAGGTTGTTTTTTACAATAACGGGCACAAGTCTACAAACTTTTTTCGGGATAACAGGCACTTCAACTGCTTTTTTTATAAAAATTAGAAGGTTCACTATATATTCTCCCCAAACGCAAAAAACAACACTTTTTAATATTATTCAAGGTCTCTACCCCCCTCTTCTCAAAGCGAAAAAGTATGTTGAAAAAAACGCAAGTGCGTTTGATGTAAAACGTACTTGCGTTTTATCTTAAATGCACTTGCGTTTCAAGTTAAACGCACTTGCGTTTTAATTCAAACGTACTTGCGTTTTCTTATAGAGAAAATCAAGCGTGTACCAAACGATAAAATTCATTAAATTCCAGTCAAATATCCTCTTAATGCTTCCACATATTCAGCCATAGCCTCCCGCCCTGTTGAGGTCATCCGGCAAACGGTACGAGGCTTCTTGCCCACAAAACTTTTTTCCACCTCGATATAACCGGCTTCGCTCAATTTGTCAAGCTGCACACTGAGATTGCCTGCCGTGGCATTGGTCTGCTCTTTCAGGTACACAAAATCAGCCTCGTCCACAGACAAGAGTATCGACATCACAGCCAGACGGAGCTGGGAATGAAGCAACGGATTCAGTTCTTTCAACATACGTTACGGGCCTTTCGGTTTAAATAATGGCCGGGCAACACCATCATGACCACAAACGACAATCCAAAATACAGATACCAGTCAATGGTAACAGCCTGATGAAGGGTATAGGCCATCAGCATGTAAATGGCAAAACAAAAGCCTACCAGCGGTGACCACATCACCAGCCGGCTACGGATGATGATTCCCGTAATGGAAACTCCGATACCGCTATAAAGCAGAGAAAGGGGCAGCATCAATGAAAAATTGACTCCTCCGTAATGGAATGCCAGCAAAGACATGATGACTACGGTCAGCACAAACAGGCTGCCTATCACTTTCCAGACCTGCAGAATGGCTCGGTCGGTATACGTAATTACCGAAGAAGTTTCCTTGCGCTGCATACGAAGCATAAAGCCCCAGAACAGAAACATACTGAACCAGCCGATGCTCCAGCGGGCATCACCCGTATAGTACACCAATAAAAACAGCAATACTGAAAGTGCCGCAGTAAAATATCCCCAGTAAAGAAACTGGTTTCCACTGCCCACTTCCATATTCTTCCGGGTAGAACGGATCATTTGTGAAATCAGTTCCAGACTTTCTTGTTCTGATAATTTCTTTTCTTCCATAAGGCAATCAGTTTATTTTAGTTTTTCAAAAATAATGTAGTTTATCAAATAAACCAAATTTTCACTTAAATTCGCGAGTCAGACGGTTACGTTCTCCACCAATTGTCTTTTCAACAGACTTTTGGCGAAACTTCTTACCTTGCTGAAAACGATAACTAACGCCAACCTGAAACCTTCTTCCTGAAGAAGGGATTGAAATACGGGTATATTGTGAATAATTTTCCAAATGCCCGGAATATGAAGCCATTCGGTTAAACAGATTATTCATTCCTAAAGTTATTACCATACGGTTATCCAGCAACCGTTTACGAATTTGAAAATGCATCTGATGCATCGGAGCTACTTCACTATTTCCCGAATAAAGTCTGGAGTTGCCTTCATACCGAAATTCCATCGTTATATCAAAAGGCAGAGAGAAACTGGAAAGTGCATTTCCAAAAAATAAGTAATGTGATTGCATTTTCGAATCCCGGTAGGTGCGTATATCTTGACGTACTCCTATAAGATTAAGTGAAAGTTTCCACCAATAAAAAGGCTGAAAAGGAGTACTGAGCGCAACGAACCAATGATTTTCACGATAATGATTCTCATAAGTAATGTAAGATATTTCCGGATTGGCAGCATCTTGTTTTGAAAAATCCCGTATCAAGTCAGTATGCAAGTTTCCACCCATAGTGAGAGTATAACGATAATCATATATTAACGTCATATTAAACCTATGAATATAAGTAGGCCTTAATTGAGGATTTCCTACCTGATAAGCATATTCTGAAAGTTGAATCGGATTCGGACTTAGTGCTGCAAAGTGTGGGCGTTCGATGTAACGAGCGTATTCTCCTGCCAGCATCCAAGTTTGCAAACGGTTCAATGAACAGTTCACTTGAACGGATGGAAACCAGTCAAGTTTTTTAGTGACTACATGACTCGTAAGATTATCAGTTCGCACATGCTCTGCACGTAAACCAGCCTTTATAGACAAACGTTTCCATTGATGAGAATAAGTAAAATAACCTGCATAAATTTGCTCCTTATATTTTAATCCATGCTGGTATCCGTCTACCAAAGTCCAGTGTTCATATTTATTTGCCCCTTCATAAGTCGAATAGTCGTCAATAGAAGAATGCGTATATTTTACACCAGCCAGAAAACGGCTCTGCGAATCTATGTTCTGGGTCCATACCAAATTAGCCGTTCCAATACTATACCATTTATCTGTCAGCTGACGATACAAGGTATCAGTAGAAAAGACCTCGCCTATTTGTTGAAGATGCGTGTATTGCCTGTCATCCGTATTTCGCCGGGTGTAATCAGACAAAAATTTTATTTCAGAACCTGCGTCATCTATCCGACGAAGATAACTCAGGCTTCCAGTAGCAATCTGTCCTTGCTTCTTTTGCTTATATTGTTCTATACTATGAGACTGGATACCGGACGAAGCCATATCGGTTTCACCAAATGTCTGGTCAAATACAGATTGTACCAATGCTTCGCCTTCAATTCCAAACGTATTAAGCGAATCAGGCGACCATATGATACCTGTGCGAAGAATATGATTGGAATTTCTCTGATGAAAATCGGACACCGACTGAAAAGAGCTCGTTGTTGAAGAATATTCTCGGCTAACTTTAGTCACCCCCTCTAACTGGGGTTGATAATCGGCCGAAAGAGAGCCATACCAGTCTAAATGACTGCAATGATACTTCCATCCTATATGGGGTTGATATTGCTGATAATTCTTACCGACCTGGGTCGTGACAGCAGTAGAAAATTCAGTTCCTTTATTTCGGTTCCGCTTCATCCAAATCTGTATGATACCTCCCTTCATGTTGGCATCATGATCTGCTCCAGCCACCGGATAAACCTCAATACGTGCTATATCTTCAGATTTAAGAGATTGCAGGTAGTTTGTAAATAATTCTCCCTCCAGTCTGATTTCACGTCCATCAATAAAGACACGAGTACCTGAACTTCCATTGATAGATATTTTTCCCTGCGAAAGCCATATTCCTGGAGCTTGTCGTAACAAATCTTCCCCATTTTTACCTTTTTCAGCCGGGGAAACCTGTATCGTATAATGGTTATTCTGATGGCGGATGTATTGTGGACGCACAGTAATTTCATCCAATGTCTACATCGGTATCATCTCTGGGAGCGTATCGTGAATGCTTTGTTGTGCTCTCGATACAGATACGATAAAGAATAAAACAACTGCTAAAAACAAGGTTTTCATAATTCTTCATCTTTAGGATAATATAGTTTTAAACAACATGGTTCATGACTGTCTGTCTGATAATTCTTTCGGGCAAATCCCTCAATAGGAATGCCACGTTCATCCGTATCCAGTTTCCAGTTACCATTTTCGTCATGAAAAACAGAGATAACATATTCCTTCGCTCCAGTGCCTTTCAATGTAACTTCTACGGTATGCCCCGTTATCTTTGCGAAACTATAAATTGGTTCTGAATTCTCATTTATTTGCGCCATAACCAAAATATTACCTCTTTTATTTCGGATCTTTTTCACTTCAACGGTTATATTTCCGTCAACTTCCAATGCTGATACGCAAGTGGCAAAACTTGCCAATAAACAAAAACCTAACAAACGTCTCATCTTTTTTCCTCCTTATTAGTGTAATACCATGAAATAATTTCTATTGAAAGACTAAGCCCCCATCCAAAGGCAACCCAACCTACCCACCAGCAATTTGGAGAGGTTACATAATTCAATAATACCAGAAAAAGATTCATTACCACATATTGCATTATCCTAAACTTTAAATATGAGGGAAGCCGACGAGCAATTCGTTCCAATTTTCTTACAGTTTCCATGATTCCTATTTTTAATTAGACAAAGTGGTTTATAAAATAAACCATAAAGCGAAAAATAAAGGCAAGGAGGCGCGCTTCTCTCTTGCTTTAATGCAAATATAAATAAGTTTATTTTATAAACCAAATAAAACGGCAGGAAAATAACAGAAAAAAAGCCGTTCCAATCTTTACGACTGAAACGGCTTATATAGAATAAAAAGATGTACTTACTTATTTCTGCAAGTCATTCTCGTTCACCAGTAACTTACCCTGATATTCTCCGGTCAATGTGCGCAGGAAGGATACCATCTGTGCGACTTCCTGTTTTGACAAATCGACGCCTACCTCGTACTTGGCCATGGCTATCACGGCATCTTCCAGCGTAGCCTGTGTTCCATCATGGAAATAAGGTGCAGTCAATGCCACATTACGCAATCCGGGCACTTTAAAGCGATGACGGTCTCTTTCGTCTTTTGTTTCCTTGAAACGGCCATTGTCTTCTATGGTCAGTTCCGTACCACGGTCGGCAAAGTAATCATGCTTGATGCCGAGCAG
The DNA here is from genome assembly GCA_945965395.1 of uncultured Bacteroides sp. Classification (GTDB taxonomy): domain Bacteria; phylum Bacteroidota; class Bacteroidia; order Bacteroidales; family Bacteroidaceae; genus Phocaeicola. Next base: position 7,736 of record CAMFND010000116.1, read on the forward strand.
TTCGTACGACTGTCCACCCATGTTCTCACCTACATGGCAAGTAGCACAGTTGTATTTCTTGAACAAATCATATCCGGCCAGTTCTTCAGCTGTCAGGGCTGCATTATCCCCTTTCAGGTACTTATCGAAACGTGAGTTCGGTGTAAGCAAGGTTCTTTCAAACTCCTGAATGGCATCTGTAATGTTTGCCTGATTGAAACCGTCGGGATACACTTCCTTGAACGCCTTGCTGAAAGCTGCATCCGCATTCAATTTCTCGCAAATCTCATCAAACGACTTACAAGCCATTTCTACCGGATTCAAAGGAGGACCGGCTGCCTGATCAGCCAACGTAGCAGCACGTCCGTCCCAGAACTGCACGAAATTATAATGTGCGTTATATACAGAAGGAGCATTTACTCCACCAAACTGACCTCCTACTCCTTCAGAGAACTGCTTGTTGTCTACTCCACCGGTATTCAACCCGTGGCAAGAGGAACAAGATACGGTATTATCGGCCGACAGACGTACGTCGTGAAACAGCAGATTTCCTAAAATCACTTTCCGCATATCTACCGGTACAGAGTCCTGAACCGGACGAATGGTCTCATTGCTCCACTGTGCATGAGCCAGCTGGTTCGGATAGAAGGCTGCACGCTGTGACTTCACCCACGAAAGTGCCATCTGCTTTTCCGTATCATTCAACGAAGCCCCCCAATGCACCAGATAATATTTGGCCATAGGCATGGTGCCGTCTAATATCACCTTCTCTACTTTTGCCAAATCTACCTCGCTGACTTTCTCTCCTTTTTTCAAGGCTTCTAACATCGGAGTCATGTCGAAAGAGCGGTAGGCCAGACGAGCATCTTCCTTGACCAGTTTTCCGGCAACCGGCAGACTGGCATAAAACGGCAATTCCGGATTTGCAGTATGACAGGCCATACATCCGCTGCTCGCAATGATTTCTTCCATCTGAGCACTGCTTTCCAAACTGGCTGAAGGAGGACGGTTCACCACCCGATAGGTTGCGGCCAATACCGCAGCTACCACCAGCACTGAAAAAATGATTTTTGTTCTTTTCTTCATAAGAAACTGATTAGATTTTAATAACTCAATAAATATCTCACACGTTAAAATGCTAAGAACGGTTGTATAAATGTACGCTTTGCTGTGCGGCAGGAAGGTAATTCACTCCATACCAGCACATCTGTAGCGAAAGGAAAGACACAATCAGTATCCAATACAACGTACGCGGAGTATTCCTGCGGAACAAGCGCAGATGTACGTACAGCAAATAACCTGTCCACGTAACTGCTGCCCAGGTTTCTTTCGGGTCCCAACTCCAATAATGTCCCCAGGCTGCTTTTGCCCAGATTGCTCCGGTCAGCATACCGACTGTCAGAAAAGCCAATCCTGCATAAACTAACTTGTCGGCGGCTTCAAGGTAATTCTCCCGATGCTTGTAAAGTCCCATACAGGCCAAGATGAACGCACAGCCTAACACCGAATAGGAAAACATATACACCGTGACATGAGGAACAAACCACGGGCTTTGCAAGGCAGGCATGAGGGACTGGTCATGAATTTCCGGTTTCAGAATATTGATAATCGCAAATACCGCACCTACTACAGTGGAAAAAGACAATATCCAGGGATACTTCCAACGAAGATAAGTCAGCAAGCCGGATATACCCATAAAGAACGAATACCACAATCTGGTCTCGCCCATGGTACGCAAAGGAGGACGCTGAAGGCTCAGCCAGAATCCGGTAATAAAGGCGGCAAACACCAGTATACCCGACAAGGTCAACCCAATAGCCCATCGGCTCCGCTCTTTAGAGAACAAGGCAAAAACCGCTCCGGCTCCCCATAAAACGATGGCAGGCAGGGCAAACAAATAAAAATTATCCCACGTAATCATTCAAGAATAGTGTTAGTTATATATAAAGTCAGTCAACAAGTTCACTTACAGATTTACTCATCTGCTTGTCTGGCCCTGCTAAAAAGAGCAGTAACCCTCCGCACAGCATCATCACAATGCCCAACAGCATGACGTATTTCAGCGGCTCACGCACAATCTGCACTACGCAGTATTCCGGTTCGGCTGAATGCACATCATAGGAAGTCAGGTAATAATCTTCTGCCCAGCTTGCCGAATAGGGCTGGTTTACTTCCAGATGTATGGGTTTTCCGTCCATTGACACTTCGGCAAAGAAGCGGCGTGGGGTACCATTGGAATAATGCTCTACAGTAAAGTTTGTCAGCTGCAACGGTTTCTCCAGGTATACCACATTTCCCTCGGAGGTATAAGCTTCATTGTTCGGATTAGCCCGAAATACCGGAATGCGTAAGGTCTGTTCCTCTGCACTTCCCATAAATCCGGCAAAGAGTGCCAGCCACAATCCGGCATGATTCAGCATAAAACGCCACCGATTACGTCCCGGCGTGAAAAAACGTCTTACAGTAATCATTCCCAAATGAGTCAGCAACCCGAATAATCCGGTAACAAAAATCCAGGAAGACATAAAATTATAGCAACCCAAACGAGAAAATAGACCCGACTTCTCTGTAGCCTCTTGCGCAGATAGTTGGGGAAACAAACCTATCACCAGACAACCGGCCAAAAACCAGCCTAATGTCCAGCAAGTACATTGCGGGGAAAGCCACAGACGGACAGCTTCCGAATGACGCTTCTCCTTATAGCCATATCCTATCAATGCAATCCACAGTAAAGCTAAAATGGCATCTAATGGAAAGGCAAAAAAGGCAAACGGAAAATTGCCAAAAATACATTGGGCTGCCACTGACAGCAGCAATAATAAAATGAATAGCAAGTTAGTCTTTAAGTTCATTCATCAGTCGTTGGTGAAATATGTGCAAAGATAGGGACTTTATTTAATACTGCAACAAAATTGTAAAGATAACAAATCTTTTTCCCAGCAAAATCCGGAAAAAAGATTTGTTATCTTCCCTTTTTTAATGCTCCCGACGCATTCTGTGGCCATATACAGTGATAACCACAAAACAAACGAGCGGAAGTACAAACGACAGATTTACTGCAGGCATCCCCCACAAGGTCTTGCAATCAATGATAGCGGCCTGCAAAGGAGGAAGTACCGACCCGCCAAGAATGGCCATAATCAATCCTGCGGCACCAAACTTGGCGTCATCACCCATTCCTTTCAGAGCAATACCGTAAATGGTAGGGAACATCAGCGACATGCAGGCTGAAACACCTACCAGACAATACATACCATAGATGTTCTGCAAGAAAATTACTCCCAGCACACACAAGGAAGCGGCAATGGCCAGCACTTTCAACAATTGTCCCGGATTGACATACTTCAGCATCAGTGTACAGACAAAACGGCTGATACAGAAAATGACCATGGCCACGATGTTATATTTCTGCGACAAGACTTCGGCAGCCTGTTCTTCCATTCCCTGTGCCATGAACAGACGGGTACCATACTGGATAATGAAAGTCCAGCACATAATCTGCGCACCGACATAAAAGAACTGCGCCACTACTCCATAACGATAACGCTTCACGGCATACAGACGTTTTAACGTAGGAATAAAGTCAATGGAATGAGACTTATCCGCATTCTTTGGCATCTTGGACATACGAATAACGAGAAGCATGACCAGAATGACGATGCCGATGGTCAGATAAGGAGTGATAAGGATGGTCAAGTCTGAATCACGGATTGCTTCAAATTCAGCCTGACTAAGCTGGGCACGCTCGGCCGTATCCATCGGATGAAGCTGGTTCTGAATGAAATTCATAGCGACAAACATCCCCATCAACGAACCGATGGGATTGAATGCCTGGGCTAAGTTCAAACGACGGGTAGCCGTTTCTTCCGTTCCCATTGACAAGATATAAGGGTTACAGCTGGTCTCCAGGAAAGACAATCCGCAAGTCATGACAAAATAAGCTAACAAGAACGGATAATAGCTTCCGGTCAGCTTGGCAGGAAAGAAAGCCAAGGCTCCCACGGCATACAAGCCCAGTCCCATCATGACTCCGGCTTTATAAGTATATTTACGGATAAACATGGCTGCCGGAAAGGCCATGGCAAAATATCCGCCATAAAAAGCCACTTGAACCAAGGTCCCGTCGGTTACGCTCATCCTGAATATCTTAGAAAAAGCCTTGACCATAGGGTTTGTAATGTCGTTTGCAAAGCCCCACAGGGCAAAACAGAAGGTAATCAGGATGAATGGAACCAGATAGCTCACTCCATCCTTCTTTAATATAGATTTGTTTTCTGATGTATTACTCATGGTGTTAGATTTTAAGTGACGGCTACAGCCCTCTTGGTGTTTTTACTTCATTTGCTGCCTGATGTTGCCGATAGCAGTCGCTTCAACCGGTCCTTCTACCACAGGAATGCCAATAGCTTCTTCTGTCAGCCGGTTCAAGTATTTGTTCTGACTTCCTCCGCCAATCACATAAAGTTTCGTTACAGGTTCAGGCAAGAGCCGGTTCAATGCTTCCATACCCGTTTTATAGCGCAACGCCAATGAACGGAGGACACATTTCACAAATTCTCCCTGCGTGGAAGGCGGTGTTTGCTGATGTGCGATACAATAATTCGTAATCGCCTCAGCCATACTTACCGGACACTGGAAAACAGTATCGTCCACGTCAATCAAGGCATCGGTTTCTGCCACTTCCGCAGCCGGCAGCAAGGTGGAATAAGCTACATCCTTTCCTTCTTCCTTCCATTCCTGCATTAGTTTCTGAAGTATCCAAAGTCCGGTAATATTCTGCAAAAAACAGATTTTTCCATCCGTACCGCCTTCATTGGTAAATCCTGCCAGACGGGCTTCTTCCGTCAGAATCGGTTCGTCACTCATCACTCCCAACAGCGACCAGGTGCCCGAACTCAGGAAAGCAACCTTTTCTCCCTCGGCAGAAAGAGGTACTACACTAGCCGCACTGGCCGTATCGTGCGAAGCTACAGCAATCACTTCTACCTCGTAGTCTATTCCTATCTGTTCCTTGATTTCCGGTTTCAAAAAGCCGCGGGAAGTTCCCGGCATAACCACTTCGCCGAAAAGGTGCTCCGGAAGTCCCAGCTCCCGAATCAACTTGAAATTCCAGGTGCGTGCCTTGGCATCCAGCAGTTCCGACGTAGAAGCTATGCTATACTCATTATTAGCCACTCCCGTAAGGTAATAGCTGAACAGATCGGGCATGAAAAGTAACTTGTCGGCTACCTTCAACTGCGCATTGTCTTCCTTCTTCATGGCATACAACTGAAACAAGGTATTGATAGCCATGACCTGCGTACCCGATTCTGCATAGTGCGCCTTTACATCCACCTTCGAGAAAAACTCTTCGGGCATCCCTTCCGTACGGCTGTCACGATAACACACCGGATTGCCCAACAAATTTCCCTGTTTGTCTATCAGTCCGAAATCCACACCCCATGTATCAATTCCGATACTTTTCAACGTATAACCTTTTTCTACAGCCATACGGATGCCGGTCTTCATATCCTCAAACAGAGAAAGGAAATCCCAGTACACATGTCCTCCCATCCGTACCTGCCGGTTAGGGAAACGGTATATCGTATCCAGCACGAGTTCACCCTCAGAAAGGCAGCCGGCAATCACCCTGCCGCTGCCTCCTCCGAAGTCAATCGCCAAATATGCTTCTTTCATTTTGTCTTCTTGCCTAAAATGTACATTTCAAGGTCGTCAATCTCTTCCTTTGTCAAGGTCTTGTATTTTCCGCCAGAAAGCACTATTATGCGACAAGCCATCTCAAAGAACATGGCCCGCTCAAAGGCCTGATTGAAGTCTTTTCCGCAAACTACCTGTCCGTGCTTCTGAAGCAATACGGAATTATGGTCTTTCATGGCCGCAATCACGGCTTCAGCCAACTCTTTAGAACCCGGACGGAAATAAGGAATAACCGGAATCTCCGCTCCTACATGACAGGGAACTTCGGCTGTTACATTAAAATCTTTCGGTGTATCTTCCATACATGCCACTGCGGTAGCGTATGGAGACTGAAAATGGAGTACCACATTTACATCAGGGCGTTCTCTCAAAACACCTAAATGGAACACACTTTCCATAGAAGGTTTTACCCCATTGAGTATTTCCCCCGTTTCCAGACGACAAACAGCCACTTTATCTTTTGTCAAAGAAGGCACCCATGAACCTGTACCGGAAACCAGCACCTCATCGCCTACACGCCATGAAAGATTACCACTACTGCACACCGTCAATCCGGCATCACCTACCCGATGGGCTTGTCTCAAAAATTCTTCAATATGTTCATTCTGAATCATAACTTCTTAATTTAATAGCAAATAAAAGCCGGAACAGACGGAAGATCCGCCAGTTCCGGCAGCGTAAAATTGATTATTTATAGATAGGTCCGTAATTTTGACATGCTCTGTAATCAGCACCTTCCTTATCCATACCAAAGGCATTCCATGCAGCAGGGCGGAAAATCTTATCATCTTCCACATTGTGCATACATACCGGTATGCGAAGGATAGAAGCGAGCGTAATCAAATCCTGACCTATATGTCCGTAACTGATGGCACCGTGATTGGCTCCCCAGCTGTTCATTACAGAATATACGTCCTTGAAGGCAGGTTTATCGCACAAACGAGGTACAAACCAAGTAGTAGGCCATGTACGGTCAGTACGTTCATCAAGCAGCTTGTGGATTTCCGGATCAATTTCTACCGTCCATCCTTCAGCAATCTGAAGTACCGGACCCAGACCCTTAATCAGATTCAAGCGGCTCATGGTCACAGGCATACCGCCTTTTGACAGGAAGTTAGAAGAGAAACCACCGCCACGGAAATAATCCCGGTTAGCAGGATACCATGTAGTAGCTTCCAAGCATTTTTCAACCTCAGCTTCTGTAATCTCCCATGACGGTTTCATGGTCGGATTACCTTCTGCATCAGTCTGCTGTCCGGTACCATCCAAAGTAGTAGCTCCAGAGTTAATCAAATGGATAATACCATTCTTTGCCAGTCCGGTCAGCTCCTTACCCGTCACACGTTTCACTGCTTCCGGGCTCCAGTAAGTACGTACGTCAGAGAAAATCTGCGCACGGTTAGTCAGCAAATGACCGAAGAGCATAGCTATTCCGTTGCAGGCATCATTTTCAGTAGCCAGCACATAAGCTTCGCGAATACCGTTCCAGTCGAAAGAAGTATTCAGCAAGGCTTCAGAGAAGTCACCGTTCGGATAGAAGTCCGTCCACTGGCGCTGTCCCTGGAAACCAGCCGCAATGGCATTGTGACCAAGTGCTTCTTCCTTGAATCCCATTTCCTTCAACTTCGGATTACCTTTCATCAAGTCGCGCATGATAATGGTCATCTTCACAATGAAATCCCAGTCGGCATCTTTTTCAGCACGTGTCTTCGTCTTGGCTTCTACATTGAAATCCTTTCCTTCGTTTTTCTTACAGTATTTTTCAGTCCAAGCCATCGCTTTGGCGTATTCTTCCTTATCGTAAATTCCTTCAGTCATACGGCGAATGATTTCCGTTAAATCTACAGACTCACAACGCATGCCCAAATATTCCTGGAAGAAATCCGGATTTACAATTGAACCGGCAATACCCATAGATACGCTACCCATAGAAAGGTAAGACTTGCCTCTCATAGTAGCCACTGCCTGAGCCGCACGGGCAAAACGTAAAATCTTTTCTGCCACATCGGCCGGAATAGTATTATCTTCAATATCCTGTACATCACGTCCGTAAATACCGAATGCTGGCAAACCTTTTTGTGCATGCCCAGCCAGAACAGCAGCCAGATATACGGCACCCGGTCTTTCCGTACCGTTAAATCCCCATACTGCTTTCGGGTAGTACGGATTCATATCCATTGTTTCTGCTCCATAGCACCAGCAAGAAGTAACTGTAATGGTGGCCCCTACGCCTTCACGCTCAAATTTTTCGGCACAAGCTGCGCTTTCAGCCACACGACCGATAGTAGAATCTGCAATAACGCATTCCACCGGACTACCATCGCCGTTTCTCAAATTAGAAGAAATAAGTTCTGCTACGGCTTTGGCCAGATTCATCGTCTTTTCTTCAAGGCTTTCACGCACGCCACCCTGACGTCCGTCAATAGTGGGACGAATCCCAATTTTCGGGTAATTTTTCATGTTTCGATTATTTATAAAGTTAATGTTATCTATTCTTGTTTTAAACAAACTCAATTTATCTATGCTGAACTGTGCTGATATTACGACATAATAATACTTCAATTTCTATATTTACACTGAATTTCGAAGATGTACTTCTGTCGGCAAGAACTCTTGTACGCTTTCACCTGTAAGGATGAAACTTGCAGCCTTCCGTCCCATTTCCTCCCAATTAATACTGAGAGCGGTAATTCCTTCGTCTATCACCTCGTATGCCGGCGTATCATTATAAGCTATCAGACCGAAATCAACTCCACATTTCAAACCGTTCTGTCGGCTTCGCTTAATCACATTCACCACGTCCGTTTGACGAATAACGATGTATACCACACCTTTTTCTACCTCTTGTATATCTTCCTTATTCACCACTTCACCTACAAAATGATGGTCATAACAATAAGCTTCAAAACTTTGTACGGAAGTTTGTGGATGCTTGGATTCCTGGGGCAACTGGAATACAATTTTCCGGTAACGCTCCAAACGAGCAGTCAGCTGAGTCAGGGCTTTATAAAAAGCATCATCAAAATTCTGGCAAATATAGGAGTGATTTCCTTTCTCAAACTTACCGAAATCAAGCAGCAGAAGACGGGAAGAAGGAATCTTGTCAAACAAAGGAGAAAACGTCTCATTGTCAAAGTTCATCACCACATAATAATTATACCGTCCTATGGCTTCGCATAGAATAGTATTAAAAATATGTTCATTATATTGATGAAACCAGAGATCTACCTTGTACGACACAGAAAGTTTCTTGACAAAACTATTATATAAGGTATTCTTGAAAGGAGAGTATTCGTCCAGCAACAAAAAAATCTTTTCTTTCCGGTTGGTTACATAGTACCCCTTACCGGGAGTAGAATCTATCAGTTTTCGCTCACGCAAATCCGCAAAGGCTTTAAATACGGTATCCCGCGACACATGATAAGTCTTACTCAATGCATTGATGGAAGGCAGACTCGTATCGGTACGATACTTTCCTACCAAAATATCCTGTTCGATGAGGTCCGACAGTTGCTTTACCTTGGTAGACTGTTGCCCGAATTTTATATTCTTTTCCATATCAATACTTTATCTGTGCTGAACTATCCTGATACAAAGGAAAAGATTTTATACAAGACCACAAAAGTATTATCTATGTTTAAGAACAGATTTTAGAAAAAAGGCATAAAAAAAAGAGACTACCATGATGGTAATCTCTTTTCGTACACCCTCAGGGATTCGAACCCT
>CAMFND010000117.1 GCA_945965395.1 uncultured Bacteroides sp.
TTATAACATTTAAACGATTATCACCATGTTCTCAAAGTCCAAAATTACAGAGATTTATTGTATAGCAGAGGATTTTTGCAAGGAATTTGCGTTGCAACAGGGAAAATATATGGTTGAAGACAAGGAACACAAGCACCGCAACAAACCTAACCGTATGAATGATACGGAAATAATTGTTATTCTTATCCTATTCCATTCAGGCGGCTTCCGGTGTTTCAAGCATTACTATAAGGGATATGTCTGCAAGCATCTGACACACCTGTTCCCCTACCGTGTGTCCTATAGCCGTTTTGTAGAACTGGGAAGGAAATGATGCTTCCTCTGGTTGTCTTTATCAAGAAAGTCAAGTTGGAAACCTGTACGAGCGTCAGCTCTGTCGATTGCCCCCCTTGCGTGTCTGCCGTAACTAACGGGTACTAATTTACAAGATCTTAGAAGGACTTTCCGAGCGAGGAATATGTTCCATGGGATGTTTTTTCGAGTTCAAACTTCACCTGATGACTGCCTCCAGCAGTTCAAGTTTGCAAGAAAATACCAACAGTACAAGGAAGAAAGGAATCTGGTTGATTTCGATGACCTGCTTATCCTGACTTATATCCACGCTTCTCAGCATCAGGACAGGCTGAAGAAATATTCCTGGATTCAGATTGACGAGGTTCAGGACCTCTCCCCTTTCCAGTTCGGAATCATCGACCTGTTTACTGACCATTCTAAGGAAAACGTGACTCTTTATCTCGGAGACGAGCAGCAGGCAATCTTCTCATTCATAGGCGCAAAGCTCGCAACGCTTGAATGGTTGCGTGAACGCTGCGGTGAGAACATGCATCGCCTGTATTTCAACTACCGTTCCCCGAAATATCTCTTGGATGTCTTCAACACATACGCCAACATGGAGCTTGATGTTGACCCTCATTTCCTGCCCAAGACTAACAATCTTACTGAAGCCGGACAGGATTCTCTCTGCATCTTGTCCGCTCCCGAAAAGGACGCTGAAGTAAGGCTTGTGGCTGAAAGTGTTGGTAATTTCTGTACCTCGCATCCTGATGAAAGAGTGGCTGTTCTTGTGCCCTGGAACAAGGATGCCGACCAGATATCCCGTGAACTCTCCGACCGCAATATCCCCCACTTCAAGATTTCCGGAACAGACCTTTTCACTACCCGTCAGGCGCAGCTGCTTTTCGCCCATCTGCAGGTGATGTACTTGGATTCAAACATGATGGCATGGTCAAAGATCCTGACCGGGACAGGTATTTTCAATGAAGATGCCGAGGCACGCCGCTTCGTGAAGCATCTCCGTGACAACTACCTGCTGCCGTCTGATTTTCTCAACTACACGCGCAGCTCATACATGCTGGAGCTGTACAGGTGTTGTCAAGGTGAATATGTTATCTTTGATACGGAAACCACAGGCTTGAATGTCTTTGAGGATGACATCGTGCAGATTGCGGCCATCAAGGTGAATGCCGGGAATATTACCGCCCGCTTCAACATAATCCTCCACACTGACAAGCCGATACCGGCCATACTCGGAGACATCGTTAACCCTCTTCTTCAGGAATATGAGCGTGCGGAAAAGGTTGACCGTAGGACCGGTCTGTGTGCGTTTATGGACTTTGTGGGTGATTGTACCCTTATCGGCCAGAACTTGGAATATGACTGTTATTTTTCGTAGGAGGTGATGCACAGAAGATTACAGGCGATGATAGCTGCGAACAGAATGAATTTTTTTCATATTAAAGAATTACTTCAAGGATTGATAAAATCATACGTTTCTCTCCATAGGAATACTTATAATTCCTTTATTTATCTCCTTCTCACCTCTTTGCTTAAATCCCAAAGATTGATAGAACGCTTTGGCATAGGTTGAGGAATTCACCGTTAGATGAGTAAAGTTGCAATCATCCATCATATAGGCAAACAGCGATTTCCCGATTCCCTGCCGATGATAGATGGGCAGAATAAAGAAAAGGGAAATATGCTGCTTTTCTTTATTCACGCCAATTATACCTATCAGTCGATGATGATCAAAGGCGCCATAGAAGTCAAGTGCATTCATCAACGATGAGTTATATACGAAGTTTTTAAACGTTTCAATGCCCTCTTGGATAAAATCGCTCTTGCCACATTCCATATATACTTGGTAGGATAAATCGGCGGCATGTTTGTATTCTTCTTTCGTTAGTTTGCGTATCATATCAGTATCTTAAATAATTAAAGTGACAAAGTAACGGAGAATAAATAGAAAAATTCTTGATAATTATCAAGACACTAATACAATAGATGTTAAAAGATGAACTATTTTTCCAGTTTACGGCGTATGCGGCTTATAGTTTCGGGAGTAACTCCCAAGAATGAAGCTATGTTTTTCAAAGGAACTGCTTCTTTCAAGTCTGGGCAACGTTTTATTAATTTCTTGTATCGTATTTCAGGACTACAATATAAATCAAGGAATCTTTCATATACCATTTCATATAGATTTTCAGCTACATATCTCCCGAATCTTTGAGTTTCCATATTCGTTTCCAAATATTCAATCAAATCATGGCGTGATATTTCATAGACTGAACAATCTGCTATTGCTTGAATATTTACTAATGATAGACAACCTTTCATAAAGGAAGAGTAGTCACATACAAATTCGTTAGTAAAAGAATATCCTACAATATGTTCTTCATCCTCTTCATCAATGTACGTATATTGGAATGTACCCTCTTTCACCCACCCTGCAAAACGTTCTATTTCATTCTGACAGATAAAGAAATCTTTCTTACGGCAAGTAGGATATTGTAATCAACTGCAACGAATTAGAACCAACTATAATGAAGTCGCTGATTTTCAGCGGCTTTTTTATTTGCCAAAAATCCAGCTATAAACAGTTGGATACTGTTGTTCACCATATTTTTCTACCGTATTTCTACCGCGGAACAATTAAGGGCTTTTGCCCGATGTCACACTGACGCATTTGTTGACGTGTGTTGACAATGGTTTACGTGAGTAGACAAAAAGGGAAATTATCCGAGCTGTAAAAAGCTCATGTTTCACTAAAATATGGAGAATAACAAAAATGGAAGTAAAAAGAATCTGCCAGTGGTGCGGCAAGCCTTTCATGGCAAAAAAGACCACTACCAATTATTGTAGTCCGCAATGTTCCAAAAGAGGTTATAAACACCGGATGAAGGAACGTAGAATGGAAATGCGCGAATTTCAGGAAATGATGGAGGTAAAGAACAAACTGGAGAGCCAGGAATACTTCACCTTTTCTCAAGCAGCCAGACTAATGGGCGTTTCTCGCCAGTATGTCTATAAACTGGTAAAGGAGGACAAACTTCGTGCATCAAGGCTGAGTTCAAGAATGTCGCTCATCAGAAGAACCGACATCGAACTTATGCTGAAAACAAAACCTTATGAAGTTCTCAGACTAAAAGATGAATTTGACGTTACCGAGTATTATACCGCTGAACAGATTGCGGAAAAGTACAAAGTCAACGCCAAATGGGTGTGGACCTATACTCGGCAAAACAATGTTCCCAAAGTCAGAATCCGCCAGTTCAATTATTACAGTAAAAAGCACATAGATGCGGCATTTGCCAAATATAAGACGGATGACGCCTTGACCGAATGGTACACTCCGGAAGAAATCGAGAAAAACTATGGGATGACACGTGTAGCCATCCGTTCACATGTTTACCGCAACAACATCCCTTCAAAGAAAGAGCACGGCCAGATATTCTACTCAAAACTTCACTTCGATCTGTCCAAGAAGACAACCGAAGATGATTCTTCAGAATACTATACCGTGCAGGAAGCCATGAAGAAGTATAGTCTCACACGGGATTCTGTTTACGGCATTCTGCAATTCCACGAAATAAAACGGGAGAAGAAAGGGCGTTTTGTGAGATTCCTGAAAGTGGAATTTGACCACATTATGGGCGCCAGATAATGAATCTGTACAGACATATATACAGACTGGAAAATGATTTTATGCTGAATGCGGTCTGCATAAAATCATTGTGCATCTTCACCGCAAAATTTAAGTCAACTAATAACATTTGTAACTATGTCAGAATGTAAAACTGTAACTTTGAGAACCCGCCCGTTAAAAAATGGTATGCTTTCCTTCTATCTGGACTATTATCCGGGCTACCGTGACCAGGAAACGATGAAGACTATCCGTCACGAAGGTTTGAACATTTATATCTATGCAAATCCGAAGAACCAGCGGGAACGTGACTTCAATGCAACCATGTCAGAGAAAGCAGAAGCCATCCGATGTCGTCGCTTTGAAGCTATCGTAAACGAACGATATGATTTCTTCGACAAGAGAAAATATAAGGCAGACTTTCTGGAATACTACCGTAAGCAACTTCCCAAGCACGACCAGAAATGGGAATTCGTTTATCAGCACTTCTATAACTTCGTACATGGCAAATGTACTTTCGAAGAAATTGATGTGGAGCTGTGCAACAAGTTTCGTGAATATCTGCTCAATGCCAGACAGCTAAAACGGGATGGATATATTACACGAAACTCTGCGTCCGGCTACTGGTCCACATTCAGAGGATTCCTGAAAATTCTCTATCGCAATCGGCTGATCAAGGCAAACATAAATGATTTCCTGGAAAAGATTGAACCGGAAGATGTGGTAAAGGACTATTTGAGTGTAGAGGAATTGTACTGTCTGGCCGAAACACCATGCAAGATACCAGTTCTAAAAACCGCTTCCCTCTTTTCGTGCCTGACTAGTTTGAGACTCAGTGACATACTTACTCTCTGCTGGGAGGAAATCGTTGATTTTGCAGCAGGAGGAAAATGTGTACACACCATCACACAGAAAACAAAGACGGAAGACATCATCCCCATTAGTGATGAAGCCCTGAAGCTGATAGAATACTCACCTGAGAAGAAGGGTTTGGTATTCAAAGGTTTGAAAAGGTGCTGGACCCAAGTTCCCATGAAGGAATGGATTCGTTCTGCCGGAATCACAAAGAATATAACATTCCATTCGTATCGTAGAACATTCGCAACCCTGCAAGGAGCTGCAGGGACCGACATCCGTACCATACAAAGTATGATGGCTCACAAGAGCATAACCACGACCCAAAGATACATGAAAGTAGTGGACAGCAACAAGCGTGAAGCGAGCAACAAGATTACCCTAAAAAGGAAAGGATAGCAGTCTGTATTCTAAATAAATAATAGGCCTAAAGTATGATTATAGTATGATTTAGAGTATGATTTTCGTACTTTAGGCTTATTTTTCTTAAAATCTCAACGATTATCTGTCACTAATTACAACTATTTGGAAATAGAAAATATATTTGCCATAAAAACTAATACATATAATTACGGAACATGACAAACAATATTAAATTATCGGCACGAAAGACAAGTTTCATACTTGCAGTAAGTTGTATCCTTTTTTCAGTAATTGCAACATATCTGTACATTAATCACCAGATAGATCTGACCAGATATACAACACCTATAATATTAGGAACTGTTTTAATAATCATAACGTGCGGAGGATTACAACGTGTATTCTATATATTCCTTACGGATGAATGTCCGCAGATCTTTTCTGATAATCAAAGAAATTCTATACCTGACAAAGTTATTCCCAAACCAGATATGATAATTGAAGAATGCAGTGAACCAACTGTAGAAGTTTCAGATGTAGAAATGATTGAAGTTAGCAATGCAACAGAAGTTATTTCAATGATTGAGTTACCGGAAAAGACAAAGAATATTGATACGACAGAAAATAAAGCTGTCAGCTCTGAAATCGCTACATCCATTACAATATCAGAGCAGCATGATGATTCGAAAGAAATCAAAGTTTTGGAGCAACAACCTACCTCAGAAGTTAAACCCGAAGCTTTTTCATATCTCCAGGGATTCGAAAGCCGTATGGAAGAAATTCAGAAGGAAGAATTGGAGAGAAAAATAATGATTATAAAGGCTATTCATGAATATACCACCTATTCTACCGCAAAATTTCTTACTAAAGAGAATCTGCTTATACTACATGAAAACATAGACCATTTGGCAAGTGGGCAATCAGATTTGTATAAACCCATCCGTTCAAAAATGGAAACTCCTCTTACATCACCTTCATTAAGACATTTTGTCTGGAATATAGGCGAACGGTTAGGTATATCATTATCAGAAAGAGCCAATTTCATAAAAACTATATTCCCTAATGAATTAAAAAATGCCACCTTGGGATACCTTGTCAAGAATCTCAAGGATACCATACACAGTCAGATTCCTATTGACAGTCCAAAATATGATGATTTCAAATTTGATTATACTCTTATAAACAAAGCCCAGTGTGAGAAAAAATGAATTAATACAGACCGGAAAATGATTCTCGTCTCCTATTTTTCTGCATAATGTCATTGATTTAGTTTGTGGCGTATTTAAACACAACAAATAAAGACATTATGCATTTTAGAAATTTAACCTTTAACGATTTACCTACAGTTGTAGGTGAATTATGTAAGAGAATTGAAAGTCTGGAAACTGTATTGAAAAACAGTCTGGCAGTCCAAAACAAGGTCAAAGAGAACCATCACGTTCCTATGACGGTGGATGAAGTATGTACCTACCTTGGTATATCCAAATCCTCATTTTATTATAAGGTCAAGCATGGAGGCATTCCTGTAATCAAACAAGGCAAACATCTTTTTGTCTATCGTGATGAACTGGACAAATGGCTTGAGACCGGAAGAAAGGTACAGGTTCCACTGACTTTTGAAGAAGAACAGACACAGATGCTTGCTGCCACCCGTCGTAAGGCTAACCCTAAAAACGTGTAAAGCCTATGGACAAGACAGACATTAGAATTCCTACTGACGAGGAATTGACCGCTTATATGGAGGAATCTGCTGTAAGTGCAAACGGAGCTTATGAACAGTCACCGGTTGTATTGATGGTAGATGATGCCGCAATCGGTACACTGGGAAACTTCAGTGCCTCTATAGGCAAGGCCAAAAGTAAGAAAACTTTTAACGTTACAGCCATTGCAGCGTCAGCATTGAAAAACGGAGCAGTGCTGAAATACCGTTCATCATTTCCAGAGGATAAGCGAACTGTTCTGTACATTGATACAGAACAGGGACGCCATCATTGCCAGAAAGTATTGAAAAGAATCCTGCGCCTTGCCGGACTCCCGGAGGACAAGAATCCAGATAATCTGATCATGCTGGCTTTGCGCAAGTACGCCCCTCCGATACGTCTGGCTATAGTCGAACAGGCTATCGGCACAATCCCCGATCTCGGACTGGTGATTATAGATGGCATCCGAGACTTTCTTTATGATATCAATTCCCCCAGTGAAGCGACCGATATTATTTCCAGATTCATGCAATGGACGGATGACCGCCAGATTCACATTCATACCATTCTCCATCAGAACAAGAATGACGAGAATGCCCGTGGTCACATCGGCACGGAACTGAACAACAAAGCTGAAACAGTCATGCAGGTAGAAGTGGACAAAATGGACAGGACAGTAAGTGTAGTAGAAGCCATTCATATCCGTGACCGGGAATTTGAACCGTTTGCTTTCCGTATAAACGATGAAGTCTTACCTGAACTGCTGGATTCCTATCAGCCCCAGGAAAAGAAAATCGGAAGACCTGCAAAAGAACCGTTTGATCCGTACAAGGAAATTTCCGAGAGCGTGCATCGGGCAGCTCTGGACGCAGCTTTTACAAACGTCTGTATTACCAGTTATGACGATTATCTGGAACGGCTGAAGGAAGGATATGCCCTGCAGGATATTAAGCTGGGACATAACAAAGCGGTTAAAGTTGCCACCTTCCTCAGTAACAAAAGGATGGTCATAAAAGAGGGAAAGGAATATAAAATCAACCCAGACAGCCATTATTGAATCCGGCTTTACTTTATTGGCAGGGTGTACATATTAGAATAAAGCAAAGGCATAAAGACGTTACAGGGAATATTCATCTTTTCCCCTTTTATTGGATAACCAGAATACTTATATCGTTTATGGTAGCAGTCGAAATGCCAATTTCATTTGTATATACGACACGGCTTGCCGTGCAGTTTCAACAAGTATCTGTTGCGAGATATGCCAAGGTATAACCTCCACTCCGTTATGGTTGTACATTGGCGCTCTCGCCGGCTCAGCCACTTCGCCGGTGCGGTACTCGCAGGCTCGCACCTTAACCCGTTATAATATTAGATTCTCATGGAAAAAGAAATAATAAAACAAACTGAACAGAACGAGACTCCGGACAACAGGAGAACCGTATTTATCGGGGCCAAAGTCAGCCCCCGACAGAAAGAACATATCAAGTCAATGGCCGAACAATGCGGAATGACCGTAAGCGATTATCTGCTTGCGCGGGCATATAATTATAAACCAAAGGCAAGACTCACCAAAGAAGAAGCTGCACTTCTGCAGAATCTGGATAACTGCCGTGCTGACCTTGTGAAATACACATCAGCCCTTCATGGTATGAGTGCAAGCCAACGGCATATGATGTTCAACCAGATTCCATTTATGGTGAACTGGCTGAAGGAGCTTGGCTATGTGGCAGAAAATGTCTGCCAGTTCCTAAATTCCGTAAAAGAACCGAACAGTATTCCAACCAATAATAAAACTGAAGAATCATGATCGCAAAGGCTAAAGCAATATCGCACGGCATAAATGACATCCGTTATATTACTGGCGAATCACATAATAAAAAACATCCGGAAAAAATCTATCGGGTATTGGACAATATGATGTCATCGGAACCAGATGCAATGGGTATATGGAATTCAATGCAACTCACTCTTTCCCGCTTCCGCCCGGTGAAGAACTCAGTCATCAGGATTGAACTTAGTCCGTCACCCGAACATACCAAGGATTTCACCATTGAAGACTGGCAAAAACTTTGGCAGGATTTCGCTAAAGAGTTTGACAAACAGGTGTTCAAAGACAAGGACGGGAAAGTACGAAACTGTCCGACCAATCTGGCCAACAGCAAATACACAGTCTGGCTCCATATGGAATCCAATAGCGGAGTTCCTCATCTTCATGCTGCTGTCTGCCGGATGGATGAAGACGGACAGATCAACAACGACCACAATATACACCTTCGTGCCCAATGGGCAGCAGAAAGAGTGGCAAGGAAACGTGGATGGACAACAGCAAAACAGGTAAGAAATGTCAACATGCCATTGGTTACACGGGATTGTATGAATGTCCTTAAATCCATGTCATCATGGTCATGGGATGAATACAAAGCAGCATTGACAAAGAAGGGATATACCATACATGAGCGAAAGGACGATGATGGTATTCTTCACGGATATGCTATCATGAAAGGAAAGACGAAATACAAAGCTTCCGATCTGGGTATTGGTAGAAACCTGATGGTTTCAAAACTTCCTGCCACTTGGGAGAAACTTCATTATAGGTCAGGCATTGCAGCGAACAACAAACCTAAAGACACTGATTCGAAACAGATTCAGAAGCCATCGGCATCCGCTGACTATACCCAATATAAGATCTACAATCCGAATACGGTTCCCTATACATTGAGTCACGAAGGTCAGGAACATCGGTTCTACATTCCAGAAAAGGTACTCAACCATTTTAACGATGAATTTGATTATCGTTTCGTCTCCAATTCACAGGAGTTAACCGATATGGCAGTAGCAATATTTGTCGGATTGCTGGAAGTCCCCAATGCACCAACCGGAGGTGGCGGTGGTTCACAAAGCGAATTACCATGGAGAGATAAGGACGAGGATGATCTCTTATGGGCAAAAAGATGTGCCCGTGCTGCCATTCATACCTTAGGAAAGAAACCGAAAACTAGATTAAAACGATGAGCTTATGAAAAAGAAATTTGATTTTACCGCTGAAATGAAGGAAGTGCAGGTTACCAAAAGTACTCCTCAAAATGAATATCTTGAAGAAGAAAAACGTCTGCTTGGTATAAACGTAAAAGAACTTGCCGAGTTGAATGACAATGTGTATGGATTGAGGACGGATCTTACCGCATTGGTAGATTTACTAGGAAAATACAAGCTGTCTATTACCCAGGATACGCAAGAACAGGCTGTAAAATTTGGCAATACCGTTCTTGGCCTGTTCATTGACCAAATTGAAACCAAGTGTACAGAGGCAGAGCAGAGGATTGCTCAAATAGATAACCGTATTTCTCTATCACATAAAGCATTTTATATTCTGATTGCCATTCTAATTGCCCTATCCTCTTTCTTAGTTTGTATGATCGTGGCGAATGTAGAGTTTTTGCATTCTTGGTTAATTTGGAGAATGGTTGCTGCATGTGGTCTTATAGCGATCTTAGGGATTACGATGGTGATGGCAGTGATGAGAATTCTAAAAATATAGTTTCTCTTATAAAAGAAATTTGTAACTAAGACAAAATAAATATTAAAAACAGTTGTTAACAATAAGCAACCAAGTATAAGTAGCAACTTGGTTGCTTATCTTTCACTTAATTTCCAATAAGCATTCTTTTCATTAAAACCTTGAATAGTTCCCACAATACTATTTCCTTATCAATTCAGCTGATATCATTTCAGCTTGCTTGATAACAGTTTCAGTTGCCAACATCTGCATATCTGGTGGATAACCAAAACGACGTAACAAACGTTTAATCGCAACACGCATTTTCGCCCTCACATTTTCTTTAATCTCCCAATCAATAGAAGCATTGTTGCGTATTGTTTCTGTCAATACAACAGCAAGTTCCCTAAGTTTATCTTTACCCATCAATTCCATAGCACTATTATTGTCTGCTACAGCAGAGTAAAAAGCATATTCATATTCCGACAAACCTAACTCCTTTGCCGCATTATCCTGTGCTACAATATGCTTGCTCAATCCTATAAGTTCATCAATCACCTCTACTGCAGTAATAACCTTGTTGTGATATTTATTGATAGAAGTCTCCAACATTTCCATCAGGCTTTTTCCCTGAACAAGATTGCGCTGCATACGTGCTTTTATTTCATCATTCAACAACTTTCTCAAAACTTCCAAAGCTATATTCTTATGTTCCATACCTTTCAGTTCCATAAGAAACTCTTCGGAGAGTATGGATATATCCGGCTTCTTTATACCTGCCGCATCAAAGATATCAACAACCTTTTCCGATACCAAAGCTTTATCAACCACCTGACGAATGGTAGTCTCTATTTCCTCATCTGTTTGATGGGAAGATGATAAATCGAACTTACAAAGTCTGGCTTTTACCGCCTGAAAAAAAGCTATTTCTTCTTTTACCATCATAGCCCTTTCATGAGGTATGGCAATTGCAAAGGCTTTAGACAAAGCATTAACCTCGTTCACAAAACGTTTTTTGCCATCATCCAGTCCTAGGATAAAATCTTCTGCCTGCAAGATAAAAGAAAGCTTTTGTGAAACATCTGCCGTAAAATAATGATGATAATCAAAACCGTGCAAAAGTTGCTGCACCACCTCAAGTTTTTCTTCCATCAAGGCAACTGCCTGTTCCTGCTGTTCTGTTGGATCACCCTTTCCTCCAGAATCTGAATAGAAAGATAGAGCCTTTTTCAAATCTGAAGCAATACCAAGATAATCTACAACCAAACCTCCCGGTTTATCTTTATATACCCTGTTCACTCGTGCTATGGCCTGCATCAGATTATGTCCCTGCATTGGTTTGTCTATATACAAAGTATGCAGGCATGGAGCATCAAAACCCGTAAGCCACATATCGCGTACAATCACCAGTTTCAGTTCATCATCCGGGTCTTTCATACGGTCAGCCAATAAACGTCGCTGTCCTTTTGTAGTATGATGACGTGCAATATCAGGTCCATCAGATGACGCAGAAGTCATAACAACCTTTATCACACCTTTATCCAAATCATCTGAATGCCAATTGGGGCGCAGTTCTATAATGGCATTGTATAAAGCTACGGCAATACGACGGCTCATAGCCACAATCATACCTTTTCCATCAAACACTTCCTGACGTTGCTCAAAATGAGTGACAATATCCCTTGCAATATTCTTTATACGAGCTGGATTTCCTATCAAAGCCTCCAATTGCGTCCATTTGGCTTTAGCCAAATGTACATCATTCATTTCTTCGGTTTCCAATTCCCTATCAAGCGACTCAATCAGTTTGCGTCCCTCTTCACTTAGCTCAATTTTGGCGAGACGACTTTCATAAAAGATGCGTACAGTAGCTCCATCTTCTACCGCCTGTGCA
This sequence comes from uncultured Bacteroides sp., assembly GCA_945965395.1. Taxonomy (GTDB): domain Bacteria; phylum Bacteroidota; class Bacteroidia; order Bacteroidales; family Bacteroidaceae; genus Phocaeicola. The sequence goes on from CAMFND010000117.1 coordinate 12,228, forward strand.
ATGTCATACACATCAATATAATTCCCGAATACAGCAGGCGTATTCACATCAGCCGTTTCTATCGGCGTACCTGTAAACCCTAAATAAGTGGCATTAGGCAAGGCATCACGCAGATACTTTGCAAACCCGTATTTTATTTCTGAACCTATCACTTCATCAGCCTCATTCTTCACATCCACCGTCTTGGCCTTGAACCCATATTGAGTGCGGTGCGCTTCATCCGCTATTACAATAACATTACTGCGTTCTGTCAATGTCTTATAGATATTCTTTCCCTCTTCCGGCTGGAATTTCTGAATAGTGGTAAAAATCACTCCTCCCGAATTTACACTCAAAAGACTTTTCAGTTTATCACCGTCCTCAGCCTGTACCGGAGTCTGACGTAAAATTTGTTTACAGTCCTCAAATGTGCCAAAAAGCTGATCGTCCAAATCATTACGGTCTGTAATAACTACTATAGTCGGATTGTTCAGCATTCGTACCACCTTACCCACATAAAACACCATAGAAAGAGATTTCCCAGAGCCCTGTGTATGCCATATCACTCCAGCCTTATGATCTCCTACAGGCTGTTGTTTTACATCTTTAAGTCCGTAATTTGCCGGTGATTCACGAAAAGTCTCGTCACATCCTCCTACATTTATTCCCGTAGCACGAATAGTTGATTCAATAGCCTTGTTTACCGCATAATATTGATGATAAGCCGCAACTTTCTTTATGGTCTTTATCGTTGTGATTTTCGTTTTTATATCTTCAGTTTTTGTTTTCTCAAAAACAGTAAAAGAACGTATCAAATCAAGCAGATTTTCTCTATTCAGCATACCTTGAATCAAAACTTCCAACTGACTAACCAAATGAGAAGCCTCCACTTTACCATCCGAGCTCTTCCATGCCATCATACGGCTGAATCCAGCAGATAAAGATCCTGCACGTGCTTCCAGCCCATCAGATATAACAATCAGTTCATTATAAGTGAACAACGAAGGAATAGTCTCCTTATATGTCTCAACTTGACGGAACGCACTTTGAAGCGTAGCATTTTCATCTGCAGCATTTTTCAATTCTATTACCACCAGTGGCAAACCATTTACAAACAAGATTAAATCCGGCCGTTTATTTCGTCCGTTCTCTATGATGGTATATTGATTGACCACAGTAAAATCATTATTCAGAGGGTTATCAAAGTCAATCAGCCATACCAACTCCCCCCTCTCAGCCCCATCACGATGTACCGAAACCGAAATTCCTTCTGTAAGCATACGATGAAACTGCTCGTTGTTGGCCAGCAGGTCAGGTGAAGCAATACGTAATACCTCATTCACCGCCTCTTCACAAACCGTCACTGATAATTTATGATTGATACGTTGTACCGATTTACGCAAAGATTCTTTCAACACTACTTCCTCTAAAGACACACGTAGCTGATTCGGTCCGTCTGGAGCTATATCCGGACCGTAGAGAGATTTATAGCCGAGCTGTTCGAAAAGCTGAATGGCAAAAGATTCTATTTGGGATTCAGTGAGAGTTGTCATAAATATATGTTTTCAAGATATTAGAAAATCAAAATCTTCCTCAATAATCAATAGTGTCAATTCTTCTTCATCATTAAAATTGTAGTTCTTTCTTTTAAAATCATTCCAGAATTCTTTAAGAACGGTTGTTATATGTCCGAACTCCGAAGAGTTCTTATATCTATAATCCTCGGCTTTAGTGCACCAATATCTTACATTTCTGAAAACATTTGCCCAATCAGCCTTTTCCTCACACTGTAATATATTCATCATTATATCCTCTTCCTTATGTATAGGCGTATAAGGGAAATCTGACTCAGATTTTACTTTAATCGAAAATTCAGAGACAGAAACAGGAATACAATTTCTTAATTCTCCACCTGTTCTGCTATTTCTGTCAAACCAACTTTTGGCCTGCGATATAAAACCGTTATTGAAAATAAAGATGCTCTCCCTGCTTATAGGCTTTTCCCCTCCAAGCAAAGATTTAGTATAGGTCACTTTATCTTCCATAGCTTTTTTAGAGAGGTGTGATATACTTACATACCCCATTCTAAGTTCTACAACCATCAAACGCGGATTTATGCCACGATTATTCTCGTACGTAGAAATTCCTATAACCGCATCTCCTGTATGAAAGGATTGTTGTTTTCTTAGCACATTTTTCTCAAACTCATCAATATCAAGACATTCTATATCCGGATTGAATTTATACTTGCCCGGATAATCTTTATCTGATACATTATTCAAAGTAGAGCCACAAAAACGGAAAAGCGAATGCTCCTGCACTATTTTGTTGTTATAAATCCACTCTTCCATATCTGCTGATATTATCTAAAGCAATATTGAATGATTCAAAAATCTCACCTACTTCATGCCCCAAGTCTTTAAATATATATTGATGACTTTCCTGGTTTTCAGGTTGTGCAACATAGAAGTTTGTATTTTCCAATACCCCCTCTTTATTTGCAATATCATGTATTGCAGCCACCATATCCGGATTATGGCTTGCAATCATTATCTTCAATCCTAATTCCTTGTTCAGCAATACCAATAAGCGAGCGAATTCTACAATCCATTGCGGATGCAGATGTGCTTCCGGCTCGTCAATCATCAACAGTGTTTCATCATTCAAAAGTCCGTTTTCCAATAAGCGTTGCAAATATGAGAATGTTTTAAAACCTGTAGCTGCGTCCTTAAGAAGAATGTTTACCTTTTTGTCTTTGGAGATATATCGCAAACTATTAGTTTTAAATAAATCTCCTTTTTCCAAAACTGTTTCTCCTTCTAAAATTCCTTTGACTCTTAACATGAGCTTTTTCTCTTTTAATTGGAATTCATCAATTTGTTTTTCATTAATCATAATATCTCGAAGAGCTTTCCATAAGATATTTTCTGTATCTCCCATTTCTACAGCCATAGGAGTATCAATATATACAGCCTGCTGCAAATTGAAAAGAGTAGAAATATGATCCTTCTCTATTATATCAACACCATCCTCTTCAAGCTGAATGAAAGATGGAATATCGTTTTGAATTTCAAAGTTTTCATTTATCAAATCAAAAAATTTTTTTATTTCCCGTTCTTGGATATCTTTCTTTAATTGACTTGATAATTTGTTTATCAAGCGTGTATTCTGTTCTACAAAATACTCAATAGCTTGATTAAAATCCTTATCCTCAACATCAATGTTCAGATAATTAAGGATTCTGGCTTTACGTGTGTACGGTAAATCCATTGACATTGCTTCCGTAAGAAAATTTTTTGTAACATGTAAAGCCTCCAAAAACAAATCTTCTATCGTATCTATTTTTACATTTCTGATATTTTTTACAAATCCAAACTCATTTATTATTTGGATTAGTTTGTAAAGCGATGTTTTATCCAATAAATCATCTTTACGAATATATCTTTCCAAATCAGCACAAGCAAATTGCATTCTACTTAGGATATTACCTATTTTATTTTTATATTCATCAAACAGGTATATTTCAAATCCTTTTGCGCCATTAATTAAATAATATAGCCACCTTGACAGTGTACTTTTACCGCATCCGTTTATACCGGATAATACAGTTATGCCGTCAAGCTTTATTTCGGCTTCTTTTATTGCATGATAATCGCGTATTATATATTTATATTTGCTCATTGCTTTATGGCTTTATAAAATTGAATATTGTTGTCTTTGAACAAAATTACTAAGTTTTTTTATTTGTACCGTCTAAATTAAAGAATATAGTATTACTAATATAATTTTTCCGATAATAAAATATTAATTCACAAATGAAATCTAAGAATAATATTTACGCCACTAAAAAGGTTCTTTTAATACGACTTTCTCAAAAGACCTAATTAATTATTTATCTAAATTATCAACTTTTATATATTTTCCAATATCAGTTAAAATTTTACTTTCTACGACAGCAGATAGATAGGCATCACATTCTCTAGAGAATTCTATTATAGCTATATACTCTTTAGGAAATTTATCCTTAAGCTCATTCTCATACTTCACCGAACCGTTTTGCCCAGAAGCCAAGAACTGTTGAAACAATAGAATATATTCTGATGTCCTCCTATCTGATTGTATAGACTGAACATTAGCAATACACATATTTTTATAAGCCTTAGCGACCTTATCAAATGAATTATTTATATCCTTTAATTTCAAATAAATATCATTATCAAACAAAAATAGTGACAAATTAGCCGATTTATAAAGTTCTTCTTCAACTAATAAAAATTGCTGATTAATATCATTCCCCCTAAAAAGTATATACCTATCCCAATTATCTCTTTTAATAAGAGTTATGCTATTTAGAACAGACTGATATACCTTATAACGCTTATCAAACAGTTGAATTTTAATATTGTCTTTTTGAATGGTATTCTGAATAATGGCACATTGCACAACTGCCGCACTAATACCAAGACCTATAAATGTTAAGAATACATTCATTGACTTATCATCTGGCCCCATAATAATAAGATTTAATCCTCCTATTATAATGCAAAATACTATCATCCAAATTGGATTTAAAGGGGTTAATTTTATTTTATTCATTATTCATCAATTTAGGCAATATCAAATTTTTCATTTCTTCAAGAGAAGATAACTGCATTTCGTTTTGCTTTATTTTTTCAAAAAATGGTTCTACAATGTAATGAAACTGCTTAACGACATCCACATCACTACAAATTTGTTGTTGTTTTATCAAGACCTGGCTAATATTTTGTTGGGCCGCTCCACAAGCCAAATTTAAAAATTCATCTTGCATAAATTTAGCCCATAAATACAGATATGTGTATGGATAATTGTCATTAGGTTTTAAAGCACATACAGCTTGGTTACATGTCATTTCTTTTGCTATAATAGCATATTCACCTACAGTAGCACCGTACATAGCAATTAAAACAGAATTCGCTGGAATAAACTTGGCAGATGAATTTTCAACGGCTTCCAGCGTGATTTTTTCTTCTGTTTTCAATAAAAAGCTCCTGTTTAACTCTTTGGATTTAACCCAATCTATAGTTCCATTTTGATAATATTTTTCATATTTTCTGGACGGAGTTCCACCTGAGGTTGTTTCTACTACATCTCCTAATAAAACTTCTTGCCGAACTTCTTCAATAAACCATTGGCGAAACAATACTTCTGCCATTGCTTCAAGGGTTTTATTTTCTTGATGAAGCAAATCTATTTTATCGTCTATACATTCCAATATTCCTATAATATATCGTTGAATCTCAATGGGAGGAAACAATATAGGAAAACTTCTTAAATCACCCAATGCAATATATTGTTGAGTGGACCCTTTTATTTTTGCATCTATTTCGGCTTTAGCGCTATTAGACTGAAAATAATAATATATCCATTTTGCCAATAATTCATTTCCTCCGGTTTTAAAAAGTCCAACATTCTTTATTGCAAATGAAACTGTATCTTTAACAATAGCACATTCGCCAACAGTCCCAATCATCGAAAACAAAACATCCCACACATCTACTTTACTTCTTCGATTTACAGAATCATAGTCCTTATCTGAAATCAAATAAGTATTTACTAAGTCTATACGCCCATTTTTTATATTTTTCGAAGTAACTAATGGTTTACCATAACTACATTCTTTAGGAGAATCATGAGTCCCATCACGAACATCACAAACCTCCCCTAACTTATATTCTTTCCATTCATCCATAAATAATCTAACTATTAACCTCCATCATCAAAATTTACTCAAGCAATAAGTTCGCTTTTTTCAGTTCGTCTTTCACTCGCTCCTTCTAAATATCCAAGAATAAGGTGTACCATTCTTTCTCTGCCTTTTTCTGAGCATCTGACATGTTGCAATTCTTATCAATATTTTTCTCTGTAAGTTGCTTGATACATTCTGTACCTTGTTCTAAAATTATACCAGGCAATTTTACATCCAAAATATCATTAATATAATTAATAGCAAATCCGGACAAAATCAAGCCCTCAGCAGAATGTGATAGTTCATTTTTCATTTGACGAATTTGGGCAGCAATATTAGTCCATCCCATTGTTGCTATTAAACGAAATGCAATAGGAGTCGCATTTGCATTTCTTTGAATAGCATTAAAAGCATCCTGTGGATCTGGATATTGACTTTTATCAACATTATATAAATCATTCATGATTCTCACT
>CAMFND010000118.1 GCA_945965395.1 uncultured Bacteroides sp.
GTACAACACAAGGTTTTTCACTACCTTTGCACTCGGTTTAGAGAACCACATTTACATAACTTTTTAATATTTCAAATTTATGGCAATGAATTTTAAAGAAGGCCGTTGGAACCATGAAATCAACGTCACCGATTTCGTAAAGACAAACATTACGCCTTACGAGGGCGACGCTTCATTCCTGGTCGGTCCAACTGAACGTACAAAAGCTGTTTGGAACAAATGTTTGGAAGCTCTGGCTGAAGAACGTGCAAACAATGGTGTACGCTCGCTCGATCCGTCCACAGTATCAACCATCACTTCTTTCGCACCGGGATATATTGATAAGGAAAATGAAGTCATTGTCGGCTTGCAGACTGACGAAGTGTTGCGCCGTGCAATCAAACCTTTTGGAGGTATCAAGGTGGTAGAAAAAGCTTGCCGTGAAAACGGGGCCGAAGTTGACCCGAAGGTTAAAGATATTTTCACTCATTATCGCAAAACTCATAACGACGGGGTCTTCGATGCATACACAGAAGAAATCCGTTCTTTCCGCTCACTTGGTTTCTTGACAGGACTTCCTGACAACTATGCACGCGGACGAATCATCGGTGACTACCGTCGTCTGGCACTGTACGGTCTGGACAGACTGATTGAAGCTAAACAGAATGATTTACGTCATCTGACAGGCCCAATGACCGATGCCCGTATCCGTCTTCGCGAAGAAGTGGCTGAGCAGATTAAGGCCCTGAAGGAAATCAAAATCATGGGAGAACAATACGGTCTTGAACTGGGACGTCCGGCTCACAATGCACAGGAAGCTGTTCAGTGGGTATACATGGCTTACCTGGCTGCCGTAAAAGAACAGGATGGTGCTGCTATGTCATTGGGTAACGTATCGTCTTTCCTGGATATCTATATTGAATATGATATGGCTCATGGCCTGCTCGACGAAGCACATGCACAGGAGTTGATTGACCAGTTTGTCATCAAACTGCGTATGGTACGCCACTTGCGTATGCAGGCTTATACCGACATCTTTGCCGGCGACCCGACATGGGTGACTGAGTCTATCGGCGGACGCTTCAACGACGGACGTACAAAAGTAACCAAGACTTCATTCCGTTTCTTGCAGACATTGTACAACCTCGGTCCTTCACCAGAACCGAACTTGACCGTGCTGTGGAGTCCGGAACTGCCGGAAGGTTTCAAGAACTTCTGTGCACAGGTTTCTATCGATACATCTTCTATCCAGTACGAGAACGACGACCTGATGCGTGAAGTACGTAACTCTGACGACTACGGTATCGCTTGCTGTGTATCTTATCAGGACATCGGCCGTCACATCCAGTTCTTCGGTGCACGCTGTAACCTGGCTAAGGCATTGCTGCTGGCTATTAACGGCGGACGCTGTGAAAACACCGGTACACTGATGGTGAAGGATATTCCGGCATTGAGCGGTGATGTATTGAACTTTGAAGAAGTGCTTGCCAACTATAAGAAAGTGCTGAAAGAAATGGCACGCGTGTACAACGAAGCCATGAACATCATCCACTACATGCACGACAAGTATTATTACGAAAAGGCTCAGATGGCTTTCGTAGATACTGACCCGGTTATCAACCTGGCTTACGGTGTGGCAGGTATGTCTATCGCTGTTGACTCATTGTCTGCCATCAAGTATGCAAAGGTAACAGCTCGTCGTAACGACATCGGACTGACGGAAGGATTCGACATCGAAGGTGAATTCCCTTGCTTCGGAAATGACGATGACCGCGTAGACCACCTGGCAGTAGACTTGATTTACTACTTCGATGAAGAGTTGAAGAAATTGCCGGTTTACAAGAATGCCAAACCAACCTTGTCTATCCTGACCATTACTTCAAATGTGATGTATGGTAAAAAAACAGGTGCCACCCCAGACGGCCGCGCTAAAGGTGTAGCATTCGCTCCTGGAGCTAACCCGATGCACGGACGCGACAAGAACGGTGCCATTGCTTCTCTGAGCTCTGTAGCTAAATTGCGCTACCGTGACTCACAGGACGGTATCAGTAACACCTTCTCTATCGTACCGAAATCTTTGGGAGTAGATATGGAAAACCGTATCGAAAACCTGGTAACGATGATGGACGGTTACTTCGTGAAAGGTGCGCACCACCTGAACGTAAACGTATTGAACCGGGAAATGCTGGAAGATGCCATGGAGCATCCGGAAAAATATCCTCAGCTGACAATTCGTGTCTCTGGTTATGCAGTGAACTTCATCAAACTGAGCCGTGAGCATCAGCTGGAAGTAATTTCACGCAGCTTCCACGAACGCATGTAATTCTTGCATAAAGAGTTTATAATTTTAACTGGACACAAACTACCCGGATTTTCAGTCCGGTAGTTTGTGTCTATTATTTTTTATCCTATCATGATTAGAGTACATTCATACGAATCATTAGGCACATACGACGGTCCGGGAATACGTCTCGTTGTTTTCCTGCAAGGCTGCAACTTCCGGTGCCTTTATTGTGCCAATCCCGATACCATTGATGCCAAAGGTGAAAGTAAAGAAACTGCTCCTGAAGAGATACTCAAGATGGCTGTGAGCCAGAAACCTTTTTTCGGGAAGAAAGGAGGAATTACTTTCAGTGGAGGAGAACCGACCTTTCAGGCAAAAGCCTTGGTTCCTTTATTCCGCATGCTGAAAGAAGCAGGCATTCATATCTGCGTGGATACAAATGGCGGTATCTGGAACGAAGATGTAAAGGAACTGCTTTCGCTGGCAGACCTCGTACTACTTGACGTAAAAGAGTTCAATGATGAACGTCATAAAGCGCTCACTTCCAGAAGCAATGCACAAACTCTGAAAACAGCAGCCTGGCTTGAAGAAAACCAGAAACCGTTCTGGCTGCGCTATGTACTGGTGCAGAAATACAGCTATTTTAAAGAAGACATAGAAGCACTCGGTGGGCATTTCAAAGACTATCGCATGATTGAACGGGTTGAGATACTCCCCTATCACACTTTGGGTGTACATAAATATGAAGCCATGAAAATGGACTACCAGCTGAAAGATGTACAACTCAACACGCAAGCGCAATTAGATGAAGCGAAAGAGTTATTTAAAAAGTACTTCAGGACGGTTTACGTAAACTAATCAATTAGTTTACAACAAATTACTTAATCTCAGTACTCCTTAAGAAGTACTGTAGTACTTCCAAGCAAGTACTGGAGTACTTTCCCAGCAGTACTACGATACTTTTTAGGAAGTACTGACCGACTCCAACTTAAAATAAAAAACTGCAACTTTTTCTGAAAAAATTTATCACCCTCATGCAGTATTTACATATATGTGCCATTTATTACTCAAACAACAGGAAATAATAAGACTATAATTACTATATGGAGAAAAGAAGGTTAGTGAATAAAACCGAGATGGGAAAAGAAAATTTTAAAAGAATTTCCAGCAAACAACTGGAAGCCAGAATTACGGCCTTCACTGTCATACTGGCAGTAATTGTAATGAACATATTGTGGTGGACAGGCACACAGTTCCTAGAACTGAATCCTAACCACAATATTACAGAAACTGCAAGGCCTTTTAGCCAACAGGCCATGCAGCACAAATAACCCTTTTCAGGGAAAAAGGCAAAAAAGAAGTCCTGGCACCTCAACTCAAAATGCCAGGACTCCTTTTTTGTATTCTATTTGCATCTACAGTAACAAGACTGTCAGTTCACGAGCTCCATGCGCTCCCATCACCAGCGCTTGTTCAATATCCGCCGTTTTTGATGGGCCTGAGATGAATACACCGTAACCATACTCTCCTGTATCTATTTTCTGATACGCCTCGTGCATGTTGTTTACCAGATTTTTCCGGTCAAGCAGAAGTATCAAGGCCTCAGAAATGAAGTACACCGCACGCTGTTCCACATCCTGCTGCACCCAGACAGCACCGTTTTCACACACACCGATGCGCCCGTCTACTACAGCCAAATCTGTGCCATCCAAATCGGCAGAAGCCTCCACATCGTCAGGATGAAAAGTGGCACAGGTAATATTCTTCAGATTGGAAGCAATACGTTTGGCATCCGGATACAATTTACGGACCAGCGCATTGACATCTTCTCCCTCATTGACCGTCACCACACGTCCGCCGACTTCTGCCACAACCTTACAGAATTGTGCTACCTGATCAGCGTACGTAATTGCTCCTTGTTCCAATACAGACAAGTCCGGCTTTTCATAACGTACTCGCGTATTGCGACGTATGTTCTGCAATATATCTTCTCTACTACTCATAGCTTCCCTATTTTACTTTACCCTTTTTCCACATTTCATTAAAACTTTCCTTGGCAAACTGTGGCATTTCATGTTCTTTTCCCCAGTCATTCAATCCATTGTACACCAGTGAACGAGGGAAAGAATTCACCCACGATGCCCGTGCCAGAGCCAAATTAAATAAAGACGGATGTTCCATCAGTACCTTCATACCGCCCGACATGAGACGCTTGGACGAGCTGGCTACTCCCAGGCCATCCAGTTTTTGTCGCCAACGATAAATCTGGTCTGCCAAATCTACTTTCGCCGGACACACATTCTGGCAAGAATAACACAAAGAGCAAGCCGACACATTATCATAATAGTGCAAAGGTGCTTTCAGCATTCCCAGGTTAATGCCAATCGGGCCCGGAATAAAATAGGTATAAGAATATCCTCCTGAACGACGGTACACCGGACACGTATTCATGCAAGCTCCGCATCGCAGACAGTTCAATGTCTTTACATGCTCCTGATCGGCCAGAATATTACTCCGCCCGTTATCTACGATAATGATATGCAGTTCACCTCCTTTGCGGGGTTTGCGATAATGCGAAGTATAGGTCGTGATGGGTTGTCCGGTACCAGAACGTGCCAGCAAGCGGGTAAATACGCCCAGAGCCTCACGGTCGGGCACAATTTTTTCCAGCCCGAAAGCTGCAATCTGCAATTTAGGTTGCGAAGTACCCATATCCGCATTACCTTCATTGGTACACACCACAAACTCACCCGTAGAAGCCACGGCAAAATTAGCACCTGTCATGGCGGCTTCTGCTTCAATAAACTTATGACGCAGATTCTTACGTGCCGCATGTGTCAAATAAGTCTGGTCATTGTTGCCCGGCTCCGTACCCATCTCTTTCACAAACAGTTCGCCGATTTCCTCTTTCTTGATATGGATGGCCGGCACCACGATGTGACTGGGTTTCTTATGCATCAGCTGAAGGATTCTTTCTCCCAAATCACTTTCTACCACATCAATTCCTTTCTGAATCAGATATTCATTCAGTCCGCATTCTTCGGCCAGCATCGATTTACTCTTGATAAAGCGATGCACATTGTGACCGTGCAGAATATTATAGATTATAGAACAATACTCATCGGCATCTTTTGCCCAATACACATGAGCTCCGTTTGCCTGTGCGTTCTTTTCGAACTCCTGCAAAAGCAAATCCAGGTGACTGTTGCTGTACATCTTGATGGCAGAAGCCATGTCGCGCAACTGTTCCCATTCCGGTACCTCCCGGCTAATTTTATCTCGTTTGGCACGCATCATCCACAAGGTCTGGTCATGCCATCCCGCCAGTTCCTTATTTTCCTGAAACTTTTCGGCGGCTTTTGAATGTTTCGTACTCATAGTCCTGCAGCTAAAACTTCTACAATATGAATGGTTTTGATAGGCAACTTCTCTCTGGCGATTATCCCGTTCTGATGCATCAGACAGGAGCCATCAGCACCTACGATATATTCTGCGCCCGTATCCATGTGACGTTTCACCTTGTCACGTCCCATCTGTCCGGATACGGCGTGTTCTTCCACCGCAAACATACCTCCAAATCCACAACACTCATCCGGTCTTTCCGGCTCTACCACTTCGATGTCTTTCACCAAGGAAAGCAAATCACGAAGCTTATTATAATACGGGATATTCAGTTCGCTCGGTGAAGAAAGGTGCATCAGGCGCACTCCATGACAACTGTTCTGGATACTGACCTTGTGAGGGAAAGAAGCCTGCAAGGAAGTGGGTTTCACCACGTCATGAATAAATTCGCAGATATCATAAATTTTGCCCTCGCTGGCACAACGATGAGGTTCCTTGGCTAATAACTGTCCATAATGATCACGCACAAATACCACACAGCTGGCCGACGGGCCTACAATGTAATCATACTGTTCAAAAAGACGGTCAAAACGTTTGGCCAATTCTACTGACTCTTCTTCAAATCCTGCATTCGCCATCGGTTGTCCGCAGCAAGTCTGGTCCAGCGGATAATCTACATCCACCCCCAGGCTTTTCAGCAACTTAAAAGAAGCCACCCCCACCTGTGGATAAACGGCATTGATATAACAGGGAATAAATAATCCTACTTTCATATACTTAAATTCTGTTATTCGTCTTCTTTCAAACAAAAGTAAAAGGTTTTCTCCGGAAATGAAAACTTTATTTCAGATTTTGAAAACGATTTAAGCCATCGTAACAAAATGTAAAAAATGCGTGCGCCCCGCGAATCACTTCGCAGGGCGCACCCAACTAATAACTAACTTCTTTTACTTTTGTGGTTTACGTAATTTCTATATGACTAACACTGCAAAGATAGGTGTTAAATGCTGTACCCGCAATACCTAAATGTAGGTATTTTAGAATTAATCCAAATAACAACTTCTCTAAAGATTCATTTTCACTTCACTCAACTCTACCAACTTATTTACGATGGCATAAATGGTCAGTCCGGCAGCCGAGTGAATCTGTAATTTTCGCGTAATGTTCCGGCGATGCGTAATGACCGTATGCACGGAGATATAGAGTTTTTCGGCAATTTCCTTATTGGTCATTCCTCTCACTACACAACCTACGATTTCTTTTTCCCGCTGGCTCAATGAGTCCTGGTCGCTTTCTTCCTCATCCGGCACGTTCATCAGCATCGACACCTTATGCGACAAAGAATCCACGTCGTCAAATAAATTGACCGAGTCATCGTAGCCTTTTAGCTGGTTAGCATCCACCATCGTGTAAATCAGCGACACGAATTTCATGGCAGCTTCCGGATATTCCTGCTTGAAAGCAGCCACATCAAACCATCCTCCAAATTGAGGGTTTATAATCAGAATTTGCGGGGTATGTGCCTCCATACAATGCTTCAGGCCCTCTTCCGAAGAAACCTCGATAACCTGTACCGACAAATCAGGCAGACGCCTCAACACAGACACAAGGCCGCTGCGAATAATCATCGACGTATCTGCCACAGCAATGTATATTGTTTCCTGCGGTTTCATTTTATCTCCTTTTCCAACTCCATGATTGCGGGCACGAAAATAAAATCTTCCACCCGGTTGTGCGAAGCCAAATCCTCCTCACAACTAAATATATCGAACAAGGTGGCATTCAACAACTGGTTGTCCCCGCCCGACGGATAATATTTGATAATGATATTTTTCAGCTCGGTCAGCTTGGCATTAATCTGGTCATGATGACGGGCAAAAACTCCGATGCTGTAATCTTTCAGCCGTTCTCCCTTCAGCAAATGTTCCACATAAGTAAATACCTTTTCATTCTCATATTCCATGTGCTTGCGTACCTCGTGCACGTATGCATCGAAAAACTTCACAATCAGAAAAGCTACTTCGTTCTCCGATGAACAGTCGATTGCCTCTATCAGCTTACGCCGGATGGTAGGCAACTGGAAATCCAGGAAATAGGAATGAGCCTTTTTAAGGTATTCTACCAGCGCAGGAATGGAAAGTCCCTGCAAATGGTCGTGAATATGATTGCTCTCCTCACCCAGGAAATTGACCACTATCAGGAATGTATTGCAATCCACCTGATTCATGTCGCACACTTCCTGCACGGACTTGTCACCAAACCCTAATGAGATGCCAAAACGGCTCATCACCTGCAGAAGAGCATAATTCTCACAAATCAAGTCGCCCATCTTATCGGTGGGTTTATACATTCGCGTAGTATTGTTACACATAAATATCGTATTCATAAATTCACATTGCAAAATAAGAGAATCCTTTCCACACCCGCAATCACCATTTATAGGTATATTGTCTGAAACGTATCTGTCAGGCAAAGATAAGACAGGCACCGCGTATTTACCAGCCGAAAATACACAAAAATCCCTAAAGAAAAGAGAGAAAACGAGCCATCGTATCCAGAAAAAAAATACCTTTGTTACATAAACTTTAAAATTATCATATTATGTATACCATACAGACCAACGCTTCCGGCACACGCAGCATGGAAATTTCTGAAAAGCATCTGGAAACTATCGAAAAATATTCGCTCTTCCAACAGCTTATTGACAGCAACGGAATTGTGGACGAAACCGTGCTCGACAAACTGAAACTGAACATCCGTTCGCTCATCGCGTCCATGGAAGAAAACAGCAAGGACTTGCTCGACCTGTGCATTGATGTGATTTATCACAACAACATGAAAGCGTTCGGTTTACACCAGCTCATCCTTCTTTATATCAAATGGGAAAGAGAAAAAGAAGAGAAAGAGGAACAAGAAGAAACGGAAGAAAACCACAATTAAAGAAACGCCTTGAAAGAATACAAGCTGACCGACTGGTTACCTACTACCAAGAAAGAGGCAGAACTGAGGGGATGGAACGAACTCGACGTCATCATCTTCAGTGGAGATGCGTACGTGGACCATCCTTCTTTCGGTGCTGCCGTCATCGGACGAATGCTCGAAGCCAAAGGACTGAAAGTAGCCATCATCCCCCAGCCCAACTGGCGCGATGACCTGCGTGACTTCAAGAAGCTGGGAAGACCAAGACTGTTCTTCGGCGTATCTGCCGGATGCATGGACAGCATGGTCAACAAATACACTGCCAACCGACGACTGAGAAGCGAAGATGCCTATACGCCTGATGGACGCCATGACATGCGCCCGGAGTATCCCAGCATTGTCTATACGCAGATTCTGAAAAAACTGTACCCTGACGTACCGGTGGTTTTAGGCGGTATCGAAGCCTCTCTTCGACGCCTGACGCACTATGACTATTGGGAAGAGAAATTACGTCCTTCCATCTTGGTGGAATCTGGAGCCGACCTGCTTATTTACGGAATGGGAGAAAAACCCATTACGGAACTGAGCGAGCGCTTGCTTGAAGTGGAGGGAGAAGTTCATGCTGGAGACTTGCCACACGACATTCCACAAACAGCTTACCTGATTTCACAGAAAGAGGTAGCCGCTCTACCGGAAAATCCGAACGGGCAAGGCGACCTGACACTCTATTCGCATGAAGAATGCCTGAAGGATAAGAAAAAGCAGGCACAGAACTTCCGGCATATCGAAGAAGAATCCAACCGCTATGCGGCTGCCCGCATCCTTCAGCAGGTAGGAAAGCAGACGGTGGTTACCAATCCGCCTTATCCTCCCATGACACAAGGAGAGCTGGACATATCGTTCGACCTGCCTTACACCCGTCTTCCGCATCCTAAATACAAAAACAAGCGAATTCCGGCTTATGAAATGATCAAGTTCTCTGTCAACATCCACCGGGGATGCTTTGGCGGATGTGCTTTCTGTACCATCTCGGCTCATCAGGGAAAGTTCATTGTCAGCCGAAGCAAGGAGAGTATTCTCAAGGAAGTAAAAGCCATCGCTGAAATGCCCGACTTCAAAGGGTATCTGAGTGATTTGGGAGGCCCATCGGCCAATATGTACCAGATGGGAGGAAGAGACACGGCTCTTTGCCGTCGCTGCAAACGTCCGTCGTGCATCCACCCGAAAGTCTGCCCGAACCTGAATACCGACCACCAGCCGTTATTAGAGATATACCATGCGGTAGACAGCTTGCCAGGTATCAAGAAAAGCTTTATCGGTAGTGGAGTGCGTTACGACCTGCTTCTGCACCAGAGCAAAGATGCAAAGACCAACCAGAGCACCAAGGAATATACTCGTGAACTGATTACACGCCACGTAAGCGGACGACTGAAAGTGGCTCCGGAACATACCAGCGACAAAGTGCTATACTTGATGCGTAAACCTCCGTTCGAACAGTTCTACGAGTTCAAGCGTATCTTTGACAAAATCAATAAGGAAGCAGGACTGAGACAACAGATTATCCCCTACTTCATCAGCAGTCACCCTGGCTGTACGGAAGAAGACATGGCCGAACTGGCAGTCATCACCAAGAAACTGGACTTCCACCTGGAGCAGGTACAGGACTTTACGCCTACCCCCATGACCGTCTCTACGGAAGCATGGTACACAGGCGTACATCCCTATACATTGGAACCGGTATTCTCGGCCAAGACCCCTCGCGAAAAACTGGCCCAGCGCATGTTCTTCTTCTGGTATAAACCTGAGGAACGGAAGGCCATTATCAACGAATTACGGAAAATCGGTCGAAACGACCTTATCAACAAACTATACGGGAAATCGTGATTTTCCCACCGCAAGGTTCGTCTGTGTCAAGCATGACGCGGACGAATTTTGCGTACTACCGTCGACAGACTTTTCTGGATGGTCCGGGTCAGCACAATCAAGGTAACAGCCACCAGGATAAGGAATATTCCCCAGCCTTCCTGCATGGTAAACTCTTCCCCAAAAATCAAGGCACCGATACATACGGCCGTCACTGGTTCCATGGCTCCCAATACCGAAGTCATTGTTCCGCCAATATTCTGTACGGCCAAGACCAAGGTAATATTGGAAATGACAGTAGGCACCACCGCCAGCAAGAACAGATTACCGATTGAAACCGCATCCGGCACTGGCTGTATTCCCTGATTGGTCAACGCCTTTATGGCAAACAGCACCGTACTTACGATAAATACGTAAAAAGCTAATTTCCGTCCGCTCATATCACGCAATCTTGATTTATTGACTGCCACAATGTATCCGGCATAACATACAGCCGAAAGCAGGACAATAATCACTCCCGTAACATCGGCCGACAACTCATCTCCTTTCAACGAAAGTTCAGATACGCCATATATTGCCAGCAGAATAGCTACCCACGTTACCCAGGAAGCTTTCTCACGGAACAAGACCAACATCAGCAAAGTCACAAACACGGGATAGGTAAAATGAAGCGTCGTGGCTACTCCAGCTCCCATAAACCCATATCCCCAGAACAGAAACATGGCTGAACCAGTATACAGCAGTCCCAACAAAAGAAACATCGGAATATCACGGCTCTCTATACGAAATGACTCCTTCTTTACTTTCATCATGGCCCCCAATGCAAAGGTGGCAAAGAGAAAACGATAAAAAAGAATCGAATCAAACATCATCCCTTTCTGCATCAAAGGCAGCGTGAACAAGGGTATCAAACCAAATGTTACCGAAGTGGCAATCCCATAGAAAAAACCTTTCAAACTATTCATATACTTAACTTACAATAAAAATGAGTTTGCAAAGGTAAACAAATTACCATGATATTTTTACATAAAACTTGACATACAATATTTTTTCAATATCCATTCTTTTTTCTTTTCTTTGTGATACAAGAAGCATCATCATGAAAAACATTCCGACTCACAACTTCAAATACATCATAAACGGCCGTCATGACCACAACTGGGGTTTCACAGTACAGACTGTAGGATCGGCTATAATCCATCCAAACTATGAAAATTATCCTCCAGCATGCGGACACCCCACAGAATTTGCTTTCAACCCATTTAAAGGAAGACTACTACCCATATTTATACAACTTTACATCGCTAAAGGAAAAGGTCTATTCTTTTCTTCTCCCAATGAAAGTATGGAAATCAAAGAAGGAGATTTAATTCTCATACCTCCCTACACATGGCATAGCTATCTTCCCCACAAAAGCACCGGATGGAAAGAATACTGGATTGGATTCGACTGTCCGCATATAGAAAATTGCTTGAAACACAATCTATTTAACAAGAACAAAAAAATCTATCGTATTGGAATACAGGATAAAATTATTAATTTATACGAAGAAGCCATACGTATAGCCAACGAAGAGAAATCTGGATATCAGCAATATTTAGCAGGCATTGCCAATCTTATATTCTGCATGATTCCCTATTATAATAATAACCGGAGTTTTGATCCAGCAACTGAGGATATCATCAACAAAGCCAAAATTATCATGAAAGAGGAACTTCTCAACGGAATATCTCCCGAAAAAACAGCAGCTCAAATCAAACTAAGTTATTCATGGTTTAGAAAAATCTTTAAAGATTATACCGGAGTTACTCCCTCTCAGTATATTCAAGAATTAAAAATGCAGGAGGCTAAAATATGCTTAACTACCTCCCACATTCAAATAAAAGAAATTGCCTATCACCTTGGATATGAAGATATAGCTTATTTCATCAAATTATTCAGACGCCACACTGGGAAACGGCCCTCAGAGTACCGAAAATCATTTTTTGAATGAACAATTAGAAATAAGTACTTCATCTGTCTTCAGTTGAAAATACACATATTCATCATCTGAATGTGCTAATTTCACATAAGGGTTCTCCGGCAATTGCATATCTTTTATGGAAATGCTCTGTTTATTCACCTGCAAATGAGTATCGATTCTATTCTTCGGAAAACCGACCAGACAATCCTTTCGAGTTTCATTTTTCACTTTAATCTTATAGGTATTATTATCAGAAGTTACTTGAACCTCTATTCGAGAATCTCCTACAGGAACTGCACAATCAATCCACGACAAGTCTCCCAATTGAGGTTTTACCATAATTGTGTTCCATCCTGGTGTAAAAGGATATACTCCAGCTACATACTGTGGCAGCAAGGATAATGCCCCACCAGCCCAGCCATGATTGATACTTCCACCTCCAGCTCCCCCTACGGTCCAGTCTTCCCATAAAGTGGTCAACGGACTTTCTACCATCACGGTATATCGCTGTTTCATTCTTTGCAAAGCCTCTTTTACGTATCCTTTCGCCAACAGAGCCTCTTGTATATACTTTTCCATATATGGACTGGCACCTTTTCGCTC
The DNA here is from genome assembly GCA_945965395.1 of uncultured Bacteroides sp. Classification (GTDB taxonomy): domain Bacteria; phylum Bacteroidota; class Bacteroidia; order Bacteroidales; family Bacteroidaceae; genus Phocaeicola. The sequence goes on from CAMFND010000118.1 coordinate 12,954, forward strand.
CATCAAGAAATCACGTACTTTACCCCACTGACTTTTACCTGCAAACCCTGCCAGTAAAGCCATACCATTGGCACGGTCATCTGTAATTCCCTTATAACCAGCAGACCTAAAGTTCTCTCCTGTCCAAAAAGTTTTAGAGGCAGAAGTTCGGACCAGCTTCAGTTGAGAAGTATAATAATTTACAAAAGAGGTGTCATTTAACAGTTTTCCCATACCAATGGCTGATTCCAAGGCCAGACAATACCATGCATTATCCAATACAGCCACATCAATATTATCACCCCAATCAGCCCAGTCCCATCCTCCAGCTCTATGCTTTACCAGTCCTCTTTCATCAATACTCCATAAAGAAAGATATCTTTTCATTTTAGGATACACATATTTGACCGTGTGCAAGTCCCCTGTATACTGATAATAATTCCAGAATCCATATTTCCCGATAGCAGCCAACATTTGCAAAGGCAATTCTTTATCCCATGAACCTGCAGGCACAGGAGAGTATAAAGTACCATCCTCTTTCTGCCAATCAACCAGGTTTAGCATAGCTTTTCGCACCGCCGAAATCCCATTCGTATCACAAGAGTAGAAAATCTCATTCAGAATAATGGCCGCATCTCCCCACCACTGAGATCGTTCCCTATCAGGGTCTTGTATGGCATCTCTCATATTAAGATTCATCGTATTCAAGGATTTCTCCCATAAACGATTATAAAACTCATCATTACAAGTAAACTTCCCGATTATCTCTGTATTAAAACGAGTTTCCCGATACCCCACTTTCAAGCATTTCACTCCTTTGGGAAGAGTATAGAAGATACGATGCCCATTGATATAATTAGGCATCTCAAACTCCTGCACTCCCTTCTTTGTGATATATTCGGCACGGACATTGTATTCACTTCCTCCCTTGTAATTGTCACTCCGGATATCAATCAGCTGACCAGCCTCTGCTTTTAAGCAAATATAAGGAGTTACTGTTATATTTTTAGGAAGTGTTCCGGTTATCAATACCGTATCTTTTTTCTCCTCAAATTCCCCTTTTCGTATTTCACGATTCCTGAATCTTTCCAGTTGGGGAATGGCCTTTTATGCAACAAGTTCCATGGTGCACATGGATATTCTCCCAACACAAAAGCTTGCTGCCATGAACTATCATCATAATTCAATTTTTTCCAATTTCCTAAACCTTTACGCGCATCAAAATGTACATTATATTCCGGTAGTCTATAATTAGGTTTAGGTTCATTACTCTCTCCAAATGACGGATGCACGCGTACTTTCCACGATGAATCTGTTCCTACAGATTCTTTTCCCCATCTTATATTGGCCAATAAGCCACTCATTCCACTACTTTTATGGCAGAAACCATCTTTTCCCCAGTACCACACTAACACTGAAACAATATTCTTTCCCTTTTTCAGATATTTGGAAAGATCTACCACATCATAATATGTGTCAGCTGGATTTGGCCCTCTCTTTAATCCTCCTTCAAAAATGACGAGTTTCTCATTTACCCATAACCAGTATTTGGAATCTACAGCTATATCCATATATACTTTATCAGGTTGCGCATCCATATATACTACTTTTCTAAAGCACAACCATTGATTAGGAGTTTGCTGTTCAGGATTTACAGAAATCCATTTAATCCCTTTTAAATCAGCACTCCCTTCACAAACTGCATACAAGGAACACATATTTGTAACCAACAAACATAACCACAAAATGAAAATCCTTTTCATACTATTTTTTTCTTCGCACATTGTAAAACATCGTTATTTCCATTTGCAAATTTAGGCGACAATACAATATCCGAATTTAGACAGAATGATTTTATATGGATATTTTCTGACTTATTTCTTGAAGCCATAAAAAAGCGAAGCTGTAAAAACCTTTCATTCGGTTCTTACAACTTCGCTTCTATAAAGATTCCATAGTTTATCGTTGTCCTATCGGCTTGTAGTCCACTTCCTCCAGCACATTCTTATATGCCGGACGAATAATGCGACGACCTTCGAAGTTCAGTTCCTCAATACGGTGTGCCGTCCATCCCACAATACGGGCCATGGCAAACAGCGGCGTATAGATTTCATGCGGCAAGCCCATCAGTTCGTAGATAAAACCTGAATAGAAATCCACATTTGAGCAAACCTGCTTCTTGGTCCCTTTCACTTTCTTGAAGCATTCGATGGCACGCTGTTCCAGGAGTTCAAGGAAAGCAAATTCTTTCTCACATCCCTTTTCTGCCACCAGTTCACCAGCCAGTTCCTTCAGCAATACGGCACGCGGATCGGAAATCGTGTATACCGCATGACCGATACCGTAAATCAGTCCACTGCCATCGTAGGCTTCCTTGTTCAGCATGCGAATCAGATAGGTATCGATTTCGTCTACATTCGTCCAGTCGGAAATCACCTCTTTCAAGTGATGGAACATCTTGACCACCTGAATGTTAGCACCTCCGTGTAAAGGACCTTTCAACGAACCGATTCCGGCTGCAATGCTGGAATACGTATCCGTGCGAGTAGAACTGGTGACACGTACGGTAAATGTAGAGTTGTTACCACCTCCATGCTCTGCCTGAAGCACCAGCAGCAAGTCGAGCATACGCGCTTCCAGCGGAGTGTATTCTTTCTTAATCATGTAAAGGAAGTTTTCGGCCAGCGACAGATTCTCGTGCGGATGGCGAATGTGCAGCGAACGTCCGTGTATGCTGTGACGATAGATGCTATACGCATACGCAATGATGGTCGGGAACTTTGAAATCAGTTCGATGGACTGACGCATCAGGTTGTCGCGTGAAATATCATCCGGATTCGGGTCGAACGTGTACATTTCGAGCACACTACGTGCCAGGATGTTCATGATGTTCTGCCCTTCCAGGTCGATAATGTTCATGGTCGTCTTCTTGTCCAGCGGCATGTTGTCATTGATGAGCTCCTTGAACGAAGCCAGTTGCTCGTTGTCCGGAAGTTCACCCGACAACAACAGGTAAGCCACTTCCTCAAAGCCGAAACGTTTCTCGCGCAGCAAGGCATGAGCAATGTCATCCAAATCGTATCCGCGATAGAACAGTTTACCCGGAATAGCCTTCAATCCCTGGTCGGTACGTTCATAGCCCACCACATTACCAATCTTTGTCAGTCCTACGAGTACACCCGTCCCATCTTCGTTACGCAGTCCCCGCTTTACATTGTATTTCGTGAACAGTTCGTTGTCGATGCGGCATGCCTGCTTGGCACACTCGGAAAGTTTGTAAACTATATATTCTTTCTTCATAAACTTCTCTTTTTATCCATTAAAAACACTCCGACAAGAAAATCCTCCGACTATTACAGCAAAGAAATGATTTCCTGTCCAAATTCATTCGTGCCCAACGCGTGGCCATTCGGCATGAAACGTGCCAAATCATGAGTAGCCTCCCCTTTCGAGAAAGCTTTCTCCAAGGCTTTCACAATCAGTTCGGCAGCTTCTTTCCAGCCCATGTACTCCAGCATCATGACAGAAGAGAGCAGCAAGGAACACGGATTCACCACATTCTTTCCGGCAATGTTCGGTGCCGTGCCGTGAGTCGCTTCAAAGATGGCATGCCCACTCTTGTAATTAATATTGGCTCCCGGTGCGATACCGATACCACCCACCATAGCTGCCAGCTGGTCGGACACATAATCGCCGTTCAGGTTCAGCGTAGCAATAACAGAATATTCTTCCGGAATGAGCAGGGTATTTTGCAGGAAAGCATCTGCAATGCAATCCTTCACCACCACTTTTCTATCGTTGATGGCTTTGGCTACGGCAGCCTTGGCCGACTCTTCACCCAGCTCTTTCTTCAAGCGGTCATATTCGTTCATGGTGAAAGTCTGGTCCTTGAACTCAGTTTCAGCCACTTCGTATCCCCAGCGCTTGAAACCTCCTTCCGTAAACTTCATGATATTTCCCTTGTGCACCAGTGTTACTGACGGCAAGCCGTGTTGCAACGCGTATTCAATGGCTGCACGCACCAGTCGCTGGGTACCTTCCTTTGACACGGGTTTCACACCAAATGAAGAGGTTTCCGGGAAACGTACCTTGGTCACGCCCATCTCATCACGAAGGAAAGCATAGAATTTCTGTGCTTCCGGTGTACCTTGTTCCCATTCGATACCCGCATAAATGTCTTCCGTATTTTCGCGGAAAATGTGCATGTTCACCTTGTGCGGCTCTTTCACCGGAGAAACGACTCCTTTGAACCAGCGTACTGGACGCAGGCAGACATACAAATCAAGCGTCTGACGCAAAGCCACGTTCAGCGAACGGATACCACCGCCTACCGGAGTGGTCAACGGACCTTTAATACCTACCAGATACTCCTTAAATGCTTCCAGCGTAGCCTCCGGCAACCACTCACCGGTCTGTTCAAAAGCCTTTCCACCGGCCAGCACCTCTTTCCATTCAATGCGACGCTTGCCAACATAGGCCAGCTCTACTGCTGTATTGACAATTTTCTGACAAACCGGAGTGATTTCTGCTCCTACTCCATCCCCTTCAATAAAAGGAATCACTACGTGATCGGGAACCACCAGTTTCCCGTCCTGCATATACATCTTATTGCTCATTTCTCTCATTTTTTAAAGGTGTTCAAGGCTGAACCGGCCTTAAACCAGTTAATTTGCATTTCATTATAGGTATGAAGCACTTCGAATGTTTCTGTCGTACCGTCTTCGTGCGTCAATACGGCATGCAACGGTTTACCTGGAGCAAAGCGTTGCAATCCCAAGATAGAAATCCGGTCGTGTTCACGTACCTTGTCGTAATCGTTCTTGTCGGCAAAAGTCAGTGCCAGCATACCCTGTTTCTTCAAGTTTGTTTCATGAATACGGGCAAAGCTCTTGGCCAGGATTACCCGTACGTTCAGGAAACGCGGTTCCATGGCAGCATGTTCGCGGCTGGAACCCTCTCCGTAATTTTCTTCTGCCACTACGATAGAGCCCATGCCCTTTGCCTTGTAGTGCTTGGCCACTGCTGAAACGGCTTCATACTCGCCAGTCAACTGATTCCATACGCAGTTAGTCTTACCGTTGAATGCATTGACAGCCCCCATCAACATATTATCGGAAATATTTTCCAGGTGTCCGCGGAAGCGCAACCATGGTCCGGCCATAGAGATGTGGTCGGTAGTACATTTTCCCTGCGTCTTAATCAACAGCGGAAGTTCCATGAAGTCTTCTCCATTCCATGCAGCAAACGGTTCCAGCTTCTGCAAGCGCTGTGAGTCCGGCTGAATGGTCACTTCCACCTTTCCTCCGTCGGCCGAAGGAGCCACATAACCATTGTCATCTACTGTAAATCCTTTCTGTGGCAGTGTTTCCCCTGTCGGCGGATCAAGTCTGACTTCTTCTCCCTTCTCATTCTTCAGGGTATTCGTCAGCGGATTAAAGCACAGGTCGCCCGCGATGGCAAACGCCACAGCCATTTCCGGGGAAGCAATGAACGCATGTGTGTTCGGATTGCCATCGGCACGTTTGGCAAAGTTACGGTTGAATGAAGTCACGATAGAATTGGCCCGAAGCGGATCATCGGTCACACGCTTCCACTGTCCGATACAAGGACCGCAGGCATTGGTCATCACCACACCGCCGATACTCTTCAAGTCCTCAATCATGCCGTCGCGCTGAGCCGTGCAATATACCTGTTCCGAACCCGGATTGATAATCAGCGAAGCCTGCATCTTCAGACCTTTAGCCTTTACCTGACGGGCCACCGAAGCTGCACGACTCAAATCCTGATAAGAAGAGTTGGTACAAGAACCAATCAATCCCACTTCCATCTTCTGCGGGAACCCTTCCTTCTTCACACGGGCAGCAAATTCCGATACCGGACAAGCTGCATCGGGCGTAAACGGTCCGTTCACATACGGTTCCAGTGCAGAAAGGTCGATTTCAATCAAACGGTCGTAATACTTTTCCGGCTGCTGTGCCACTTCTGCATCCGCCCGCAAATCGGTCGCATTTGCCTCAGCCAATGCAGCAATATCCTCACGTCCGGTAGCACAGAGGTAGCGCTTCATCTCCTCATCGTAAGGAAAAACAGAAGTCGTAGCTCCCACCTCAGCTCCCATGTTACAGATAGTAGCCTTTCCGGTAGCAGACAACGAGCGGGTTCCCTCTCCGAAATATTCAATAATGGCATTCGTTCCTCCCTTCACGGTGAGAATACCTGCCAGTTTCAAAATCACATCTTTTGGCGAAGCCCATCCGTTCAACGCACCGGTCAGCTTCACTCCAATCAGTTTCGGCATCTTCAGTTCCCATTCCATGCCGGTCATCACATCCACTGCGTCGGCACCGCCCACGCCAATGGCAATCATGCCCAATCCACCGGCATTCGGGGTGTGTGAGTCGGTTCCCACCATCATGCCGCCCGGAAACGCATAGTTCTCGAGTACAACCTGATGAATGATACCTGCTCCCGGTTTCCAGAAGCCGATGCCGTACTTCGAAGCCACACTTTTCAGAAAATCGTATACCTCTTTATTAGTAGTGCAAGCAGAAGGCAAATCCTCTTCCACTCCTTTATATGCTTGAATCAAATGGTCACAATGTACAGTAGCAGGAACAGCTGAAACGGATTTTCCCGCATTCATAAACTGCAACAGCGCCATCTGGGCCGTCGCATCCTGCATGGCTACGCGGTCCGGACGGAAGTCAACATACTCTTCTCCCCGACGGAAAGCAGCCACCGTGTTTTCGTCGTATAAATGTGCATACAATATTTTTTCAGCCAAAGTCATGGCACGCCCCAGTTTCTTACGGGCCTTTTCCACTTTTTCCGCATACGACGCATAGAACGTCTTCTGCATTTCCATGTCGTAAATCATCTGAACAATCTTTTATAACTTCGTGCGCAAATATATTGAAAATATCTCACAATATCACACTTATACCAAATAAAAAACAACAATCTGCCACAAAACCTCATTTCTTTATAACAGAGGGCTGTTTTTTACCGTATTCCGGAAAGCTTTTTACAAAAAACGAGCCTGTCTCATTTTGAAGACAACCTCGCTTTTTTACATATTTACTCAAATGATTTAAATTTTAACTATTTTATTCTGTAACTATAAAAGAATCGCCAACATTATTCAACATACTTTGAAGCTTTATAGATAGTTCTTTCTTTTTTATTTTAACTTCTGGGGAAGCCAAATAAACCATATTATTTAACTCGTAAGGATCTTCTTTTAAATTAAACAACATTATTGGTTGATCTTTAATTACAACATATTTCCAGCCATCTTTTGTCACTATTCCCCTCCAAGGCCTGTCCAAACACTCAAAATTTTTAGGATATATGTGTTGTAGCAACACAGCATCCGGTTCTTCCTTTTCATTACATTTTTTTCCAAGAACATGATTAGAATAATCTGTTCCATACATCCATAAAGGAACTTTTATTCCACATAATCCAAGTGTTGTTGCAGATATATCAACATGATTAAACATTGCTTGCGAAATGTGATTCTTTACGTCTACCCCTGCAGGTCTAAAAATACAAGGGATTCTAATAGATTCTTGCCATGGACTACTTTTCCTAATATATCCATGTGACCCATGGCAATCCCCATGATCAGAAAAATAAATAATATTAGTATCGTCAAGTATATTTTTTTCTTTCAAAGCTTTATATAAACGACCTATATTATAATCCAAATTCTCAATTTGTGCATAATACCCCAACAAATCTTCTTTTGTTTTATTTTCAATACGTTTAATAGGTGGAACATTTTTTCGTAAAACAATTTTTTCTTTATCTCGCTTTTCCATATATGTTTGCGGGGCAACATATGGATCATGTGGAGGTTGAACTGATATAACTAAAAAAAATGGAGTATCTTTTGATATTCTATTAATAAAAGATATTGCCTTATCAATTAATACATCCGTTTCATACCCTTTCAATTTTTCAGAATCTGCTATACTATCATTTCGCCCCCATAAATCATGTCCATGAACCCATGAATCATATTGTGAATTATTATTCTCATAAGCAACCCAAACATCAAATCTTCCCCTTTCTTCTTTTGGAACAAAAGCTCTATAGTTATGTCCAAACAAATGCCATTTACCAAAATAAGCCGTAATATACCCTTCATCATTAAATACATCTGAAATTAAGGGTAAAGATACATCAAGATGTTGGGGAGTACGATAAACTGTATTATGAGGATACCGACCGGTTAACAAAGATCCTCTAAAAGGAGATGACCAAGGACAACCAGAATAAGCATTCATAAAAGTAACGCCTTCTGATGCTAATCTATTTAAATTGGGAGTTTTAAGATTTGTATCACCCATATATTCAATAGCCTGAGCACGATGTTGATCACTCACTACCCATATTACATTCTTTTTAGACGGAGTTTCCTCATCAACAGTTCTAATATTATTAGCTCTACTATAATTACTTCCAATAGCAAGGCCAGTCAATAAAAATATAGTTCTTTTTATCATAACATTACAATAAGAAAATAAATAGGACTAGAAAAATATTTATAACCTCCAGTCCTATTCCCTTCTACACATTAATATTTTATCAAATCCGTTAAAACTTTCTGAATATACCAAGGATCATCTATTTTCTTCAATTCTGCTCCTAGTTCAACGCACAATCCTTTAACAATATCCCTATTTTCTTCTATTGGCAGATTATTTAACTGATATGGATCCTTTTCATCATCAAACAAAAAAGTTTTCATCAGTTCGTTCTTTTTATTAATATAAAATGCCAACGTGTATTTCTCGGTTTTTATCCCACGAGCTTCCGGGAAATAAGAGACAACATCTCCTACCTCATTCTTTTTACCTTCTACATTTCGAATATATAACGCACATGTAGGTCGTTCAATTAAAGAGCAATCTTTATCAAAAAACAAAGGAGCATAATTTTTTCCTTGAAGATTTCGTGGAATATAATCTGTCAGTCCTGAAAGGCCCAATAAAGTGGGCATAATATCAGGTGTTGACAATAACAAATTATCTACCCGGTGTTTAAGTTTTTGGGGATATCTAACCAAAAAAGGTATATTCATCGATTCTGTAAATGGAGAATTCTTTGGATCACCCACCCCTTGACTACACATTGTTTCACCATGATCTGAAGCAAAAACAACAATTGTATTATCTTTTAAACCCAATTCTTTTAAGGTTTCCAATATTTGTCCAAAAGCTCTATCAACGCCAGTTACTGCCGCAAAATAGTATTTTGCACTAGAAGTTTTTTTCATCTTAAAATCAACATTGGGTCTGACCAATAAACTCTCCAATGATTTGTCTTTATATAAATTAAAGTCCTCTTCCATACAATCTTCCAATGAATTATACGGATGATGAGGCGGATTCATTCCTACCATAATAAAAAACGGCTTACTCTCATCGCGTACATTCCCCTCATTCTTTAAATATGAGATAACTTGTGAAGCTTCATGTATAGGAGACCATTCATGAGGTTCGTATTTAGTTCCATTATTATCCCAATAATGAGGATTCTTATGTACGTCAAAAACACCATAAGAATACCAGTAATTAAATCCGTGTCTTTTTTCTTTTGGAGTATAAGTATCCCATATAATAGAATCTGGTACTTCTTTAGATTTATCAGGACAATCCGCATGCCATTTACCAAAATAAGCACATTCATAACCTGCTTTATTATAAACATCACTTATACAAGTTAAGTCCTGACGTAATGAACTAATAATTCTCTGAGAATTGCAATTCAAAGAAATACCACTTTTATTAGGATACATACCCGTCAATAACATACCACGATGCGGACTACTAACTGGACAATTACTTTGAGCAGATGTCAACACAACTGACTCTTTAGCAAATCTATCCAAATTAGGTGTAATAACAGGATCACCTTGAAAATTAACATATTCACGAAATCCTTCAGAGGACCAAAATCCCAAAGCATGATTTCTATATTGGTCTGGGAATATATAAATCACATTTGGATGCTTAATTTCTTGTCTTTTAACATTGCTGCAAGAGCAAAAACACAATAATGGTAATGCGGATACTATTAATATTTTTTTATTCATCTTTTAATCTAACTTTATGATTCGTACTGCTGATAACATTGTTTCACCATTAACAGGAATAAAATTAATATTCAGGCCTGTATTATCAAACACAGAAACTGGAATTCTGCAAATCATTGGACGTCTATTGCCTACTTCATTTTTCACATTTAATGCGTCAAAAATTCTATTACCATTTATATCGACATGAAACGATCTATCCAAAGCTTTTTCATCTTTAACTTTATCCCCTAATTGATAAGCAAGCGATTTAGATTTATTACCAGACAACTCAGTCCAATATAAATAAACAACGTATTCCCCATCTGGAACATCCGCTTTAAACGATTTCACTCCTCTTCTTTGTGTTTGAAACAAAGGATCTTGATCTGTTCCCAAAATATCCAATCCAGAAGCAGGAACAGTACCATAATTTGAAGGATTTCTAAAAGCCGATCCTCCTATGTATCCCCAGCCATCCTTACTATATTCTCTTTCTGGCATCCAGGTAAAATCAGCATCTCTATCCTCAAAAAACCTATTAGAACCCATCATCACATTCAATTCTCTAAAACCACTATATAATTTAGGTTTATCCGGAACCAAATTCATTGAAACAGTCAACAGGTCTCTTACTGTATGACCATCTTTCTCTATTACAGCCTCAAGAACATTCTTTCCATTTCTAAAAGGTATATCAAACTCCGCTGCCCCATTATTAACCGCCGCATCACCTATTCTTTCACCATTAACATACATTATTACTTGGGAGGAATTTGAATAGACAAGAACGGGATACTTACATACACCAATAGAATCAGATATTCCAGTTCTGTATACCCAATCTTTACCACTAATTGCTACATATGGCTTATTCAATAACATTGCTTGATAATAAAGATATGGATCTTTAGGAATACGATCCAAGCTAACCAAGCCTTTACAATTTATATGAGGCAAAGCATTTGATCTTCCTTCTGAATGAAAATCATTTAAATTCCATACAGCTGATGCAACAACATATTTACGTTTAATTATTTCCGGTAAATAATGTCTATGATACAAGACCCCATATTCAACAGAATAATCGAATCTTTCAGGAGAATATGAATGAACTCTATTATCCATATCAGCACCATACTCACTAACAATCAATGGAGTATTAGGATACTTCTCATGTATTCTTTCAAGTCCTTTCTCAAATCCATCAAACGTTCCAATATACCATCCATTATAAAGATTAAAGCCCAAAATCTGTGGTAATTTTGTTAAATTTGCTTTTTCATATAATTCTAATTCATTATGGCAAGGTAACATTGTATATCTATATGGATCAATCTTACGAGCTGTATTTTCAATTTTTTCCGCTATATCATAAACATATTTACAATATTCTTTTTCATCAATAGATTTATCAGAGACGTAAGGAGGACGCAACATGACTTCATTCATGTATGTCCAAATACATACAGAAGGAGAATTAAAATTCTGATAAATCATTTCTTTCATCATGTTTACACAACAATTAGAAAAATCTTCACTCATAGTAATTTTATCAATTACCGGAATCTCTACAGAAGTAACGATACCCATTCTATCACAAGCTGCCAGAACCATCTCATCTTGAGGATAATGAGCTATACGTAAAAAGTTTCCTCCCATCTGTTGCAACAAACGAACATCTCGGACATGCATTTCATCCCTTAAGGCATTACCTTTTTCTTTATAACACTGATGTCTATTGGTTCCTATCAATTTTATCTGCTTTCCATTTAACACGAAGCCCTCATCAACACTGAATGAAAATGTCCTAATACCAAAGCTAGTTGATAATTCATCCAATTTAACTCCTTTCTTATCATATAAACAAGTCTTCAATCTATATTGACTTGGACTATCAATATCCCATAAACTTGGATTTTCAACCACTAAACCATCCTCTATAAACTCTTGATTATCTTTATTTTCAATCAGTCTAATTTTCTTCTTGTGAGAAGCAACAATTTTTCCTGTAGGAGAATAAACATAACTCTCAAGATAAACAGTCTCACTATTAGCCAAAGAGTTTGTCAACATATATTTAACACTGACAAGCGCTTTTTTTTCATCTACCTTTGGCGTAGTAATGTAAACCCCTTTAGATGCATAATGAGTTAAAGACAAATGAATTGGAGACGTGGATATCAAAGATACATCACGATAAATACCTCCAAAAAAAGTAAAATCTGCAGACAAAGGAGGAATATTAACATCATGAGAATTATCTACACATACAATAAATTCATTCTTACCTTCTTTGACATATTTAGAAATGTCAAAACTAAAAAAAGTATAACCACCTAAATGCTCACCAACCTTATCTCCGTTAATAAATAATTCTGTACGTTGATTAGCGCCTTCAAAAAAAATATACAAAGGTGCTTTCGACATTTCAGAATTAATTTCTATTGTCTTTTTGTACCAACCTTTACCTCGTGCATATCTTGGGGTATCATCTAAACAATCCTTATCATTCCAAGTATGAGGAATAGACACTATACTCCATCCTGTATTATCAGATATTGAACCTCCAAACTTGAAGTTCCATGAATCATTTATGCTTCTGACAACTCTAGAATATCCCAAATTACTCAATAAAAAACAAAAAATCAATAAAAAAAATCGTACGAACTTTATCATAAAATAAATACTATTAATATTAAAAGTACAAAATCAAGGTGTTACCACCTTGATTTTGCTAATAACTATTTTTCTGCAGGAGTATCCGATACCGTTGACCAATATGGGTTCTGATATAAAGGAGACTGCTCTATAGATGAACCATCAGGTGATGTCACCATAAACTGCTTTATCATAACAGGTTTTAAATAGTGAGCTAAGCGCCAAGTCAATCCATTATAACAAACTTGTTTGGAATTTTTTCTATAAGGTCTATAATATTCACTTTCATCTGGTGAAGACACATTTGATTTAGAAGTTCCGTCAGCAACCAGCTTATCACCATACCAATCTTGTATTGGAGTATTCCACAAATGAAAACCCTCAACGATATAAGGCTTAGTTATAAGTTGATCCATAGCTCTCCATCTACAAAGATCCATAAACCTTAATCCTTCTGCAATCATCTCACAACGTCTTTCGCGTCTTATATTATACAACATTTTATCATCAAGAAGATTTCCTGCCGAATAAGCTGCCCAGTCATTTTTTGCCTCCTCAATCATATCTGTTGCAGCAACAGTTGCTTCAATTGTACCTGTAATACCTGCTCTAGTACGTAATTTTTCCCAATATTTTCTAGCCTTTGAGTCTAAAGTTTTATGTCTCTCGTAATACGCCTCAATATAATTTAATAGAGCCTCAGACGCTCTATAACATACAGCCCCAGTATACCCTTTTCCATTAGCATAATATTTCTGGTCAAATGAGCCACCTTTACGCAATAAGAATCCAGTACTAGCTCCATTTGTATCCATATTTAAAATATTTGGATATACTTCTACGGCATTACCATGGGTTCCTTCTACATTCTCTATAAGAATATTCTTTTGACCTGGTTCTTTTAAAAACAGTGTTAATCTTGTATCTCTATTCTGTCTCAAGTCATGCAATGTTCTATCACCCATATAATAATTATCTCCATCCGCATAAGTACCATGAGTGTACACAGGTGTTCCATCATCCATCAAGAAATTATTTACAAAACCTCTTGTTAAACCTACTCCGTTATTACCAGTAGATGCAGCCACATTAACATTATGTGTAATTATACCACGAGCATACTGACGCCATAACAGCACCTCATCAAAAGTAGATAAATCTTCGGATGCAAACATATCATAATATTCGTTGGCAGGTTCACTCAAGGACTGCTGCAAATAACCTGTATTTTCTGCCAACTTAGATAAATAACTATCCGCAATCAATTCTGATGCTTTTATTGCCTCATCTAAGAAAAAGTTGATTTCTTCGTCTATGGAACCTGATTTGAATTTATAATTTGAATTATAATCTTTTGATTTACCAGGCCATCCTTCACCATTGGGGACAAAAGCAGTTCCTTTAAAGTATTTCAACCATGTGCCTTCAAAAAGCGCTACCCTCGATTTCAACAAAAGAGCCACATCCTTATTAATTCTAGTTGTAGACATTTCCTTAGCTTTCAGATAATTATAAGCTAAATCAAGATCTGACAAAATAAATCTTGCGACTTCATTTCTAGGAGAACGTTTATTTGCTTCAATCAAACTTTGAGTATCTTCCTTCAATGTATTTGTAATAATCGGAAAATCCCCAAACATCATATATCGTTTAAAATATTCGCTAGCTCTTAAAAAATAAGCCTCACCAATATAATGTTTAATAGTACTAAGATCGCCTGAAATTATATTTTTACTACCTTCTATATCATCACCGTATTTCTGTAATACTGATTCCAGAAAATAATTACAACGATATATTAACTCAAAATTCCAGTTATCGTTTTCGTCATGAGGCACTTTATATAAATCATCCGTATACATATTATGTGCAACATGATAAATTTGATTATCAGTATCAACATCTTTCCCAAATATACCATAACTATATTGTATATCATGAGATGGAAGAATAGGAGTATACAAATTATCCAAATAACTTTGCAACTGGGTTGCATTAACAAAATATTTATCTGGAGCGATGAAAGAGAGTGGTTCTCTGTCTAAAAAATCATCGCAAGAAGTCGTGGTAAATGTCATGAAACCACATAAAAAGAACTTAAATATATCTTTTGTTGTCATAATCATCAATAAATTATAAAGTTAAACTCAAACCAAACGACCATGTAGATGACAAAGGATAAGTATTACCTCTTCCTTCAGCACCCGTAATTGTTTCAGGATCAAACAAATCAGACAACTTTGTTCCTGTCCATAGATTTTCACCTGAGACAAAGAATCTACAAGAAGAAAGACCTATTTTTGATACATACTTCGTAGGAATCGTATAACCGATTTGCAAATTCTTCAGTCTTATATATGAGGCATTTTGCAAATACCTTGTTTGAACTTCATGATTTTTTGAACCATATTTGAATATTGGTCTAGGATAATAGGCATCCAAATTAGCTGGTATTTCATTATTTAAACCAATTGGTTCTGCTCTAAAATAATCTCCATGCTCAGCCAATCCCATTGACCACCATTTATTATCTTCAACACCCCAAAACATATTACTGCCCTGCCATATATCACGTTTCAGAACACCTTGGAAAAAACATCTAAAATCAAATCCCTTCCAATCAGCAGACAAGTCTATACCAAACTGATATCTAGGAGTATTGTTTCCTATTACTTTCAAATCACCATGATCATCTACAGTTTGTGCCCCTTTTGTAATACCTGGCTTACCATCCAAATCAGCATACATTATATCACCTGCAGCCCAATTACTACCCAAGGAAGTCTGTCCACCTACTTTTTCCAGATGTTCATTCATTTCCTCGTCAGATTTGGCAATACCAACAGTCTCAAATCCCCAGATTTCACCAACTTCTCTACCTTCTACATATGTATCAATAGAATTGGTAACATTACCCGGATAACGATCAATATATGTTCTCGCATCAGACAACATTAATTTAGCTGAATAACCTAATCCATTATTCAAACGATCATTCCATCCAATCTGTAGTTCCCAACCAACTGTACGCAAGTCACAGTTATTAACCTTAGACGGTTCAAGACCTAAAACATAAGGTAATTCTGGTGCCGGTCCTACCATATTATCTGTATATCGAGTATACAGGTCAAAAGAACCAGTCAGTCTATTATTAAACAAACCATAATCAAAACCTATATTCCAAGTCCTAATAGTTTCCCAAGTTAAAGATTCACTAATCAAGTCTCCTATCAAAGATGTATTAGGCATTTTTCCATCTTGCAACCACTTTCCATTATAGGCTCCCATATTAATCGCTCTATAAGTTGGATAGAAAGAAGTGGTATTTTGATTTCCTAACTCACCATAAGAAAAACGCACCTTAAATAAGTTAACATAATCTTCAATAGGCTTCCAGAATCCCTCTCTTGCCATATTCCAACCTAAAGAGAATGATGGGTATAGACTCCATCTATTACCTCTTCTAAAACGAGAAGATCCATCATACCTCATATTAACTTCAGCCAGATATTTTCCCTCATAATCATAATTTATTCGACCAAAAAATCCTGCTGTAGCCCATTCCTGTTTGTATCCTGCTACCTCTGTCAATTTTTCCTTTCCAACCCCATCCAATCCAGTTGTTAAATCAAAAACAGGCATATCATCCATCATTAAACCATACTTCTTAGTACTATTAAAATCCATAGATGATTCTTCGCACTGAAATCCCAACATGGTTTTTAAATTATGTTTATCCACAAATGAATGAGAATATTCAGTAAAAACATTTAAATTAATATATTTGTCTTTTTGAAAGCTTCTTAAAAGACTTGATGTACCATTCGTATTAAGAACTTTTCCGTCAACATCATGATTATAGCATGGTAATGAAACCTCATCAACATCTGTATCATAAGTTCTATAATTAAATTCAACATGGGTTATCCAGTTCTTTATTGGCTCAATCAGCAATGCTGCCTGATGATACATCTGAACTTTATTCTGATTTCTATCTCCACCTTCAGCAAGTAATATAGCCGGCGAACCATCGGCACTCATATAATAAAATCCATTCGGGTCATAGACTGGTAAGTTTGGCCATGTTTGACGACCGATAGTACCATATAAATCATCTGTAAATTCCGTTGGCTTATAAATATCAGTATTAGTATATCTCATCGTATAATTAAACTTAAGCCAATCGGTAATCCTACTATTTATTTTAGCTGTAACATTATACCTTTTCAATCCATCTTCGCCATGTCTCAACAAGCCACTCTGACTTAAATAATTAAATGAGGCATAATAAGTTAATTTTTCGTTACCACCACTCAAACTTACATTATGTTCTTGTGAAAAAACATTTTTCTTATAAAGTTCTGCAAACCAATCCACATTTGCATATCCATTATCAAATATAGGATAATCAGGCGCTCCCCATTGCCCATTAGCTGAAGCATCTACACCACCTGAAATTTTTCCACTTTGATAATCTAACATTTTTTGCAAAGTTTCATTTTTAAATACAGGAGAAGCTCCTTGATTCATCGAAGCCTGATTAAAGAAATTTGCAAATGTATAAGAATCCATCATCTCTGGTAAATTCATTGGACTAGAGACTCTAAAACTATTATTATAATTAATAGAAGTTTTTCCAGATTTACCTTTTTTAGTTGTCACTAAAATTACACCAAAAGGAGCTCTTGAACCATATATAGAAGAAGCTGCAGCATCTTTAAGAACTGATACAGTCTCTATATCTTGAGGATTAACTGTATTCAAATCCCCTTCCATTCCATCGATTAGAACAAGAGGAGAGCCGCTCGATCCCTGACCAATGGTTCCTGTTCCTCGTATATTAAGATTCATGTCTTTATCTATTTCCCCTGTATTTGTCGAAATTTGCAAACCAGGAACCAGCCCTTGTAAAGCCTGAGTAGCACTTGATACTGGACGCGATTCAAGCACTTTCGCGTCTGCAACACCTACAGAACCGGTCAAATTTACTTTTTTTTGTGTTCCAAATCCGACAACAACTACTTCATCAAGAACTTCCGTATCTTCAACCAATTCTATGGTGAGACTCCTTCCTGGAACGGCTTTCACTTCCTGAGGTTTATAGCCAATATAAGAAACAACAAGAATTTCCCTCTCTGAAGCGTCAAGAGAAAATTTTCCATCAAAATCAGTTACAGTACCATTTGTCGTTCCTTTTACAATCACTGTAGCTCCTATAACAGGTTCCCCGGATGTATCCTTCACGGTTCCTTCAATCTTTTTCACCGTACCTTTCTGAAGGGGAGTAATTACAATATATCCATCACTGATTTCATAGGTACAACCCGTTCCAGAAAGAATCGCATCAAGCACCTTAAGCACGTCTACATTCTTCTGATTAAGAACAACAGTCTTATTTACATCAAGCTGAGTCGTATTATATGCAATCTTATACTTTGATACCGACTCTATTTTCTCAAAAGCTTGCTTCAAGGATAATTGTTCTCCATTGAAAGTAACTTTTTGAGCATTGGCAGTGATATTTCCTGCCAACATCAGGCTAATCCCAAAGGTTAATGCTTTGTTGAATTTCATTTTCATTTCATATTAGATTAGAAAATAATTAATAATATGTTTTTCTTGTACGTACATGAGGAAGACAGAAATAAAATGCAATACACCCAAAGAAGAATGATTAATAAAAGTTAATAGCGCATAAACATGAAATTTCAATCATGCTTATGCGCTATTCCTAAAAAAATACTAGTCCTAAAACTATTCTATATAAATAATATTACCAGATAATTTATATTCTAGCTCTGGAATCATTATTTTAAGAATATGAAATACATTTTCAAGTGACTCATTTTTATTATAATGTACATATATTTTCTGATTATTGTACACAGAAGTACGAATATGAATTTTCACTCCATAAGTTCGTTCCAATATTTTCATGGCCTGCTCAAAATCTATATTATTAAAAAAAAGTCCTCCCATACGCCAATCAGAATAATCAGAAGCCTTTACACGAAAATGTTCCACCTTATTAGTCGAAGGCGTATAAACTAATTGAGAATTAGGCTTCAGATAGTAATATTTCGTAGTATCATTTTGAAGATTCACTTTCAAAGCTCCAGTTTCAAGAGTCGT
Source organism: uncultured Bacteroides sp. (assembly GCA_945965395.1). Taxonomy (GTDB): domain Bacteria; phylum Bacteroidota; class Bacteroidia; order Bacteroidales; family Bacteroidaceae; genus Phocaeicola. Next base: position 31,807 of record CAMFND010000118.1, read on the forward strand.
TTTTACCTGAATATCTTCAGGATAAGCAGAAATATTGAATGTCGTACCTAAAACCTGCATCTTAAGAAAACGTGTATTGACCACAAATGGATGTACGGAATCTTTTGCAACATCAAAAAATCCTTCTCCCATAAGATAGACAGATCTTTCTGATGACATAAAAGTGGAAGGATAAAGAAGTGTACTTCCTGAATTAAGCCAAACCATACTTCCATCCGGTAATACCACTTGCTCTCGTTCACCTAATCCTGCATAATGCTGCACATAAGATACTGAAGGTATTTTTACATTCTCTACCTTACTACCGCTAAAATAAAAATATCCCGACAAACAAAGCATTACAAACGGAATAAACCATACAGAAGCTACTTTTATCCAATATTTCCAAGGCTTGAAAGGTCTAATCTTATCATCCTTATGTATAACAGACTCGACTTCACTATATGCATTCTCCCAATTAACAGACTGATTACTTTCCGTTTCATCCCACAATTGCTTCAATACTTCGTCCAACTTATCATCTTTCTGCGAATGAATCAACCTATCATAAACACGTGACTTTAAATCTTCAGAAACATCGTGCTTGAAAAAATAATTCAATATTTGTTTTATATAGCTCATATTAATCTTTTTACAGGCCTTTTTTATAGATTAAAGACAGATACACACCATATT
>CAMFND010000119.1 GCA_945965395.1 uncultured Bacteroides sp.
GTACAGAGATTGTCTCTCTTTAGCTTTGGATAATTAGTTGTCGTCCAGCTTTTGTGGAAGTCTGAAAGGAGGTGTTGAGAAACCTAAATCTTCTTTTTTACGTTTCCCTTCTCTGCACCGTATGTTTCCCGTAGCGAAAACCTACGTTTCCCGGCAAGAAACCGTACGTTTCCCTGCAGGGAAACATAGAAAACCTTTTTGCTTCATACACTATTCACAAGGACGTTTTGTGATGAAGGAAGACGAATGATGAGAAAGCTGATTTAGAAGTTGACGCAGGAAAAAAATAAAAAAGCATTGCTTGGAGCTTGAAACTCACAGGCAATGCCTTTTTTATGTCAATACCGATAAACTATTTATCCGATATTCTTCACTTTAATCAGGTATTCAGCAATCTGAACGGCATTCAGAGCGGCACCTTTCTTAATCTGATCGCCTACAATCCAGAAAGTCAGACCGTTTTCGTTAGCCAGGTCTTTACGGATGCGGCCTACATATACAGGATCTTTCCCAGCCAGGAACAATGGCATCGGATATTCTTTCTTTTCCGGGTTGTCCATCAGTACCAGACCTTCACCGTTGGCAAATGCTTCGCGGGCTTCTTCTACAGATACCGGACGTTCTGTTTCAATCCAGATGCTTTCTGAGTGTGAACGAAGTGCAGGAACACGTACGCAAGTTGCACTAACCTGTACATCTGAGTGCATGATTTTACGTGTTTCATTATACATTTTCATTTCTTCTTTGGTATAACCGTTGTCTGTGAACACGTCAATCTGAGGAATCAGGTTGAATGCCAGCTGATAAGCGAATTTTTCTACAGTGACAGGTTCTCCGGCCAATACCTGACGGTACTGTTCGTAAAGCTCGTCCATAGCAGCTGCACCGGCACCACTGGCAGCCTGGTAAGTAGATACGTGTACACGTTTGATATGAGTCAGGTTTTCAATAGCTTTCAGGGCTACAACCATCTGTATAGTCGTACAGTTAGGGTTGGCAATGATACCACGCGGACGGTTCAGCGCGTCTTCTGCGTTGACTTCGGGCACTACCAGAGGAATATCGTTTTCCATACGGAAAGCGCTGGAGTTGTCAATCATCACTGCACCGTATTTAGTGATGGTTTCTGCAAACTCCTTAGAAGTTCCTGCACCGGCTGACGTAAAGGCGATGTCTACTCCTTTGAAATCATCGTTGTGCTGCAGAAGTTTTACTTCGATTTCTTTTCCGCGAAAAGTGTATTTTCGTCCGGCACTTCTTGAAGATCCAAACAACAACAGTTCATCTACCGGGAAGTTTCTTTCATCGAGCACGCGCAGGAACTCCTGTCCTACAGCTCCGCTTGCACCAACAATTGCTACTTTCATTTCTTATGTTTCTTGTTTAAGTTAATAAATTCCGTGATTGTATTGCTTTCTGTATTTTAGTTAGATTGTTTTTTCTTCTCCTTGTATCCTTTTAACCGCAAAATTAAAACATTTTGGAATACCAAAGGGGAAATACAGAACTTTTTTCGTATTTTTGTCCATAAATTTAAACCGAATAACCCGAACAGCTCATTATCTATGGAAGAATTGTTAGATTTTTTTCATCTCAATATCGATTTTCCCATCACTGATCCTACGTGGATCTTTTTTTTGGTGCTGGTAATTATCTTGTTTGCCCCGATTGTTTTGGAACGTCTGCGTATTCCGCACATCATCGGAATGATTCTGGCGGGTATCGTCATCGGGGAACATGGATTCAATATTCTGGCACGCGACAGCAGCTTTGAGCTTTTCGGTAAGGTGGGACTGTATTATATCATGTTCCTGGCCGGATTGGAAATGAACATGGAGGATTTCAAGAGTATCCGTGTAAAGGCTACGGTGTTAGGTTTGCTGGCTTTTATTTTCCCGCTGGGTATCGGTGTGTGGACCAACCTGAATTTGCTGGGATACGGACTGATGACTTCTGTGTTGCTGGCTAGTATGTATGCCTCGCACACTTTGATAGCCTATCCGATTGTGATTCGTTACGGTATCAACCGGCAGCGGGCTGTCAGCATTGCAGTGGGAGGTACGGCGGTAACGGATACGCTGACCTTGTTGGTTCTGGCCGTCATTGCAGGTATGTACAAGGGGGATACCTCGGATATGTTCTGGGTGTGGCTGGTGCTGAAAGTCGTGCTGCTGAGCGTGGTGATTATGCTGACCTTCCCTCGCATCGGGCGCTGGTTCTTCCGTCGTTACAGTGACCAGGTGGTGCAGTATATCTTTGTGATGGCTATGGTCTTCTTAGGGGCTGGATTGATGGAGGTGATTGGAATGGAGGGAATCTTGGGGGCCTTTTTGGCAGGCTTGGTGCTGAACCGCCTGATTCCGCATGTTTCTCCGCTGATGAGTCATCTGGAATTTGTGGGAAATGCGCTGTTTATTCCTTATTTCCTTATCGGGGTGGGGATGCTGATTAATGTGAATGTGTTGTTCGGTCATATAGATTCCATTAAGGTGGCTGGTGTCATGATTGTGGTGGCACTGTTGGGTAAATGGATTGCTTCGTGGCTGACACAGAAAATATATCGCATGAAGGCGGTAGAACGGGAGCTGATGTTTGGACTGAGTAATGCGCAGGCTGCGGCTACCCTGGCGGCGGTACTGGTGGGTTATAACATCATTCTGCCCAGTGGAGAGCGCTTGTTGAACGAAGATGTACTGAATGGTACCATTCTGCTGATTCTGGTGACGTGTGTGGTCAGCTCGTTTATTACGGAACATGCGGCCAAACGAATTGCGATGGATGATGCAGAGCTGGATGAAGAAAAAGAACAGCAAAAGGAACGTATCCTGATTCCTGTGGCCAATCCGGACACACTGGATAAACTGATGCAGCTGGCGCTGGTGGTACGTGATGAAAAGCGGACGGACAATCTGGTGGCACTGAATGTGATTAATGATAACAATGATTCTGTCCGGCTGGAGATGCGGGGAAAGAGAAGCCTGGAAAGGGCGGCTCAGATTGCTGCATCGGCCAATGTCTTTCTGAAGACGGTGTCGCGCTTCGACTTGAACATTGCTACGGGTATTTTGCATACAGCCAAGGAAACTGAAGCGACTACGATTGTCATTGGTTTGCATAACAAGGCCAATATCGTGGATTCGTTCTTCGGTAATCTGACGGAAGATTTGCTGAAAAATACTTATCAACAGGTGATGATTGCCCGTTTCCTGATGCCGGTCAATACACTGCGACGCATCATCGTGGCGGTGCCTCCCAAATCGGAATTTGAGCATGGCTTTGTGAAATGGATTACGCACTTGTGCCGTATGAGCAGTCAGCTGGGATGTCGTCTGCATTTCTTTGCCCATCCCCAGACCTTGGGGTATATCAAGGGATATATCCAGAAGAAGCACAAGGATGTGATGACGGAATACCAGGAACTGGATAACTGGGACGACTTGCTGATTATTACAGGACAGGTGAATTACGATCATCTGCTGGTTATTGTCAGCTCACGAAGAGGGTCTATTTCGTACGATTCTTCTTTTGAACGCTTGCCCATGCAGGTATCCAGATATTTTAATAACAACAGTATCATGCTGTTGTATCCTGACCAGAAGGGTGACCCGAATGAAGCATTAAGTTTTGCCGATCCGCGTGGATGGGCCGAAACACAGTATTATGACAAGGTGGGCAACTGGTTTTATAAATGGTTTAAGAAAGATTCATGAGCGAAGAAAATAAGAAAGAATGGCAACAGCGCACGGAATTGCTGTTAGGTGAAGAGAAGATGGAGCGTCTGCGTAAGGCGCACGTGCTGGTGGTAGGCCTGGGAGGAGTAGGTGCGTATGCGGCTGAAATGATTTGCCGTGCCGGAGTGGGACGGATGACGATTGTAGATGCCGATACGGTACAGCCGAGTAACATCAACCGTCAGTTGCCGGCCACTCATTCCGTTATCGGACGTCCAAAGGCAGAGGTACTGGCTGAACGTTTCCGGGATATTAATCCGGAACTGGAGCTGACCGTGTTGCCGGTTTACCTGAAAGATGAGGCTATACCTGAACTGCTGGACAGTGCGGCGTTTGATTTTGTGGTAGATGCCATTGATACGGTAGCTCCTAAGTGCTATCTGATTTATCATGCCTTGCAACGCGGATTGAAGATTGTCAGTAGCATGGGAGCCGGAGCCAAACGGGATATCACGCAGATTCGTTTTGCGGATTTGTGGGATACGTATCATTGTGGGCTGAGCAAGGCGGTGCGTAAGCGTCTGCAGAAAATGGGTATGAAGCGGAAGCTGCCGGTGGTATTCAGCACGGAGCAGGCCGATGCAAATGCCGTGATATTGGTAGATGATGAGCAGAACAAGAAGTCTACCGCAGGAACCGTCAGCTATATGCCGGCCGTATTCGGATGCTATCTGGCGGAGTATGTAATTCGTAAATTGTAAAGTCGTATGATTCAGTTGGAAGGGATAACCAAAAGTTTTGGTGCACTTCAGGTGTTGAAGGGGATTGACCTTGAAATCGGGAAAGGTGAAGTGGTCAGTATTGTAGGTCCCAGTGGGGCGGGAAAGACTACCTTGCTGCAAATTATGGGTACACTCGACAAGCCGGACGGAGGACGAATTATATTGAACGGCACGGAGGTGAACCGTCTGAAAGAAAAAGAGCTTTCTGCCTTTCGGAACCGGGAAATCGGTTTTGTTTTTCAGTTTCATCAGCTGTTGCCAGAGTTTACGGCGGTAGAGAATGTCATGATGCCGTCTTTGATTCAAGGCAAGTCGGCGGGAACTGCCCGAAAGGAAGCATTGGATTTGCTGGATTTCCTGGGATTGTCGGAGCGGGCCACACATAAGCCGGCAGAACTTTCGGGTGGCGAAAAGCAGCGTGTGGCTGTAGCCCGTGCCTTGATGAATCATCCTTCGGTAATCTTGGCGGACGAGCCTTCCGGAAGTCTGGATACGCAGAACAAGGGAGAATTGCATCGGTTGTTCTTTGAACTGCGTGACAAGTTAGGGCAGACTTTTGTCATCGTTACGCACGATGAGGAGCTGGCCACGCAGACCGACCGTACCATTCATCTGGTAGACGGACGTATCGTATAAGATAAAAAAAATCCCGTCCCGGTATGTGTACCGGCGGACGGGATAAATTTTTCCTCGATTTATTAGTCTTTTAGAAAGAAAGGTGTACGATTTCCGGGTTGTGGTCGGAAAGGAATTTCTTTGCCTCCCGGTTTTCTTCAGGAATGTAGCTGCGCTGTACCTCTATTTGAGGAGTGACAAATATGAAGTCAATTTTCTCACATGAATCGGCAGGAATGCGCCCGAAGTCATGGAAGGTATAGCTGGCACCTTCTTGCTGGAGAGCTGTCTTATGCGCATCCTTCAGCACGAAACTGTTGCCGGTGATGGTCTGGTAGGCTTCCGACTGGTCGGATACATTGAAGTCTCCGGTAACTACGGCAGGCTGGTCGCCTACGATTTCTTTTATTTTCTCAATAATCAGCAAAGCGCCTTTTTTACGGGCTTCTGTTCCCACATGGTCAAAGTGCGTATTGATGGCCATAAAGATTTTTCCGTTGGTCTTGTCTTTCAGCTTGGCCCAGGTGGCAATACGGGTGCAGGCACCGTCCCATCCGATGAATCCTACACTGTCGGGGTATTGTGACAGCCAGAAGGTGTTGTTGTCCAGTAATTCAAAACGGTCTTTTTTATAGAACAGAGGGGCATATTCGCCTTGTGTTTTTCCGTCTTCCCGTCCCACGCCGACTTCGGCATATTCTGGCAGACGGGCTTTCAGGTCCTCAAGCTGGTGGTGCAGGACTTCCTGCATACCTACAATGTCCAGATTTTGTGCCTTGATGAAATTGGCTACGGTGTCCTTTCTGTATGTCCAGCTGTTCAGACTGTCGTAGGGATTGTCGTAGCGGATGTTGAAGGTGCTCCATGTGATTTCACTGGTAGGTTGGGAAGCGTGGCATGAAGCGATGGTCATGCACAAAGAGAGCCCCAGAAAACTTCCTAAAATAGTGTAGAGTTTCATAGATATAAAGTTTAATGATGTATGTTTTTCCTATAAAACAAGTCACGGCGGTTTACCACTTACTTTGCGGCGTAAAAATAAAAATATTTTTAGTTTTTCTTTATAGGGAAGGCAGTGCGAGTATATGAGTTTTTTATGCTATCTTTGGCGGAAATAAAGAGTTGTTATGAGTCATATAAAATTAGGAAAATATAATCAGCTGGAAGTAGTGAAGGAAGTGGACTTCGGCGTGTACCTCAATGGAGATGAGGACGGTGAAATCTTGCTTCCGAAACGTTATGTGCCCGAAGGTACCAAGCCGGGAGACATCCTGAATGTATTTATCTACCTCGATATGGAGGAACGTCTGGTTGCTACTACGCTGCAGCCTTATGTACAGGTGGGTGAATTTGCCTGTCTGCAGGTGGCATGGGTCAATCAGTTCGGTGCTTTTCTTGACTGGGGATTGATGAAAGACTTGTTTGTGCCTTTCCGTGAGCAGAAAATGAAGATGCAGAAAGGAAAGCGCTATGTGGTGCATGTGCATTTGGATGAAGAAAGTTACCGTATTGTGGCTTCTGCCAAGGTGGAGCATTATCTTTCTACGGAGAAACCGGAGTACCAGCCGGGACAGGAGGTAAATGTCATGGTATGGCAGCGTACGGATTTAGGCTATAAGGTGATTGTAGAAAATCAGTTTAGCGGTATGCTGTTCCATAACGAGGTGTTCCAGCCTTTGGAAGCAGGAATGCACCTGAGTGCTTTCGTGAAACAGGTACGTCCGGATGGCAAGATTGATTTGGAATTGCAGAAAGCCGGTGCCCGGAAGGTGGACGATTTTTCCGAAGTATTGCTTCAGTACATCAAGGATAATGACGGCTTTACCCCGCTGAATGATAAGACCGATGCGGAGGTGATTTACCAGACCTTCGGTGTAAGTAAGAAGACTTTCAAGAAAGCGGTCGGCGATTTATATAAGAAAAGACTGGTGGTGCTAGAAGAAGAGGGTATCCGCTTAGTCTGAGAATTTTTTGATATAAAAGGAAGTGCTGAACCTGGAAGAGATGATTCCTGATTCAGCACTTTTTTATTTATAATCGTTTGGAGAGAGATTTACGCTCTTTTTCTTTCATGTTACTTTTTTCCCGGATTTGTTTCGGGCGCATCTTGTCGGGACTTACTTCTGGGCGTCGGGTTGGTCTTTCCTGAGGCTTGAAGCTTGGGCTCTTGTGAGGATTCTGAGGGGGACGTGCCTGCGGTTTGTGGTCTGAATGCTGAGGCGGGCGATAATTCGGTTTTCCCACTGAAACAGGTCTCCGGTCCGGACGAGGTGCAGGCTTCCAGTTGGGCTTCTGCGGAGGACGATTGCCCGGACGTGGTCCGGCAAAGTCGTGCGGTCGCATCTGCGGACTGATTCGGCACGGGCGGCTGTACACCGGATGGTGGTAGCGTGCAGGATAGTTACGCCGGTAGTAGCTTACTCCTCCGAAATGTGCCCGGCAATGTCCGCCCCTGTAGGTCAGGTAATGACGGGGAGGTCCGAAGTAGAAATGGGTTCTGTTCGGATAAATTTTATACACACGCAGATAGCATACGTTATTGATGGCATAAATGGGACGGAAGAAATATTCAATATCGATGAAGCGTACGTATTCGGCTTGTGAAAGTACCCATCGCAGGTCGTCGTTTCGTTCGTCCAGGTAACGGTAATATGCATCCATCGCACGAGTGTCGGCAACGGCAATGCCAGAAACGTATGGACCTATATTGCAGAGAAAGTCGTAATTGATTTCGTACAGGTCGTTGTACTGGTTACTGTTGAGGTGCAGTTCAAAGGCCATTCGGTCGGTCAGGAAACGGGCATTGACCCGGAAGTCGCCCAAACCGGATGCGTAGCCCCGGATTGTGCTCAGGCAAAGGGCCAGCAGGCAAAGAATAAATGTTCTTGTTCTCATAAGCATTGTCTTTTCCGGCTGAGAGTGTGATTCCTCCAGCTTTGTTGATAGCACAAAGTTAGCGGAAGAAAATTCTCCGGTCAAGATGAAAACGCCCATTCTTTTGTAGGGGATTTCCTATAATTGGATAGGGGAAATACCGGCTAACGGATGATTTTGAGAAATTTCTCGATGTCTCTCCGTATCATCTGGTACAGAGGAGAGTTCTTGTAGAAACTGTTTCGGTGGATAACGACTTCCACGCCTACCTGACTTCGCTGGTAGCTGGTCAGCTCGTTGTGAAGCTGCATGTCGTGGAGGGCCAGGTCATGGATTTGCTGTTCTCTTTCCCGGCGGAGTACGGTGCATACGGGAATGAGCAGTCGCAGCACTACATTGTCCATAATGTGATGGCCTTGAATAAACATATAGGTATTGTCTGGATGTACTCCCAGACGGTCGAACTCTTTTTTCATGCTTTCAATTTCTTCCAGTGCTTCCGGATGATGGCGTTCCAGGTCATGCAGTTTGCGGTTGACTTTTTTGGTCATGGTTTCCAGACTTCGTTCCGGATGGTGGGTACTAACCTGATCAAGCTTTACATAGGAACAGAAGTCCAGCAGGGAGAATTCTGACAGAATATGTTTCCGGTAAAACCAGACAGACCACACAAACAGCGGATAAGCTATTTGGGAATAAAGTTTCATGAATTCCGGGAAATTAATCAGCTTATGGTCGTTCAGCGTAGCCATGACGCAGATTTCATGTAACCCTTCGGCATAGCAATGGTAGTTCTCAATGGCGTATGCATAGGTCTGCATTACGTAGGGGTTTTCGATGATGTATCGGGAGGTGTTGGTACGTCCTTGCAACAGGTAGTCATAATCGCTGTCCACGCAGGCTATCATATTTTCGCCTAATTGCTTCCCGAGCTGGTTCATCAGTACGGTTTTCTTACCTTTAGCCAATGAAGTCTGAGAGGGGAGCATGACTTCGAAATAGCGGGTATTGTCTTCGTATTCCGCAAGTATGGATCTCCAGAAAGAAATATCATCATAGCTTTCTACGTAGGCCACGATTTTTCTTCTTGCACGCTTGGGCTTAAGGCTGTTAGCCGCTCCAATGTACAGGGAAGAAAGGTTTTCAGTCAGTCTTTTTCCCATACGGCTACATGTTTTTAAAGGGTTGTAATGTCACTCACTTCGGTAACGGCGTCCATCCATCCGTTCATGATAAGTGCCGGAGAATGGGTAGTCAGTATAATTTGCACATTCGGATTCAGGCTTCGGATGAGCGAGATAAGCCGTTGCTGCCATTCTACATGAAGTGAGATTTCGGGTTCGTCCATAAAGAGGGTACATGGTTGGTTGTCCTGTACCAGTACGGTGAGCAGGATGACCAGCATCTGCTTTTCACCGGAAGAAAGCTGATAAGGGGTTAATATGTCGCCGTCTTGTTCAAACTGTATTTCATTGCTCTGGCGGAGAATCTTTTTTCCCGTTTCACTGAACAGGTCGTCTACCAGGTTTTGGAAATGGGTTTTAGGCAGAGAGATTTCGGCTGCCTTGGCCTGATTTTCGGGCTTGCCGCTGGTCAGAAGCTCGATAATCCGGTTGCCGATGTTCACTTGATAATCCAGATAGCGTCGCTGCAGGAGATAAAGCTGCCAGTCGAGTTCAGTCTTGACATTCTGGTTACCGATTTTTTCCAATAATCCGGAACTGAGCAGCGGACGGTCAAAACTTCTTATCACATCGAAGTGGATATAAGTGGCATCTTCCGGATAGAAAGTGAAAGACACTCCCAGATGTATGCCATTACTCAGGGCTCCTCCTTCCAGGTCACTCAGCCGGCGGACAGAGTTGTTCAGAATCGTACTTTTCCCGATACCGTTTACTCCACTCAGGATGTTTACATCCGGGCGTAAATCCCAGGCAATGTTTTTCCGGCCCCATAAGCCCTTTATCTCAATGCGCTTGATATATTCAGCTTGCTTTTTCATGGACTGTATTTTTTAACGCGTCAAACAAAAATAGAAAATTCCCGGGAATAAATCAACGCCCGACCGGCCCTTTTTTCAAAAACCTCGTAACTTTGCAGAAATTTAAAAAAGACGAAATCATGAAAGGTTCTGTAAAAGCTCATATTTCATTGTTACTGGCTGCAAGCATGTGGGGATTGATGTCTCCGGTAGGCAAGGCAGCCATGGAAGCGGGTATTACCGGACTCACACTGGCGAATATGCGTATGATAGGAGCGGCCGTGTGTTTTTGGACTACCTCTTTCTTTGTAAAGCAGGAGAAGGTTAATCCGCACGATTTGCTGATGCTGTTCTTTGCTTCCTTGTTGGGGATTGTCTGCAATCAGGGGTGTTTTACTTTTGGTTTGTCACTGACTTCTCCGGTCGATGCGTCTATCATGACTACCACTATGCCGATTGTAACCATGATTTTAGCGGCTCTCTTTCTGAAAGAACCCGTTACTCCGAAAAAGGTGATTGGGATATTCCTCGGGTCCATCGGTGCCCTGACCTTGATTCTGAGTAACCGGGGAGGAGATGCGGAAGGGGGCAGCGTATGGGGGGATGCACTTTGTATGGCAGCTCAGATTAGTTTTGCCTGCTATCTGACCATTTTTAAAAAGCTGATTGCGCGTTATCACGTGATTACGTTGATGAAGTGGATGTTTACTTATGCGGCGATATGCTTTATACCTTTCTCTTATCATGACTTTTCAGTGATGGACTGGGCATCTTTCCCGGTAGAAGTCTGGCTGGAGGTCGGTTATGTCATACTCTTTGGTACGTATGTGGCTTATATTTTGATGCTGGTAGGTCAGAAGTCCTTGCGTCCTACGGTAGTCAGTATGTATAACTATATGCAGCCGGTTGTGGGAAGTTGTGTAGCCGTACTTGCCGGTATGGCAACTTTCGGTTGGGTGAAGATTGTAGCGGCGTTGTTGATTTTTACAGGTGTCTATGTGGTGACGCAGAGTAAGTCGCGTGCCCAGATGTTAGCAGAAACCAACTCAAATGTGGAAGGAAATGAATAAGGAAGGTACCTCAATAAAATCGCCTGTTTTATACTTGCAGCATCACTATGAATTGCTGAAATTAGAGTATGAATACGAAAAGGAGCAGTTCCAGCAGCAGACGGAGCTGATGGGAATTGGGCGAAAAATCAAACGGGGCATGTGCTGGTATCCGTTATCGTTAGGCCGGAGCTATTACAATGCCTTGAATCAGTTGGTCATTGAAGTAGAGCGAAAAGAAGACAAGGAGATAGAGCATCTGTTTGAATATGGAAAACCAGTTTGCTTCTTTACGCAGGATATGTCGGGGAAACTGACTTACCTGAATTTCGTAGCTACGGTGAATTACGTGGAGGAAGACCGCATGGTAGTCATCTTGCCGGATGCCAATGCACTGCTTACGCTGCAGAGCAAAGAAGTGGTCGGGGTACAACTCTATTTTGATGAAACCAGCTACCGCCTGATGTTTGAGGCACTGAAACAGGTTATTTCTGCCAAGAACAACCGACTGGCAGAGTTAAGGGATATTTTTCATGGTACGCAGCCCGTATCTACTTTTTCGTTTCAACCCGTACGTTTTCCCTGGTTGAACGCCACACAGGATGAAGCGGTGAATAAAGTCTTGCATGCCAAGGATGTGGCCATTGTGCACGGTCCTCCTGGAACAGGTAAGACCACTACGCTGGTAGAGGCTATTTATGAAACACTTCATCGTGAAAATCAGGTACTGGTATGTGCTCAGAGTAACATGGCTGTCGACTGGATTAGTGAAAAGTTGGTAGACCGTGGTGTCAGCGTGCTTCGTATCGGGAACCCCAGTCGGGTGAACGATAAGATGCTGTCGTTTACGTACGAACGTCGTTTTGAGTCACATCCCGACTATCCCCAGTTATGGAGTATTCGTAAGGCAATTCGTGAACTGTATACTCGTAGTCGGAAAGGAAATGACCGGGAAAGTATCCGGCAAAAAATCAATTCCCTGAAAGACCGCGCCACGGAGTTGGAAATCCGTATCAATGAATCCTTATTCAGTGAAGCAAGAGTGATTGCCTGCACGCTGGTAGGTAGTGCCAACCGCTTGCTCACCGGACAGAAATTTGGAACGGTATTTATCGATGAGGCGGCTCAGGCATTGGAAGCGGCATGCTGGATTCCGATTCGTAAAGCCGACCGGGTGGTATTGGCTGGCGATCATTGTCAGTTGCCGCCTACGGTAAAAAATCCGGAAGCCTTGCGTGCGGGGTTAGGGCATACATTGATGCAGACCATTGTGAAGAACAAGCCGGAGGTGGTATCCTTGCTGAAGGTACAGTATCGTATGAACGACGAAATTATGCGTTTCTCGTCCGACTGGTTTTATGGAGGCATGCTGCAGTCAGCTCCTGAAGTGAAATACCGTAGCATTCTGGATTTTGATACACCGATAGAGTGGATAAATACGGAAGGCATGGATTGCAACGAAGAGTTTGTAGGTGAAAACTACGGACGAATCAACAAACCGGAGGCTGAATTGTCCATCGGTCAGTTAAAGGAGTACATCACGAAAATCGGTCGGGAACGCTTTTTAGAAGAACGGATTGAGGTAGGGTTGATTTCTCCTTATAAGGCTCAGGTGCAGTATTTGCGTCAGCTGGTAAAGAAAGATGCGTTTTTCAAGCCTTATCGCTCCTTAATTACCATCAATACGGTAGATGGCTTTCAGGGGCAGGAGCGTGATGTGATTCTTATCAGCCTGGTACGTGCCAATGAAGACGGTCAGATTGGTTTCCTCAATGACCTGCGCCGCATGAACGTAGCCATCACCCGTGCCCGTATGAAACTGATTATTCTGGGCGATGCCTCCACATTGACCAAGCATGCGTTTTATAAAAAGCTTTACGAGTATATAAGTGATTTGCAGGATGAACAAATGTAATTTGGATATAATTAGGAAATCTCTTTATAAAAAGTTATATTTGTTGGTATAACGATTTTTTTCTGTGAAAATTACAAAAGTAAAAAGTATGATTGTGCGTTTTGCTTTTTGTGTAAATTCTCAAACAAAAATTTAGATATAAGAGATTAAGAATTTATGTTTGTTGAAAAATGTAATAAAAACATGAGAAATGGATGTGGTTATGCGTGGCTATTGTTAGTAGCATTAGTGATGTTAGTTTCTTGTGAACAATCTCCATTAATTCATAGCGATAAATCACTTCCTGGTAGCTGGAGAATAGAAAATATTGACTTTTTACAACATGATGGATGGGTTTATCTTCCTTTTCATATTGGTGATGAAGTTCTTTTTACTGAGTATGGGAAATTAACTGTATGCAACGAGGAGGAGATATCAGGAAGATGGTGGTCGGAAGATAAATTTAATTCTTCATTTATTTATATAAAGATGGATGGCTGGGACGATTTTGTTACAGCCAGAGTGAAAGATGTTTCAGCAGGACGTATGTTATGGGCAATATATCCACAATATTGGAATGGAAATTGGGAGGGGTATCCTATATATGAAATAACATTAGTGCCTTTATCACATCAGGAAAATCCGTAAAATTTGCTTATCTTTATCCCAGTTTTATTCATTTAGTTTTATTAACCATGTTGACAGACTTACTGCAAACTTCGTATTTTGCAATTTTCTTGATTGTAGCCTTGGGCTTTATGCTCGGACGTATCAAAGTGATGGGCCTATCGCTCGATGTGTCTGCCGTAATTTTTATTGCTCTTGCCTTCGGGCATTGGGGGGTGTCCATTCCAAAGGAATTGGGAACCTTCGGGCTGGTGTTGTTTATCTTTACGATTGGCATTCAGGCCGGTCCGGGTTTCTTCCATTCGTTCCGGAGTAAAGGAAAAACCTTGATTCTGATTACACTGCTGATTGTGGCTTCTGCCTGCCTGACAGGGGTCGGAATGAAATATCTTTTTGATATCGATACACCTAGTATCGTAGGTTTGATAGCCGGTGCCTTGACCAGTACACCTGGTTTGGCGGTGGCCATTGACAGTACCCAGTCGCCGTTGGCTTCCATTGCCTACGGTATTGCCTATCCGTTTGGGGTGATTGGGGTGATTCTTTTTGTGAAGTTGCTTCCTAAATTGATGGGAATAGACTTGAATGAAGAGGCGCGCAGGTTGGAGAAGGAACGGCGTAGTCAGTTTCCGGAGCTGGGTACCTGCCTGTTTCGGGTAACGAATCCTACGGTGTTTGGCCGTACACTCATCCAGTTGAACATACGTGCCATGACGGGTGCCGTGATTTCACGCTTGAAACGAGGAGAGGAGATTTTGATTCCTAAAGCTCATACTGTATTACAGGAAGGTGATTGCATTCAGGCTGTGGGCAGCGAGAATTCATTGAACAGTTTGGCGCTGATGTTGGGCGAACGTGAAGAAGGTGAACTCCCGTTGAGCCATACACAGACCATTGAATCTTTGTTGCTGACCAAGAAGGACATGATTAACAAACAGTTGGGTGAACTGAACCTGCAGAAGAACTTTGGCTGTACGGTTACTCGTGTACGTCGAAGCGGTATTGACTTGTCTCCCTCACCGGAACTGGCATTGAAGTTTGGTGACAAATTGATGGTGGTAGGTGAGAAGGAAGGCATTCAGGCTGTAGCCCGTTTGTTGGGAAATGATGTAAAGCGTTTGTCGGATACAGACTTCTTCCCGATAGCTATGGGTATTGTGTTGGGCGTATTGTTCGGGAAACTACATATCTCTTTCGGAGGTGGCATGACTTTCTCTCCGGGGCTGACCGGAGGGGTACTGATGATGGCTTTGTTCCTGAGTGCCATTGGCAAGACTGGTCCGATTATGTGGTCCATGTCAGGTCCGGCCAATCAGTTGTTGCGTCAATTGGGCTTGTTACTGTTCCTGGCAGAGGTAGGAACCTCAGCCGGAAAGACCTTAGTAGCCACCTTCCAGGAAAGTGGTTTCCTGCTTTTCGGAGTCGGAGCGTTGGTTACATTGGTACCCATGCTGTTGGCTGCCATAGTGGGCCGATGGGTCTTCAAGGTAAGCCTGCTCGACTTGTTAGGTACCATTACCGGCGGTATGACCAGTACGCCTGGTCTGGCTGCTGCCGATTCGATGACAGACAGTAACATTCCGGGAGTGGCATACGCTACAGTATATCCTATTGCTATGGTATTCCTGATATTGTTTATTCAGCTGATTGCGCTGGTAATTGTATAATAATAGTAGTAATATGTATATGAAAAAATCCCTGAAGCAAGTGAAATATCCTTGTTTCAGGGATTCTTTTTTTCTGTGTTAAATGACATAGAGAAGATGAGGGAAAAACACTTTCACGCTAATTGAAAAAATACGAAGGAGATAAGTGGTATTTCGACTTTTGTTTTTTATGTTTTCCCTTGCGGAAACTTATGTTTCTTATTCTGCATCTATAGGTTTCCGCATCGGAAAACGTAGGGATGCAGAATGGAAAACGTAAATGATGTTTTAGAGTTCTACCGTTGATGCAGTTGTCTGTCTATAAATCTATGGTAGATGATTGTGTGCTGTTAAAGCTTGCTCAAGAAACGTTCCCTGTCCACAATGTAGCGGATGTGAGTACCTTCTCCCACCAGCCCTTTGCTGTCGGACGCACTAACTTTGAAGGTTAGTTTCCGGCCTTCTATTTCTGTGAGTTCCGCGGTTGCGGTAACTTCCTCGTTCAGACCGGAGGGTTTGAGGTGCGAGGTTTGAATCATAGCGCCCACGGTGGTAGAGCCTTCCGGGAGTACGGGTTTTACGGCATTCATGGCAGCGTTTTCCATCAAGGCTACCAGTGCGGGAGTAGCAAATACTTCCATATCTCCTGAGCCGAGTGCTAAGGCGGTGTTGGTGGAATTTACCTGTACGGTGCTGCTGTATGTAAGTCCTGTTTCCATTGTTTTTTATTTTGAAGTTATAAATTCATTTTTCTCATTGGGTTGAAAATCGGTTCCGGCCGGGCGCTGGAAGATATGCAGGCCGAATTCCGGTATCATGGCTATCAGGTGGTCAAAGATTTCTCCTTGCAAGGTTTCGTAAGGAATCCAGTCGGGGGTGTTCGAGAAACAGTAGATTTCTACGGGGATACCTTCGGTGGTGGGCTGCAACTGGCGGACCATCTGCATCAGATTGTGATTCACTTCAGGATGGTTGCTGATGTATTTAAGGGCATACTCGCGGAACACGTGCAGGTTGACGGGTGGTTCATTTCCTTCGGTTGGAGCAGTTATCCATCCTTTTTGTACGAATCGGTTCACTTCTTCCGGTGTACAGAAATGCACGGTAGTCATGTCAATGAACAGCGAGCGTTTGATGCGGCGGCCTCCACACTCGCGCATGCCTCTCCAGTTCTGGAAGGAATCGCTGACCAGTGCGTAGGGAGGAATGGTGGTGATGGTCTTGTCGAAGTTCTGTACTTTTACGGTAGTCAGTGACACTTCAATCACGTAACCGTCGGCACCGTATTTGGTCATGGTAATCCAGTCGCCCGGGCGAAGCATGTCGTTGGCCGAAAGCTGTACGCCGGCCACTAATCCCAGAATACTGTCCTTGAAAATCAACATCAGGATGGCGGCCGAGGCACCGAGTCCGGTCAGGATAGCAGTGGCGTTCCGGTCAATCAGGACGCTGATGATGAGAATGATACCCACTCCGATAGATATCAGGTTTATCATCTGGTAAATACCTTTGAGCGGACGGTTTTTTAACGCTTCATGCTCGCTGGATATTTCATAGAGGGAGTCAAGGAAGCATTTAATCAGCATGAGGGCCGTGATGATGAGATAAATCAGACAGATTTTCAGTAAGATTTGAAGCAGATAGGCTGATTTGTCATCAAAGGCAAAAGGGAGCAGGATGTACCAGGTGATAGGTGGAATCATCCGGCAAGAGGCTTTCATCATCTTGTCATTGAACAGATAATCGTCCCACGTAGCTTTGGTGCGGGCCGTAATCTTTCGTACGGCTGGCATGATGAGGTGGCGGAAAATCAGTGTGGTAAGATAAGATATCAGTAGAATGGCTAAAATGAGTACAACTTGTGTGGTCCAGCTCAAATCAGATTTTTCAATTCCTATTTGCTGGAGAAGTTGTGCAGTTTCCTGATTCATTGTATTCATATTTTATAAAAGTCTTTTTCGGGAGTCAAAGATAAACAAGTTCTTAGAGTTTGCAAAACTTGTGTATCTTGTTTATCTTTACCATATGAAGTATTGGTCAAGTATTTTTTTCGTGTTGTTCGGATGCCTCTTTTCTTCCTGCATCCGTGACGAGGTTTCGGCTGGTTACGATAGGGTAGAGCCGGGCGATATGTTGCCGGACTTTTCGGTGGTATTGAATGATGGTTCGGAACTGAGTACACAGTCTCTTAAGGGGAAGGTGGCAGTATTGATTTTCTTTCATACGGAGTGCCCGGACTGTCAGAAAGAATTGCCGGTTATCCAGCAGTTATATGAAGAATATGCTACGAATGAAAAGGTGGCTATCTATGCCATCAGTCGGGAGGAAAGTGAAGAGGAGGTGGCAGATTACTGGGAGAGAAACTCGCTGACTATCCCTTATTCGGCACAGGATGACCGACGGGTATATGAGTTGTTTTCTACCAGCGGAATCCCACGGGTGTATGTTTGCGGACGAGACGGAACTATCGTTTCCATGTATTCAGACAATCCCATTGCCACTTATTCACAGTTGAGTGAAGATGTCGAGAATACGCTTAATTTTTCTTCATATCTTTTTGCGGAACAAATGCTTTCATTAAATTTGCCGACAAGAATTTACTAATACCAAAATAAAGAATCTAATGAGTTTGAAAATTGTAGTATTGGCTAAACAAGTTCCCGATACACGCTGTGTGGGAAAAGATGCCATGAATGCTGACGGTACAATTAACCGTGCAGCACTTCCGGCGATTTTTAATCCGGAAGACTTGAATGCCTTGGAACAGGCACTCAGACTGAAAGACACATATCCTGGTTCTACTGTAACTATCCTGACAATGGGTCCGGGTCGTGCCGCTGAAATTATCCGTGAAGGATTATACAGAGGAGCAGACAACGGTTATTTGCTGACAGACCGTGCTTTTGCCGGAGCGGATACGCTGGCTACTTCGTATGCGCTGGCAACAGCTATCCGCAAGATTGGTGAATATGACATCATCGTGGGTGGACGTCAGGCTATCGATGGTGATACCGCACAGGTGGGTCCGCAGGTAGCGGAAAAATTGGGATTGCCTCAGGTGACTTACGTAGAAGAAATTCAGGAGATAAAAGACGGACGTATCCGTGTGAAGCGCCATATCGACGGAGGCGTGGAAACTGTAGAAGGTCCGCTTCCGATTGTATTGACTGTAAACGGTAGTGCAGCTCCTTGCCGTCCGCGTAATGCGAAACTGGTACAGAAGTACAAACGTGCACTGGGTGGTCAGGAAAAGGCTGCCATTACCAAAGACGGAGCGGAACTGCCTTATGCTTCTTTGTATGAAAGCCGTCCTTATCTGAATATCATAGAATGGAGTGTAGCCGATGTAAACGGTGATACGAAACAATGCGGTCTGTCGGGTTCTCCGACCAAAGTAAAGAAGATTGAGAACATCATCTTCCAGGCAAAGGAAAGCAAGACGCTTACCGGCAGCGATGCAGATATAGAAAACTTGATTGTTGAACTGTTGGCTAACCATACTATCGGATAAAGACTATGAATAACGTATTTGTATATTGTGAGATGGAAGGCAAGCACGTTGCCGATGTCAGTCTCGAACTTTTAACCAAAGGTCGTAAGTTGGCCACTCAGCTGGGATGTCAGCTGGAAACTATCTGTGCCGGTACAGACCTTGCAGATGTAGAAAAACAAGTTTTGCCATACGGAGTAGACCGTGTACATGTGTTCGATGCTCCGGGCTTATTCCCTTATACTTCACTTCCTCATACTTCTATTCTTGTCAACTTGTTCAAGGAAGAAAAACCGCAGATTTGTTTGATGGGTGCTACCGTAATTGGTCGTGACCTGGGTCCGCGTGTGTCTTCTGCACTGACTAGTGGTCTGACTGCTGACTGTACGCAGCTGGAAATCGGTAACCATGAAGACAAGAAAAACGGTATCACTTACGAAAACCTGCTGTATCAGATTCGTCCGGCCTTCGGTGGTAACATTGTGGCTACCATCATCAATCCGGAACATCGTCCGCAGATGGCTACCGTACGTGAAGGTGTGATGAAGAAAGAAATCGTAGATGCCAATTATCAGGGTGAAGTGATTCGTCACGACGTAGCGAAATACGTGCCTGAAACAGATTACGTAGTAAAAGTAATCGACCGTCACGTAGAAAAAGCTAAACACAACCTGAAAGGTGCTCCGATTGTAATTGCCGGTGGTTACGGTATGGGTAGCAAGGAAGGTTTCGATATGTTGTTCGAACTGGCTAAGGAACTTCATGCAGAAGTGGGTGCCAGCCGTGCAGCAGTAGATGCCGGTTTCTGCGACCATGACCGTCAGATTGGTCAGACAGGTGTGACCGTACATCCTAAACTGTACATCGCTTGTGGTATCTCCGGACAGATTCAGCATATTGCCGGTATGCAGGATGCAGGTATCATCATTTCTGTGAACAACGATGAAAATGCGCCTATCAATGCAATTGCCGATTATGTCATCAATGGTACAGTGGAAGAGGTTATTCCGAAGATGATTAAGTATTATAAGAAGAATAGTAAATAACAACTTTAGGCAAAGTATGGCTGGTAAATGTTTACTTGGGCTCTTGCTGATGTCGTTTTTGACTGCTCCTTCATTTTCACAGGACACTATTTATATTGATAGGAAAAATAAATGGTTGGAATCTAAAGAAGGAGCAGTAAGATATTGTGTTCGCACGAATCTGAAAAAGGACAGTATAGAAGTGAGGTACTATAACCTTGGAGACACCTTACTGCTTATACATCATTTTTCGAAATTTGCAAGTGACCCCAAACAATGTAAATTAAATGGGCAGTCAGCTATTTATTATGCAAATGGACAACCTTCAGACACCCGTATGTACGTGGATGGAAAACGAAATGGAGAATATTTACGTTTCTATAGGGATGGTAAGTTGAAGTACCGCTGTACTTTTATTAACAATGCAAGAGAGGGGCTTGTGGAGATGTTTTATCCCGATGGTTCGATATGGCGGACCGAACAATTCAGGAAAGGACGTTCCAAAGGCGGTCATTTGTATGATGAAGAAGGGCATGAAGTAGATTTCTATCCTTCCGAACGTCCGGCTGCTATGCTTCCGGCTGAATACGGTGATTTACAAAATTTTATACGTGAACACATTCATTATCCGAAAGAAGCAATAGCACAAAATGCCGAAGGACGTATTTTTGTACAATTGGCTATAGATGAATCAGGCCGTGTCATAAAATACAGGATACATCCTAAAAGTAACGAAAACTATTATCTGAGAAAAGAAGTGTCTCGTTTTGCGGAAGAGAACCTGATGGGAATCAAATGGATACCGGCCGTTAAATTTGGGGAATTCGATAAGTCAATTCTTACAGTCCCTGTAACATTTAATATACCTAAGCCTAAAGCTTTAAAACAATAATTACAATTATGGCAAACTTTTATACAGAACATCCGGAACTCAAGTTCCACTTGAACAATCCGATGATGGAGCGTATCTGTCAGTTGAAAGAACGCGATTACAGAGATAAAGACGAGTATGACTACGCACCGCAGGACTATGCGGATGCAGTCGACTCTTACGATAAAGTATTGGAAATTACCGGTGAAATCACAGGTGAAGTGATTGCTGCCAATGCAGAAGGAGTGGACGAAGAAGGTCCGCATTGTGCAAACGGTCGCGTGGAATACGCTTCCGGCACAAAGGCTAACCTGGATGCAATGGTGAAAGCCGGACTGAACGGTATGACTATGCCGCGCCGTTATGGTGGTTTGAACTTCCCGATTACTCCGTACACCATGTGCGCTGAAATCGTGGCTCAGGCTGATGCCGGTTTCGGTAACATCTGGTCACTTCAGGACTGTATCGAAACACTTTATGAATTCGGTAACGAAGATCAGCACAGTCGTTTTATTCCGCGTATCTGTGCGGGTGAAACCATGTCAATGGACTTGACTGAACCGGATGCAGGTTCCGACCTTCAGAGTGTGATGCTGAAAGCTACATACGATGAAGCTAACAACTGCTGGCGCCTGAACGGTGTGAAACGTTTCATTACGAACGGTGATGCAAACCTTCATCTGGTATTGGCTCGTTCGGAAGAAGGTACACACGATGGTCGTGGATTGTCTATGTTCATCTATGACAAGAACGACGGTGGAGTAGACGTACGTCGTATTGAAAACAAGTTGGGTATTCATGGTTCTCCTACTTGTGAGTTGGTTTACAAGAATGCGAAGGCCGAACTTTGCGGTGAACGCAAGTTAGGTTTGATTAAATACGTGATGGCTTTGATGAACGGTGCCCGTCTGGGTATTGCCGCTCAGTCTGTAGGTTTGAGCCAGGCTGCTTACGATGAGGCTTTGGCATACGCAAAAGACCGTAAACAGTTCGGTAAGGCCATTATCGAATTCCCGGCTGTGTATGACATGCTGGCTACCATCAAGGCAAAACTGGATGCAGGCCGTGCGTTGTTGTATCAGACTTCTCGTTACGTGGACATCTACAAAGCGTTGGATGACATTGCCCGTGAACGCAAGCTGACTCCGGAAGAACGTCAGGAACAGAAACGTTATGCAAAACTGGCCGACAGCTTTACTCCGCTGGCAAAAGGTATGAACTCTGAATATGCCAACCAGAATGCATACGACTGTATTCAGGTACACGGTGGTTCAGGTTTCATGATGGAATATGCTTGCCAGCGTATCTATCGTGATGCCCGTATCACCAGCATCTATGAAGGTACTACCCAGTTGCAGACAGTGGCTGCCATCCGTTATGTAACAAACGGTTCGTATGCGGCTACTTTGCATGAATATGAACTGATTCCTTGTGCACCGGAATTTGAAGGTTATATGAATCGTATCAAAGATATGACTCGTAAACTGGAAGCATGTACCAATGCAGTGAAGGAAGCACAGAATCAGGAACTGCTGGATTTGGTATCTCGTCGTTTGTATGAGATGGCAGCTGTGTGCGTGATGAGCCACCTGCTCTTGCAGGATGCGACAAAGGCTCCTGACATGTTCGGCAAGTCATTGAATGTGTATGTGAACTACGCTGAATCTGAAGTAGAAAAGCATTTCAACTTCATCCGTAAGTTCCAGGCAGAAGAATTGGAAAGCTATCGGAAATAAGATTTCTGATTGATATAGAAATGGAAAGGGCGAATTTCGAATGAGATTCGCCTTTTTTAGCATAGTACAAGTCTTTAAACTGTTTTATGCAATTTCTTTCGTAGCCATCGGTCGAAGAAGTACAATAGACAGAGAGCGCAGAGCGTGGGCAGGTAGAAAAGGAGTGTATGAAACTCCGGAAGTATTTCCTTACAAGTGTGCCAATAGCTGATAAAGGCTGCTCCATACTTCCATATAAAAAATCCGATGCAACTTCCCCCGCTGAGTATGGCGAAGACAAGGAAGAGGATGAACATTCTTTTTTCCTGCCGTTTTTCGCGTAAGATACTTTCCTCTTGTATCTTTTGCATCATGCGGTAACTGAAATTACTGGGCAGCTCGTAATGGGGCTGCCTTTTTATTGCTTTCTGAAGTCCTCTATCTGTTGTTCTCATGTTTTAAATCTCCTCTTTCATTAAGTTACATAACTTTTTTCGGATGCGGTGCAGCTTTACTTTTACGTTGCTTTCTGTCAGATGAAAGATGTAGGCTATTTCTTCTATATTTTTTTCTTCTTCATAGAACAGAGTGACCAGTGCCTGCTCATCGGGTTTGAGCTGGGTGAGTGCCTGCTGCAGTTTCTGAATTTGCATTTCGTTCTCGGTATCCAGCTCCTCATCTATTTCTTTATCTGAAAGACTGTTCCATATCCGGTCGTCGAATGAAAGCAGTTCTTTATCTTTTTTCCGGAGTGCGGAAGTCGCTTCATTGTAGGCAATGCGGTAAATCCAGGTAGAGAAACTGCTGTCTCCATGAAACGAGGAAAGGTGGGTGAAGGCTTTCATAAAACAGTCTTGTGTCAGTTCTTCGGCATCTTCCGGTGAGCCTACCATGCGGACTATCAGGTGGAAAACCTGTGCCCCGTAGGTGTCGAGAAAGTAGGCGAACTGTTCGGTTCGTCCACTCAGGATAGATGCAATGATATGTAGTTCCTCGTGATTCATGATGCCCTTTAGACGCAGAGCAAAGTAAAAGGTTACACTGAAAATAGAAAAATATTTTTTGCGGTAAAAGTGTAACCTTTCTGTATGGGTTGCGTCTAAAGGGCAAAGTAACAAATTAAAAACTGAATAAAATGGAAGAATTGATGATTGTGGCCAATGTGGCAATTGTTTTTGGAGTGATTTATAAATTGTTTGAACTGTTTGCCGGAAGAAGGGAACGGATGATGCTGATTGAAAAGATGGGCGACAAACTGACGCCGGACACCTTTAAGAATGGCATTATGTATCGTCCCAGCCTGTATTCGTTTGGAGGACTGCGTATAGGATGCTTGCTACTTGGATTGGGGGCAGGGCTTTTGGTAGGATACATGTTGACATGTACCACCCAACCGGATTATTTGTCTGATAATTACCCTTATACCGTAAAAGAGTCCGTTTCTATAATTTACGGAGCGTGCGTTCTGTTGGGAGGAGGTTTAGGCCTTGTTATCTCTTATTTGATAGAAAAAGAACAATGGAAGAAAAATAAGTAAGAATTGCAAATTTCAGCAAGGCGGCCTGGCATGCTATAACGGTGTGTCAGGCCGCGTGCTTTATGGTATGATTTATCCTGAAACTGGCCTTTTATTCTTCATTTGTGAAATAAACCTTTTATTTATGCAAGGCAATAGAATCTTTTTGTAACTTTAGGTGCTATGGGTATAATAAAGGAGGTATTGGGTTATGAAATTTTATAGAATCATAGGAATCGTATGTGTGTGGATTTTCTTTATCGGGCAAGTTTGTGCTCAGTCTGTACCGGATAATGAATGCCTGCAACTGGTGGCGCTTAATGATAGCGATGATGTACTGAAGGAAATGGTGATTTATCCTCCGGTATTTTGTGCGATGCACGATGGAAAACGTCTGAAAATGAAAATCAGCAATGAGGGAGAAAAGGTGATGCGTAAGACCTATTTCTATTTGTTCTATAAAAAGAAAAGAATATGCCGGATTCATCTTCCTAACATGAAAAAAGGAGAAACGTGTGAGTTTGGCGTGAATATTCACGACCGCTTTTTCCACAAGGACCGGAGGGAACTGGTGTTCAAACTTAAGAAAGGGAAACGCTTCCGGACTTACAAACTGGCCGACTGCTGACAGGCGGCCGCTTCTGATAGTCTTTTTTTATATTTGAACTCGATTTTGTTAATGGGTTTTATCGCCTGGTGCTTAGTCGTTAATGTGTGTTGTAAAATATACTTTTTAGGCCTTACGTTTTGCT
>CAMFND010000120.1 GCA_945965395.1 uncultured Bacteroides sp.
ATGTCAACGGGCGCATATTTATCACTTTTGCAGTTTTTGCATGAGATGCCATATATGTCATTTTCCCATTGCCATTTGGTCGCAAAATTTAGGGACAGGAACGATATTTGAGCCAAATTTACCCTTTAAAACTGGTTGTAACAAGTTTCAAATGGAAAGTGTTAAAAAGAAAAAAGAGGCCATCTCAAATTTATTTTGAGACAGCCACCTCTCTTTCTTCTGATATCGGTTTGTTGGACTTGGCTGGATTTTATTGGAATATCTTCTATAACGTATCCTTATTAAGTTTCATATGATAAAGCAAAGTATGCAAACTAACGTTGAATCCGAGTCTTTGCTAACACCTGTTTTTTGCTGATTTCTTTATATGAGACTTCTTTCTGCTGAGCTGATTTATAATATCCGGACTTAAAGTGAGGATTGCACTTTTTTAAAGAAAGTCAATCAGTGTGCTGTTAATCCCTTATTCCTCCATACTCTCATATTCCTCGAATATCCTCTCCATAGTATCGGACATATCAAGTGCGTTGATTACATATTCTCCCGTATCGTTGTCTGTAGCCATCAGTGAAATGATTTTTCCTTCATTTACACGATATACGGCAATGTCGTCCTTCTCCAGGAAAGGGTAGTTTTCCCTTGCCTTTTCAAAATATCCGGCACGCAGCAGTACATTCAGATGATTGACTATATAAGGGCTGTGGGTCGATACCATCAGTCCTAGTTTGCGGTCTTTTTTGTTTTTATGGAATACCTCTTCTACTAGGTTGCTCATAAAGGCTCTTTGATCTTCCGGAGCAAGACTAAGTTCGACTTCTTCTATATGGATATGGACATACTTTCCCAATTTGTTCCGGTTGATTCCCGGAGTGAATTTTGTAAGCAGGTCCTGTTTGTACAGATAGTTCAATACAGAACGTTGGAAAGCGTCCTTGAATGAGAACTCTTGGGCGAAGTAATGAACAATTGCAACCAATGGAGCTGATGTCTGGATACCGGAAGATGCGTATCTCAGTTCTATCGGTACAGCATCATTCTGCAAAGATTCAATGGTAAATAGTTTAGGTCTGTTGCCTGATTTACGGACTTTCATTTTCAGATTCAGATACTCCAGCTTCTGTTCTTTAATGACATCCGTAGCATCATTGAAGTCATTGAAGGTTTCGTGAAAGAAGAAGCCCAGGTTTTCTCCCTTTACTGAGACTGCTTTGGATGCCCATATAGGAATCAGGCTTCTCATTCCGGAAACATAAGCTTCTTTGAAGAATATCAAGTCCTTGTCCGGTATGTTAATGTCAGACTGCAGACCTCTGTTGGTATATTTCAGGGTATATTTGTTCCCATTAATTTCCACGGTGTAATATATTTCGGTCTGTGCTGTTATCATTCCCTTCAGTCCATCATGTAGCAGTGAGTTGAAACGGAGCTTGAATGGAGAACGGGTGATTTTCGCATTTTTCAAATACGAACGGATATTTACCATTTTGTAGATGTAACGCATAAGTACTATTACTTTCATAATTATACTCTTACCACCGGCTGACTTGCCTATGAATACGGTCAATGGCTTGATATCATCTATTTCCACTTCTTTCAATGGACCAAAATTCTTTATGATTATAGATTCTTTCATGATAATCTTGTTCTTTTCTATCTGACAAATATAACGCTAATTAATGGTTAACAGATGCTTATATTGTATTTTTATCTTGCTAAATGCTTTGTCTGTTGTTTTACACGGCTGCAATCATTATAAGACATTACCTGTTTTCTTGTATTTTAGTGGGTAATGTTTAAATTTGTAACCGAAATATATTGATTATGTTTAAATTCTCTGAATCTACAAAACGGAAACTGGGTAATGCTATAGTGTATATAGCATATCATACATCAGGTCTTTGTAGGAACAAACTATTGAAACTTCTGTATCTGATGGAGGAACATATGGCTCTGAAATATCATGTTCCATTCATCGGCATGCCATATGAGGTGTGGCAGGCAGGTCCTGTGGCAAAGGATGTCTTTATTGACCTTTCAGACGTACCCTATATTTTGAAAGGCTTTGTCAGGACAGAGTTCAGGGACGGTGGAATTTTTATTGAGGCTATAGCCGATTTTGATGACAGTGAGTTCTCTAAGTGTGAAATAGAGATAATGGACTATGTTCTGGTCAGATATGGTAATATGACAGCATCAGATCTGTTTTTAGAAACCTGTAAGAAGGATAGCCTGTGGTATCGGGCAGCTGTCCGTACCGGGTTACTGGAAACATTCAACAGGCAGGAATGCAATAACTCCGACCTGCAGATTAACTTTGCAGAGGTAATGTCCGATAGTTCGGCAGAGGTGTATTGCGAGAGCTTGAATATACGGCAGACTGCAAATCTTTTAAATGTAGAATTTTATGTTTGAAGGTGTGCCTGTTTCTAGGGGCGTATGGTACGATTTAAATGAGATAACGAATTGTTATTGGCAAGTGGAAGTTAGTTGTTAAATTTTGGTGAAAATTCATTATTCGTAGAGAAAAAGACTGGCTCTATCTTACTATAAGCAATCCATAGATGTGACTCCTTCCTTAGTGAAACCGATAAATGATGGAATATCTACTAATTCGACTTCAGCAATTGTGGCCTTCAGTTTTTCAAGCGTACCGGTAATTTTAAGATAAAGCGTTTCTTACAATTTGTTTTTCGCGGATATAATCTATCATTTCCTTATTAGCTTTCCCGGCCCTTGCAATATCTATGATGGTAATCAGATTCTTTTGAGGATTATCCTTAATACGTGCCCTTGCTTCTTTCCATGCCAAGTCGTGTGACAGGTCTGACAGGTCATAAGGATCTGTATCCTTATATTTGGTAATGGCAGCATCCAGACAACGCTTGTCTGAGCCTGAAATGTAGTTCATATCAGGTTTGGCAGAAGCATAAATTTTCTGTTCATGCACTTCTATTCCGGCAAGGAAATCATTAAAGCTTTCTTCTGTTGGCTTTTCTTTTACAGCCTGTAGGACCCTATAAATATAAGTCGGCGCCGGACCATACTTCAATGCCATAAAAGAGTCTTCTATAAGTACCTTTCCATATTTGACAAGATAATCCTGTTGTGCAAAATAAAGAATTCTAAAAAGCTTTGCACATTCAACTCCTTTGGGGAAACTCTGCATAATATAGAGTAATACTGTCTTTATTTTTGTAATCTGTATAAAAGTTTTCATTTTTATCTATTATAACCGATGTATACTCCCAAATATAATCATTTATTTAAAAACAATAATCTTTGGTTGTAGTTTTTATGATTGTAATACCTCCTAATAAGTCTATCCTTCCTGTTTTAACTTGTCGTACTTCCTGCCGGTAGTTTCTTTCTGTGAAGTTCGGATAAGAAATATTCTAATTCTTATAATATCGTGTTTTCAATAAAATATTAATTTTGCAAAAACGAGGAAAATCAGTGTTTTGTCCTCTTTCTCCCGTATCTGATCTTTCTGCGTGATAAATAATTATTTTACTATTCAACCTACCGGAAATAACAAATCGTATTCAAATAGAATTATGACTTGATATTTTACCGAATAAAGATTAGATTTGTATGGTACTTGACACAATGACACTGGAGGAGCTTATAAGAGAAATCAAGACAGATTTTAGTGAAGTAAAAGGACGATGGAAGAACTACGTACGGAAATTCAGGAAAACAGCTCAAAAAAGGACAATGTTCCCGTGGTTGTGGGAAGCGAATATCAAGACACGAAGATTCAACGAATGGTACATTTCTTTTTATGCAGAGTCGAAAAAAGAGGTTGGTATTTTGAATCCCACATTCACAATGTTATTCAAGTATAAAGGACAATTATTGGTAGGTGCAGTAACAAACGACGTGGTTCTTATTTTTACTGGGCATTTTTTTGACAGATACAAAGAAAGGTTCTTTAAAATACATAAGGACAGCCGTCCGGTTACAAATCGGGAAATAATGAAGGTGTTCTTCCTGTTCAACAGTAACTATTGTTTTTACAGCAAAGAAAAAGAGGAGAATGTAAGAGGTTACTGCTATGACGGAATGCTGTTAGGTGACTGGATTGGAGAAGAAGGTGGTTTCGTGAAAACATTCATATCAAGACAGGAGATGAAGATGAATCAGTTTGTTGAATATTTTGAATTTTTTAAGATGTGGATTATAGAAGATATGTTCAAATCCAGGAAAGGTTTTGAACTGAAGAATTCACTCACTGAATACATACCGGATACATATTTTGAATATGGAGAGTGGGACAAGTTCCTGTTTGAGCGTGATAATCTGAGACTGATAAAGGCAGCGGAGGAAAGCCAGGAGATATACATGAAGAACCGGGAGGAATATAGAAGATGTTTTCAGCTGATAGACGCAGTCAATATCAATATGTTTGAAAAGAGAAAACATATTTAGGTATATTATAATAAAAAAATATTCAGAATTGTAGCATATTGGGGAATACCTAATTTTGCTCGGACTATTAATTTCTTAAATAGCTGCATAAAATATAGTATCTAATGATGCATAATGGCTGTGAGGTTAAAGATGTTATGCAAATTCCTCGGGACTTGTTTTATTATTAGTGTCTGATAAATATATTTGATGGGATGATTATAAATATTGTTTTTATGTACAAGTCCTTTCTCTAAATTGAGATTGCTTTATAATTGTGTATATATCAATAAGCTATAAGGTAATCGAAAAGTTTTATTGGACAGCAATAGTTTTATTTATATAAAATTAGTATCTTCGTTATGTAGGGTAAAGAGAGTATTCCTTATAAACCTTCTTCTTCAGGTGTACTTGATATCCTATGCCCTCTTTTAAAAGAGGGCTTTTTTATTGTAAGCATTCGGCCTCGTGCGTGTTTTTTTCCCCTCTTTTCCTTCCTACCTTTGTGGCTTCATTATAATCTTAATCCATTATGTGTTC
>CAMFND010000121.1 GCA_945965395.1 uncultured Bacteroides sp.
TATGTATCCCACACTGTGAAACAGAGAATTCCTTTTTGAGTTTTTTGTTTTATGTGGGATAGTATGGAAGAATTATTCTTTCTGGATTGTTGATTTTGTACGTATAAGATAAAAGAGTGAACATTTGGACAAGTCTGAAAGCATGTGAAGTGGTACATTTGCCATAGACCTTTAGGTCATACACTGATTATTAACTTAAATCAAATCAATTATGAAACAACGAATTGTTTTTGTAATGTGTTTGTGCTTTCTTCTTATGAATGGAGTATTTGCACAGACAAAATCTTTGAAAGGCACAGTGAGGGACAAACTTGGAGAGTCCATTATTGGAGCTTCTGTATTAATTGAAGGAACCAGCCAGGGTACGATTACCGACCTTGATGGTAATTATGTGATTGAAAACATTCCTGCAGGTAAGAATGTTCTGGTTGTTTCTTATGTAGGTTATCAGACCCAGAAACTGGAAATTGATGGCCGTAATGTAATTAATGTGATTCTTCAGGAAGACACAGAGGTGTTGGATGAAGTGGTTGTCGTAGGTTACGGTGTACAGCGAAAAACAGATGTGACCAGTGCGGTGGCTTCTATTAAGAAGGAAAACTTTACTCAGACCGTCACTTCTTCTTCTCCGCTTCAGATGGTGCAAGGTAAAATTCCGGGACTGGCAATGTCGCGGGCTGGAGGTGGTGATCCCACATCGGATATGACTTTGCAGATTCGAGGTATGAGTACAATTAATGCGGGAGCTTCTCCTCTTATCGTAATTGATGGCATTCCTGGTGGAAGTATGTCTACTGTTTCTCCTAATGATATTGAATCTATTGATGTGTTGCGCGATGGTTCTGCGGCAGCCATTTATGGTTCTAGGGGAACTTCGGGAGTTATCATCATAACGACAAAAAAAGGTGTGGCCGATGGTAAAACCAAAATAGAGTATGATGGAAATGTGTCTTTTGATCAGGTAAGCAGCACTTGGGACCTTCTTTCGGGCGATGAGTACCGCTCCTTGAAAGAATCTATGATGAACAGTAGTATAAAGCTGGCTCAGGAGAAGGGACAGGCCATGGTAGATTATGGGGGTAATACCGACTGGATGAAGGAAATTACCCGTACAGCTGTCAGCCATCAGCATTATCTGTCATTGAATACCAGTTCAAAACATTCCAGAACAGCAGCCTCATTGACATATAATAATTATCAGGGTATAGTGGCTACTTCTGGTAAAGAAGAAATCAATGGCCGTATCTCTACTGAATTCAAGCACTTCAATGATAACCTGAAAGTAAATTTGAATTTGGCTTATACTTCAAAGACTCAGGTTCCTATTGAAAAGCTGGCTCTTCGCCAGGCATTGATCTGGAATCCGACCATGACTCCTTATCAGGAAGACGGAAGCTATACTCCGGGAGCCGATCCATTGATATATAATAATCCGGTGAATCTAATCAATGAAACTCGTCGTGAAGATAAATATAACACACTTATGGGAAATGCTAAGATAACAATCACTCCTTTCAAGGGAATGACTCTGGCCGGAATGATTGGACTTGACAGAACAGAATCTAGCTTGGCATGGTATAAAACCTCAAAACATGAGGAAATGATGATGAAAGGTAAAAGTGGGGAGGCTTACAAGAAATCGGCTCTTAATGAAACCCGTACTTTAGAACTGACTGCCGGATATAACAGACAGTTGATAGATGATTTGAATTTTGATATTATGGGAGGTTATAGCTATCAGGAATTCATTAACGAATATCTTGATGCGACAAACTATGATTTTAAGTTTGATGACAACGGATATAACTCCATTGGTAGTGGTGCCGCATTAAAGAACGGACAGGCCAGCCTTGACAGCTATAAAGGTTCATCTAAATTAATAGCTTTCTTTGGTAGAGTTGTGTTCAATTACAAAGATAAATATTTGTTTAATGCTACGGTACGTCATGAAGGTTCTTCAAGATTTGGCAAGAACCACCAGTGGGGTACATTCCCGGCTGCTTCTGTGGCGTGGAGAATTATCAATGAGCCGTTCATGAAAGAGCAGAAAGTATTCAGTGATTTGAAACTTCGACTGGGCTATGGAGTAACTGGTAATATGATTGACCAGGCTTATCTTAACTACGTGTTGTTTGCCAGCCAGCCTATTTATGCACATAACGGTTCTACCAGTGGCAATGCTTACGAGCCTACTTATGCTCCTAAAACAAATGCGAATCCAGATTTGAAATGGGAAACAAAGAAAGAATTTAATGTAGGACTCGATATGGCATTTTTAGGAGGACGCTTGAATGCAAATATTGATATTTATCAGCGGAAATCGGAAGATTTGCTTTATAAATACAATGTTCCTGTACCTCCGTATCTGGCATCTGAGATGTGGGGTAATATAGGTACTATTTCAAATAAGGGTGTTGAAATCGGAATTAATGCCACGCTTATACAGAAAAAGGATTTTTCATGGAGTATGAACTTTAATGGTAGCTATAATAAAAATAATGTGGAAAAACTGACTACTGCCGACGGCGATGTTCAGGAAAGATATGAATTGAACTTGGCTTCACCTATGAACGGACATTGGGCTGTAGTGACTAAGGTAGACGCTCCGATTGGAAACTTCTGGGGATTCAAGTATGCAGGTGTCAATGAAAATGGCGAGACAATGGTCTACCAGCTTAATGAGGACAAGTCGATTGCAATGGGAGAAGATGGAAAACCTTTGACTCTTCGTTGGCTCGATGCTAAAGGTAGTGAGGATAATAAAACTATCATAGGTAATGGTATGCCAAAATATTATGCAAACATGAGCCATCAGTTCAGATACAAGAATTTTGATTTTTCATTCTTGTTGAGAGGCGTATTTGGATTTGATATTTTGAATTTAGGTAGTGCATATCAAGGAAGTCCTACATTTAATCGTGTAGATAATGTTTTGAAATCAGCTCTTACTTCTCCTATTTATGATGAACCTTCTATTACAGATGCGGTGGTAGAGAATGGTAACTTTGTAAAACTTGATAACATTACTTTAGGATATAATTTCCCGATAAAGAATAATAAGTTTATTTCTTCATTGCGCTTGTATGGTAGTGTGCAGAATGTAGCCACTTTTACCAGCTATTCAGGTCAAAATCCGGAACTGGAGATTAATGGCACAGTGGTAGGTGTTGACAATATGGATGCTTATCCGGTTGCACGTACTTATTCTTTAGGTGTAAAAATTTCTTTCTAACTTATAATGAAGATAATTATGAAATCACATAATAAAATAGTTCAGGCATTTATGTTTGCTTCCTTGCTGACTTGTGGAGCATGTACAGATCTTTCTGATACGGTGTATAGTGAGATTACGGAAGAGTCTTTCTCTAATAATCCAAGTTCTATCAATCTTTTAATCGGAAAAGTGTATACAAGTATTGGCACATACATTGCTGCTACTAATCCTAATTTTTCACCGTTTTATTATAATGTATGTACGACGGATGAGATGTTTATTCCTTTTAGAAATGTTACAAAGGAATGGAATAATGCAAAATTTTCAGATGCATATCAGCATAGCTGGACTCCTACCACACAAGACCTTGATAAAAACTGGGAGAAATGTTTTGGTATTATCACCAGTGCCAATATGGCCATTGATCAGGTGAACAGCTTTGACGGAATGGACCAGCATCTGAAGGATGTTACTATCGCTGAAATAAGGATGGCTAGAGCGTATGCTTATTATTTGCTGATAGACTTATGGGGGGATGTGCCTTACACAGTATCTTCTTCTGACAAGACTTCAGATATCAAGAAGAAAACATCGGCAGAGATATACAATCTCATGATGAAAGAATTTGACGATTGTTTGCCTTTGCTTAAAGAAGCCAAGAAGGATAAATCGACTACTTACGGCAAATTCAATTATTGGGCAGCTTTGGCATTAAAGGCTAAGTATCTGCTGAACGCAAAGATATTTCTTGAAACGGACAGGGTTAATCCTAAGTATGCAGATGAAAAAACAGGTCTGGATGAATGTATAGATATCTGTGATGAACTTATGTCGCCTGAGGCTGGATTTGAATTGGAAAAAGACTACTTTACTAACTTTAAAGCCCATAATGAAAATTCCAAGGAAAATATTTTTGTTATTCCTTTCGATGCCGTGTATTCAAAGGATAACTTTACATTAGGTTTCGGTTATGCCCGTCATTGCTTGCATGCAAGTCAGACGCCTGTATACAATGGTACGGTTAACGGACAGAATGGCTTTTCTGTATATCCTTCACTCTATAAAACATTTGAAGACTTTGATGTAAGAAAGAACGGACTGAATGCCGGCCCTCAGTTTGATGCTTCTGGTAAACCGTTGAAATGTATCAAGGCACAAATGAAAAATCCTGACGGTACGTTCATGGATTTGGATTTTAAGGTGGATTTCGATATTAACAACTGTGATGAAATGAGTGGAGCCAGATTCCAAAAGTATGAATACGAGAACGGTATTATTACAGATGCCATGAACAATGATTTTGTGGTTGTTCGTCTGGCAGATATCATGATGATGAAAGCTGAATGTTTAATGAGACTCGCAGATGGACAGGCTACACAGGAAGCTGTTGACCTGGTGAATGAAGTACGCAACCGATCCATTTCTGACCCTTCACGATATGATTTTTATGATACATCTAATCTGACAATGGATGCCTTACTAGAAGAAAGAAGAAGGGAATTTTATGGTGAGGCGTTACGAAGAACGGATTTGATCAGGTTCGAGAAATTTACAGATATGGACTGGGTGGATGATATACACATGGATAGAAGTAAGATTCGGACAGAAAAATACAGAACTGTATTTCCATTGCCTGCAAATTACTTGAAAACTGCTCCTCAGATAGAGCAGCATCCATATTATCAATAAATGGCAGATATGGAATAAATAGGATTTAGGATAAGGTCCGGTAATAGCAAATTTTTACCGGACCTTAAATACTATATGGAAGTAGGTATATTATGTATTAATGCTTGATTGGATCTATGAAAAAAGACGTCCTTCTTTTTGCTTTACTGACTTTATCATTATATGCCAGTTCGCAAACAATTGATTTAAGTAAACAGCCATGGCGACTATGGCTTGATGAAACAGCGGAATATTTTAATGATTCACTCTATTTGCCCCCGTATAATCTGGATGTGATTCCATGTACACCTCCCACTTGTGGATGGCAGAATCTTTACAATAATAAAAATGCGATAGATATTTCCATACCTGCTACAGTTGAAGAATATATGTGGGGAAAGAATGGAAATACACATGGAATTTGCGGAAATTATTGTGGCGTTTCATGGTTTACTACCGGGATGTCGGTGCCTGCTGACTGGAAGGGTAAACGTATTACGATTGATTTTGAAAGTGCCAGAATGAGGGCGGAGGTTTATCTTAATGACAAGTTGGTGGGGTATGAACTGATAAATGGAACGCCTTTCAGCATTGATGTAACTGATGACGTAAAGATAGGTTCGCACAATAGATTGGCGGTAAGAATAACCGACCCCAATGGTAATTTTGCATGGAGAGACTGGGATTCCTTTATGTGGGGAAATTATGAAATACCTCCAAGTCATGGCTTTGGTGGAATTACGGGAAAAGTGAGTCTTCATGCTACAAGTCACAGCTATATAGGCGATATTTTTATAAAAAACACACCCGATTTGAACCGGGTAAACGTAATGACTACTCTTGAAAATGAAGGAGATTTATGTAACGGAGTTATTGAATATTCTATAAAGGAATATGGAACGGACAAATTGGTCTGGAGAGGAAAGACAGTGGTCCCCTCTTGGTCAAAGAAGATTTGTGTAGAAAAAAATATAGAGGTAAAGAATGCAAAATTATGGAGTCCGGACAGTCCGAATTTATATGTGCTTACAGCAACATGGATGAATGATAAGGGAGAGAAACATGTAAAAACGGAACGGTTTGGTTTCCGGTGGTTTGATGTGAAAACAGTTGATGGCGACAGGATGTTTATGCTGAATGGTAAACGTATAGTGTTGCATACGGCTATTTCATGGGGGCATTGGCCGGTTAATGGAATTTATCCTACTCCGGAACTGGCCCGAAAGCATATCATGTCTGCCAAACAACTGGGAATGAATATGCTGAATTTCCATCGGGGTATCGGACAATCTTGTGTTTTTGATCTGGCCGATGAACTCGGCATGCTTATTTATGAAGAACCGGGAGGATACAGACCTGGAAATTCTGCTTTTGCCAGAAAATGGAAAAGAGAGAAGCTTTTGCGCATGGTGAGAAGAGACCGGAATCATCCTTCACTTGTGATAGTCAATATGATTAATGAGTCGGCCCGAAATCCATATCCTAATGAGATAGAAGACATTCGGGAAGCACATCAGGAAGACCCTACCAGATGTATTACGTTTACGTCTACCTATTTCTGGGCCAAGCTTTACAATGGAGTTTGTCCGTCGACTCCTGCTCCAATAAAAATGCACATGTTGCCTAATGATACAACGATTCATTATCAAGGCTGGTGGGACCAGCATCATGCCAGTGGGCCAGGAGTGTATAAAGATGAGTTTTATAAATCGCCTGTAGATTTTTCAAGATATAAGAAAGAAAAGGATGAAATCATATTTTATGGAGAAGAAGGAGCCATAGGTACTCCACCTCGTCTTCAACTGATAAAGCAGGAAATTGAAAAAGGAGGGGAGAAAGGCTGGACTGGTGATGATTTGTTGAAGCAATATCATGCTTTTGATGCGTTTATTCGTGAAAAAGGGTTTACGGATGCTTTTCCCGATGTTGATTCTTTATGTCGCAGTCTTGGTAGTGTGTCATATTATTATCAAGGCAGGATGATAGAGAATATGTATATCAGTAACAATATCGATGGCTGGGCTACAAACGGTTGGGAGAGTACGAAGCTGGAGAATCACTCTGGAATTGTGGATATATATAGAAACCATAAAGCTGATCCTGCCATTATCGCATATTATAACCAGCCGCTTTATGTGGCTGTAAAGGCTAAGAAAAAGGTGCTGGAACAGAATGATACGACAAACGTAGATTTCTTTGTGGTGAATAGGAAAGATTTGAAAGGGAAGTACAAGCTGACTGTCTTTCTGGAAAATCAGGCTAATGATGCCTGGACGCAGAAGCAGGAGTTTCAGGTAGTCGTGAAAGGAGGTGTTATTTTCGGGCAGCTTCTGAAACAGAATATTCGATTTAAAATTAACCTGGATGGCTATACCACTATAAGGGCAGAACTGTCGAAGCATGGTAAGGTGGTAGCTCAAGGGGGCGAACAGGTCTTTGCCGTGAACAATTCGCCGGTTGCTCATCATTCCGTGTACGTGGCCGACACTGCGGGTCAGATGGAACGAATGCTTCAGAAAGCTCATATTCCCTATCAGAATATTAAAATTAAAGATATCATTTCTCGAATGGGAACACTGGTGGTTGGAGGCAAACTACAGCCTGGTATAATTGGTGGTAATTTCAGACAAGATGATCCTTTGATAGAATGGGTTTCTCGTGGGGGGAAACTTGTAATTCTTGATAATGCATCGGAATGGTGTACTTATTTGGAACAAAAAGAGGTGGCAGATTACAGAGGTTCCAGACTTATTGGAAGAGACTGGTTTGGGGGAAATTTCTTTGTGAAAAACCATGCGTTGTTTAATGGCTTGCCGCAAGCTACAGCTTTCAACTGGGAGTACCAGTGTTTTGCTTCGTACAACCGGCATAGGGAAGGACTTCGTCTTGAGAACGGGGAATGTGTGGTAGGCTGCTATGCAGACCATAAAAATGAGTTGTTTAGTGCCTTGACCATATTGCCGGTTGGTAAAGGACATATTATCATTTCTTCTCTTGATTTTATGAAAGCCGTTGATAATCCTGTGTGCGTGAAACTTTTAAATAATATAATAGCATTTTAGGTTCCTGAAAAAGGGTGACGGTTAATATGATAAATTAATAAACTGATTATTTGCGATATAAATATTTATGAATCAAAAAAAGATACTCCTGTTTTTATTGTTTGTGGCTTATGTTGCAAGCCTAAGTTCTAAAGTTGTTGTATTGAATGAGTATAGAGGATGGTCAGACTGTATCGAGATTAGCAATGCCGGTACGCGGGTTGTTATATCTCCACAATCGGGCGGAAGGGTATTATGTTATTCAGTAGAGAATGAGAATATTTTATTTGAAGACAGAGAGTTTGATGGTTATCTGTTGGAAAATTTCAGAAAAGACAAGCACTGGCCGGATGGGGCAAGGTTTGACATAGGACCGGAAGCCATTCCTGGCAAGTTGCGTGATGAGCCTTTTATGGGGGTATGGGATTATAAAATAATAAATGAATATACGGTTGAACTTTTGTACTCAAAAGATAATATGTTGGGACTTCATTTGAAACGGACTTTTACTCTTAATGCACATTCCTCAGAACTGTATATCAAGCAAAGTGCCCGTAACTATACAGAAAAATGTCTGAACCGTCATTTCTGGGGAAGGTATTTCTGCAAAGGAGGTGGACGTGTGGTACTCCCGTTGTCAGATAATGAGGTATGGGGATATATGGGAAACTATCAAAGTGATAAGGTGTTGACAAATAATGGGAAATTGTGTTACAACGTGTCAGATGAGACCTTGAAGTTAGGATGTAATAGTAGGTCGGGATGGATTTCTTATCTGTATAAAGATTTAAAGTTTGAGGTTACTTTCAAAGTAATGCCACAGATGGATTATTCTTCTACTATGGGGTATACAA
>CAMFND010000122.1 GCA_945965395.1 uncultured Bacteroides sp.
CCTCCGAAAACGCACTTGCGTTTCAACTAAAACGTACTTGCGTTTGAATCAAAACGTACTTGTGTTTTAAGTAAAACGCACTTGCGTTTGAATCAAAACGCAAAGGCGTTTTTCAAGAGGTGTAAAAAATTGATGAAAAAACAAGAAAATGCGATGCAGTATTTGTCAATTCTGTTCATTTGTTTACTAAAACTGGCTAGAAGCTCATTTTGTCGGGATTTCTTTTTGACTTTTCGGTGAAATGGGGTATTTTTGTAAGATAAATAGACGCTGACGCTTACCTTGCATACCTATTTTGTCTGTCTGGGATGAATTGGTATGGGACAGGTAACGGCGAAGCGTGCCTAAAATATAGCACTAAATTAATTACGATTTATGATAAATTTAAAGCAATTCATTGCTGACCATGTAATAAACAGACAGCAAAGTATGTTCTCTGAAGATATTAGAGCCAACAAAGAAACTTTGCAAAAAGAAATTGAAAATAAAAGTGTATGCGTCATAGGTGGAGCAGGGTCCATTGGTTCATCTTTTATCAAAGCGATCCTGCCATTTCGGCCATCTAAATTAATTGTTATTGATTTAAATGAAAATGGTCTGGCGGAATTAACGCGCGATTTGCGTTCTACATACGGAATGTATGTACCGGAAGAGTATCGCACTTACACACTAAACTTTGCCGACCCTATTTTTGAACGTATTTTCAGAGAGGAAAAAGGTTTTGACATCTTTGCGAACTTTTCCGCCCATAAACATGTACGTAGTGAAAAAGACAAATACTCCGTACAGGCTCTTATTGAAAACAACGATATAAAAGCAAAACGTTTATTGGATTTATTGGCTGTATATCCACCGAAACATTTCTTCTGCGTATCAACCGATAAGGCAGCTAACCCTGTAAACATTATGGGAGCCAGCAAGCGCATTATGGAAGATATGATTATGGCCTATACTTCCAAATTCAAGGTGACCACAGCTCGCTTTGCCAATGTGGCTTTCTCTAATGGTTCCCTACCCGATGGCTGGATTCATCGTGTAATGCTCAAGCAACCATTAGCAGCCCCAAACGATGTAAAGCGCTATTTTGTTTCACCAGAAGAAAGTGGACAGATTTGTATGTTAGCCTGCATTTTAGGAAAGAATGGTGAAATTTTCTTCCCCAAACTTGGTGAGAAACAAATGCTGACTTTCTCTTCTATCTGCGATGAATATGTAAAAGCCTTAGGATGCCAAAAAAAGCAATTTTCAACTGACGAAGAAGCTAAGAAGTTTGCCAGTGACATGTCATTTGAAAGCAAAGAATACCCTGTTGTCTATTTCGGAAGTGACACTACAGGAGAAAAGGCTTACGAAGAATTTTATGTTCCAGGCGAAAAATTGGATATGAATCGTTTTCATAGCTTAGGAGTCATTGAAGAAGTAAAAGTTCGCCCGATGGAAGAAATTGATCAGTTCTTCATAGAAATGGAAAATATTTTCTCCCAGCCTTCTTTTACAAAAGAAGATGTAGTAAACGCCATCAAACGCTTTATTCCTAATTTCGAACACGAGGAAAAAGGGAAAAACTTAGATCAAAAAATGTAATTATTATGTATAGTCAAGTAACTGATTTTGTTCATCAACTGTTCGGAACAGAGGAAACAGTTCCTTTACATGCTCCGTTATTTATCGGAAACGAAAAAAAATATTTAAATGAATGCATCGACACAACGTTTGTATCCAGTGTCGGCAAATTTGTAGACCGTTTCGAAGAGGAAGTCGCTGCCTATACTGGTGCTAAAAGAGCTGTTGTATGTGTAAGCGGAACAAATGCCTTACACATGGCCATGATGCTGGTAGGTGTAGAACGTGAAGATGAAGTATTGACACAAGCATTAACATTTATTGCCACTTGCAATGCCATCAGTTATATCGGTGCTCATCCCGTTTTCATTGATGTAGATATGGAAACATTAGGTCTCTCCCCAAATGCAGTAAAAGCATGGTTAGAAAAAAATGCAGAGCTAAAAAATGGTATATGCTACAACAAGAGAACTGGACGTAGAGTAAAAGCCTGTGTCCCTATGCATACCTTCGGACACCCGGTAAAAATTGATGAACTGGTTCAGATTTGCAACGAATGGCATATCGAATTAGTAGAAGATGCAGCCGAAAGTATTGGTAGCCTTTATAAAGGAAAACATACAGGTACTTTTGGTAAAGTGGGTGCTATCAGCTTCAATGGAAATAAAACAATTACAACAGGTGGTGGTGGCATGCTATTGTTTCAGGATGAAGAACTTGGGAAACTTGCTAAGCACTTGACTACACAAGCAAAAGTTCCTCATCGTTGGGCCTTTGTACATGATCAAATTGGTTATAACTACCGTATGCCAAACATTAATGCAGCTTTGGGATGTGCTCAATTAGAGAACTTGGAGCGTTATGTAGAAAACAAGCGTGAAACAGCAAAAATATATGCAGACTTCTTCAAAAATGTTCCAGACATCACATTCTTTACTGAACCTGAAAATTGCCGTTCAAATTATTGGCTAAATGTGGTAATGTTAAAAGATAAAGCTGCACAGCAGGAATTCCTGGAATATACAAATGATCATGGTATCATGACCCGTCCTGTATGGGAACTGATGAACCGCTTAGAAATGTTCAAACATTGTGAAAACGATGGGCTGAAAAATACAGAATGGCTGGCAGATAGAATTGTGAATATACCAAGTAGTGTAAGGGGAATATAATGAAAAAAGTATGTATTGTAACTGCTACAAGATCTGAATATGGATTACTGAGATGGGTCATCAACGATATTTTCCAATCGGAAATATTAGAACTAGCACTAGTAGTTACAGGTGGACATCTCAGTAAAGAACAAGGATATACGATAGATTATATAAAAAAAGACGGATACCCGATAACCGCCACATTTGACATTAGCCCACATTACAATTCACGTCTTGATGTAAGTTTGTCAATGGCTTTATGTCAATCGGAATTCAGCAAAGTACTTAACAATATAAAACCAGACCTGCTAGTAGTGTTAGGTGATAGAATAGAGCTATTGCCATTATGCTATTCTGCTCTATTACTAGAAATTCCTATTGCACATATCGCAGGAGGTGATATTACAGAAGGAGCTATAGACAACAAAATAAGAAATGCCGTAAGCATGATAGCCAATTACCATTTCCCAGGAACCTACGAATCTGCTGAAAGAATCAAAAGAATGTTAGGTTCGGACTACAATATATTCGTAACCGGTGAAACCAACCTTGACAACTTCACACACCTAGAAAGAATGTCAAGAAAAGATATTGCAGAGAGTCTAGGTATTGATGCTGAAAAGGAATGGGTATTATGTACATATCACCCTGAAACAACAATACCTCTTGAGGAAAACATAGAGAGAGTCAACAGACTCAATGAGTTATTTACAACTGAACTTTCAGAGAAAGAAATTATAATAACCAAAGCAAATACTGACTTTGGAGGAGTAATGATAAATAAATTATTTGAGAACTTTTCAAGAAAAGCAGCAAACATACATGTATTCTCTTCATTAGGGCAAATAAGATATATAAGTACATTATATGAAATCAAATTCATGATAGGGAATTCATCAAGCGGCATATTTGAATCGCTTTTTGTAAAATTACCCGTAATAAATATAGGGAACAGACAACTTGGAAGAAGATATACAAAAAACATATTATTATCCAACGGAAGCACAAGCAGCCTAAAAGAATGTGTAAAAAAGGTTTTAGCCGATAAATTCAAAGCATCACTAGAAGATTTGGAAAATCCGTATGGGGATGGCCATGCGTCCGAAAGAATCGTTTCAAAAATAAAAGAAATACTATATGCTTAATACACCATATTATTTATTAGACCTAGAGAAACTTAAACATAATCTATGCTCTATGCGAAATGCTTTTGAGCGATTATGGCCGAATTTCAAGATAGGTTACTCGTTCAAAACCAACAATTTACCATGGCTTATTAGTTGGTTTAGAGCACAAGGAGTATATGCAGAAGTGGTGTCTACTCCAGAATATCAACTGGCACAATTCACAGGGTACGATAATGACCACATCATCTTGAATGGTCCACACAAAGGCAATGAAACATTACTGAAAGTCATAAAAGACGGTGGCATAGTAAATCTAGATTCGTTCGAAGAGATTAGATTTCTAATGGACAATTTAGAAGAGACAAAAAATGCCAAAGTAGGCCTGAGAATAAATTTTGATCTTGAAAAAGAATGTCCAAATGAAACTATCACAGGAGAAGAGCCTGGACGATTTGGTTTTAATATAGAAAACGGAGATTTTGAAAAAGCCGTAGGCATATTAAAAAGATGTCAAAGTATAAAAATAACTGGCATACATGGACATCACAGCACCCGTACCAAAAGTCTTAAGATTTTTTCTTCAATAACAAATGCTATTTGTAAAGCAGCACAGAATATAGAAAACCTAGAATATATAGATTTAGGAGGATGCATATTCGGTGATAAACCTGGAGCCCCCTCGTTTGACGAATATGCGGAAACAATAACCGGAGTTATGAAAAAACATAATATAAGCCAGGATGTAACACTGATAATGGAACCAGGGGCTGCATTGGTTGCATCACCATTCTCATATGTGTGTAAGGTTATAACTACAAAAGATATTAAAGGAACAAGATTAGTATTTACAGACGGATCCAAAAAACACATAGCACCGCAAATGAACAACATTTCATTTGCCTACAATTTGCCTGAAATGAATAACAGACAAACTATAAATAGGCAAATCATAAGTGGATACTCATGTATCGAGATGGACAGATTCATCGATATAAAGGAAGAAGGAGAGCTACTAAAAGATGATATTATTGAAATAATGAACTGTGGAGCATACACGATTTCACTGGCTCCATTATTTATTGAATATTTTCCACAGGTTGTAGTAAAAAATAACGAAGAATTAATAACGGTCAGAGAGGCTTGGGGGTTGAAAGAATTTTTACAAAAAAATATTATTATAAAATGAACTTGTTAATATTAAGTCCGGGAAGAAGGGTGGAAATAGTAGAATTTTTCAAAGAGACATTTCACAAAGATAACAGAAAAGTTTATACACTTGATATGAGCCCATATGCTCCTGCGTTATATTTCGGAGATGAATATTTCTGCATTCATAAGGATTTCAACGATTTACAAACATATATTACAAACGTAATAAACATATGCAAGAAACATAATATTACAGTTGTCATCACTTTAATTGATCCAGAACTTGTATTACTTTCGGAATACAAAGAAGAATTCAAAAAAAATGGCATAAAACTGATTTTGTCAGATAGCACATTCATAAAGAAAACATTCGACAAGTACGAATTTTACAATTCGTATAAAGACAAAATTAAGTTAGTGGATACAGCAGGAAGTTACAGTGAAGCCCTTGAAAAAATAGAAAAAAAGGAATGGGAATATCCACTTTTTGCAAAACTACGTAACGGAAGTGCTAGTATAGGTATAAAAAAAATTAACGACCAAGATGAATTGGATGAAACAAAAAACGAACCTCTTTATATATATCAGCCATTTATTAGCGGAATTGAACTAGGAGTGGATGCATATTTCGATATAATAAATGGACATTTAGTTTCCGTTTTCATGAAAAAGAAAATAGCTATGAGAGCCGGTGAGACCGATAAAGCTATTTCGTACAAATCAAGAAAAGTACTGGAAGAAATAAAGAAAATATCCCAAATAGAAGGATTATATGGTCCTATAGATATCGATGTTTTTGTAGATGACAAAGAAGAAGTTTACATAAACGAAATAAACCCAAGATTTGGTGGAGGACATCCACACGCATATGGGTGTGGAGTAAACTTTATGGAAATGATATTAAATAATATAAATAACAAAGAGAATAAACCAGAATTCTTCAATTATAAAGAGAATATATTAATGCTAAAATATAACGGACTTTTTTTTCGTAATTTAAACAATGAGTAAAACTTATATTATAGCAGAAGCCGGAGTCAATCACAACGGCAGACTTGATTTAGCCCTGAAATTATGTGACGCGGCTAAAGAA
Source organism: uncultured Bacteroides sp. (assembly GCA_945965395.1). Lineage (GTDB taxonomy): Bacteria > Bacteroidota > Bacteroidia > Bacteroidales > Bacteroidaceae > Phocaeicola. Next base: position 6,087 of record CAMFND010000122.1, read on the forward strand.
TGTGGAGCTGATGCAATAAAGTTTCAAACCTGGAAAACAGAAGAAATCGTAACAAAATCTGCAGCTCTAGCTAGGTATCAACATGAAAATATGAACAGCAAGTCTCAAAGTCAATTTGAAATGCTAAAAGCATTAGAATTATCTTATGATGACTTTCGCATAATACAAACTTATTGCAAAAAAATAGGCATTGAATTTTTATCTACGCCAGACGAAGAATATAGTCTTCAATTTTTATCCACTTTAAATTTGCCCTTCATAAAATTAGGTTCTGGAGAAGTTACAAACATTCCATATCTAAAAAAGGTAGGAGCACTAAAAAAAGATGTTCTATTATCTACAGGCATGACTTACTTATCAGATGTAGATATAGCATATAGAACCCTTTTAGAATCCGGTGCAACTTCTGTATCCCTAATGCATTGCACTACTAATTATCCTTGCCCTATGAATGAAGTAAATTTACAAGCTATGCAAACATTAAAATATGCATTTAATTGTAAAGTGGGTTATTCAGATCATACTATGGGAATCGAGATTCCGATTGCAGCTGTAGCAATGGGTGCAGAAATCATAGAAAAACATTTTACTTTAGATCAAGAGATGGACGGGCCAGACCATAAAGCCTCATTAAATCCAATGCAGCTCAAAGACATGATTGCAGCTATTAGAAATATCGAAAAAGCGCTAGGAGATGGAATTAAAAAACCTAACAAAAGTGAGTTAGAAATATCTAAAGTAGTATTAAAAAGAATTGTAGCTAATTGCCCTATCTATAAAGGAGAAATTCTCACGGAAGAAAAATTAACTGTAAAAAGATCCTCTTATGGTATTAATGCAAATTTGTGGGAAACTATAATCGGCAGCCAAGCTCTATACGACTTTAACACTGATGAACCTATAAGAATCAAATAAAATGGAAAATCTTTTAATAATCATTCCGGCAAGAGGAGGAAGCAAAGGAATTCCTAAGAAAAATATAAAACCACTGAATGGAAAACCTTTAATCTATTATTCGATAGACGTTGCACGAGAAATTACAACGGACGAGAATATCTGTGTAACAACAGATGACGAAGAAATTATTCAGTGCGTTAAAGAATACGGATTAGAAGTTCCATTTAAGCGGCCCGAAGAACTGGCTACAGACTACGCAGGATCAAATGAAGTCATCCTTCATGCATTAGATTTTTATGAAAAAAAAGGGAAAAATTATGACTGTATTATACTATTACAGCCAACATCTCCTTTTAGGAAGTCCCAATTTCTAAAAGAAGCAATAGAATTGTATCATCCGGAAATAGATATGGTTGTTTCAGTAAAAGAGACATCTTCAAACCCTTACTATAATTGCTTCGAAGAAACTTCGAACGGATATCTTTCTATTAGCAAGGGAGATGGTACAATAGAAAGGAGGCAAGACGCCCCTAAAGTTTATGAGTTTAACGGATCTATTTACGTAATCAATCCATCTTCACTTAAAAATAAAGGATTATCACACTTTTCTAAAATCAAGAAATATGTAATGGACGAATTACATTCTATTGACATAGACACAATGTTTGACTGGGAAATAGCAGAATTAATGATTAAAGAACAATATATTTAAACAATGACTATTCAAGACAAATATTTAATACGTGAATCTGAATCTTTACTCTCTGCATTGAAGCGTCTCAATGAATTTGGAAGTTCTGATTCACTAACTCTATTTGTCATAAACGACAAATCTCAGATGGTAGGAACACTCACTGATGGAGACATTCGACGCCAATTAGTAAATAACTGTCCTTTAGATAGTCCACTAAACAAAATCATGCACACTAATTTTCGTAGTCTGCAAAGCGAAAAAGTTGATATAAAACAATTACACCAATATAAAGAAGAAGGAATAACCCTCATTCCTATATTAAACAAAAATCAGCAAATTACAGATATTATTAATTTAAAGCTATATCGTTCATATTTGCCAATTGATGCTGTTTTAATGGCTGGAGGAAAAGGAGAAAGATTACGCCCTTTAACAGAAAAAACTCCCAAACCATTATTGAAGGTTGGAAACAAAGCAATCATAGATTATAACATTGAACGGCTAATATCTTATGGAATAAAAAATATTTCAGTTACGGTTAACTATTTAAAAGAACAATTAGAGGAACATTTCTCATCCCCTATTCTTTCTACACAAATTATGTGTGTACGAGAGCCTCAGTATTTGGGTACAATTGGTTCCCTTAAGTTTGTACCTCAGTTTCATAACGACACCATATTAGTTATGAATTCTGATTTATTCACCAACATCAATTATGAGGACTTCTATCTTCATTTTGTAGAGCACAATGCAGATATGTCTGTAGCATGCGTGCCATATACAGTACCCATCCCTTATGGAATATTTGATTTAGATGGTCGAGTTATCACTGGTATTCAGGAAAAGCCAACTTATCATTTTTATGCAAACGCGGGCATATATCTTATAAAAAAAAGTCTACTAAATAAGATTCCTCAAAATAAGTTCTTTAATGCGACTGATCTCATAGAATCACTCATAAATGAAAAGATGAAGGTAATCCGATTTCCTTTAACCGGATATTGGATTGATATTGGAAAACATGAGGAATATAATAAAGCGCAAGAGTTAGTTAAACACCTAAATTAAATTTCAATGAAAGTTTTATTTTATCACTCAAGTGTATTCTTAGACCACCACATGGGAGTATTACTTGATGAAGCTATTAGTCTACATAATCAAGGACATGAAATTTATTTTGCATATTGCAATAATCTATTAAATACATGTTTTTCTAATCCCAAGGGGGAAAAGAAAGTATGTATATCTTGTAAATCATGCACAAAGCACGCCTTAAAGCGTCTCCCTTCTCAATGTCATATAATTAATCTAAAACGATATAAAACAGCATATACAACACAATCTTTTCAATATACATCTATACGAGATATAAAACTCTTGCAATATAAAAATGTCAATATTGGCTTAGGCGCTGTCTCATCCTATATTACCCATACGAGGAACAACGAACCTATCATTGATGAAGAATGTAAGAACTATTTTGATTATATTCTTAACGACCTATGCAATCTGACCGATAGTCTAGAGAGTTGCATTACATCTATTAATCCTGATTTAGTTTGTATTTTTAATGGGCGATTAGGAGACGATAGACCTATGTATGATTTATGTATTAACAAAAATATAGAAATTCGCTGCTATGAAGTCATTGGAGGGATAAATGAGGAATTCTACAAAATGTACTATACGAATTGTATGCCTCACAATATCAAAGCAAACTTTGAACTCATAAATAATCTATGGAAAGAAACTGATAAAACCGAACAAGAAAAGATTGAGATAGGGAAACAATTTTTTTATAATCGGCGAAAAGGAATCCCAACAAATGATAAAGTATATATTAAAGATCAAAGAAAAGGATTACTTCCCAAAAACTGGGATACTACAAAAATAAATATCGCAATATTCAACACTTCAGAAGATGAATATAGTTCTATCGGAGATGAATTTGATAGTTTGCAAATATTCCCTTCACAACTAGAAGGAATAAGACAAATGCTAAAGATGACCGAAGATAAAAAAAATATACATTTCTATCTCAGAATACATCCCAATCTTGCCAACATTCCCTATGCCTACCATAAAGAGCTATATAAACTTCCTCAAACATATTCCAATATAACTGTAATACCTGCAACAGATCCAGTAAGCACTTATGATTTAATGGAGCAAGCTAGTAAAATTGTTGTATTCGGTTCAACGATGGGAGTTGAATCAGCATTTTGGGGAAAACCTGTCATCCTTTTAGCTGCAGCATTTTATTATTCAAAAAATCTATGTTATATCCCTGATACTTCTCAGGATTTATACAACTACCTCACATGTGAATTATCACCTAAAAATAATCTAGAGGCAATAAAATGGGGATATTATTTTATGTATCGCAATTCGGCTAATAAGTGTAAAAATATAGACTTTAATCGCAGTACAATGCTTTTATTTGGAAGAACCATTATAACACCTCATTTTTTAACAATGCTAGGTTCATATAAATTATACGCAATCTATAGTTCTATCAGAAGAAAAATTTTTTGTTCAACTAAAAGTATTTTTAAGGAAATCCCAACAAAAGGAATATAGCCACTATTATGAGCCTAACCAAAATCATCAAAGATTCTCTTTGGTATGGAGTTGTTCCCAAGCTGTCCTCTATAATCAGCATTATTGTTTTACCCATAGTCACTCCATATCTTACCCCTAAAGATTATGGCATATATGGAATCATCAGTGCATATTTATCATTATTCAATGGAATAAGCACTTTGGGATTACACATGCACTTGCCAAACTCTTTTTTTACATTAAAGCAGAAATACAAACTATTATGGCGCAGGATTTTTGGTACAATGTTGATTTCATGCATAATTCTATCAATAATACTATTTTGCCTTTATCTTTTTATCTTACCAGAAATTCCCATACATCAGCGATGGTATGTAGCAATATTGGCCATTATTCCCCTATTATTCAGCGCAAACGGATTAATAGCCAATAATTTTTATGTATTAATAGGCAAGCCTCAACCACTTGTTTTAAGGAATCTATTAGGCAGTATTATTTCCATCATTACATTTTTTATCTGCGCCCGTTTCTTTCAAATCGGATATTTAAGCTGGATAATAGCCTCAGCATTCTCAACTATTGTAATATTTATTTTATTTATAAAGCCAATTTGGATAAATGAAAAAATATATCCTCAATTAGAAAAATCTTCTAAGCGTCAAATTCGATTATTAAAAATAGCCTTACCTGTTATTCCACATAATTTAGGACACATCCTCTTAAGTTCTGCAGACCGAATAATAATGACTATTCTAGGGCTTAGCCTCATAGATATTGGATTATATTCTAATGGCCATCAAATTGGAGACTATACCAGTTTTGCCATTATCGGAATTTTTACTGCTATCAGTCCAGCTATTCAAAAAGCATATCGTACAAATAATAAAAATTTAATGTTATATTATTATTTGACAACTCAAATTTTATGTTCAATAATTGTTTTTCTGCTAGCAATATGGATGAAAGAAATATACTATATACTCATCAAAAACGAGGAACTTCAAAAAAGCTATTTAGTGGCTTCTGTAATATGTTTCTCTTTAGCAATGTATAGTAATTATGCTTTTATGTCTACAGCTGCATTCATAAAAGAAAAAACCGGATACATTCTATATCTCGTATTTATACCTGGAATTATTAATATTTTGTTAGCATTTTGCTTTATTCCAATATGGGGATATATAGGAGCTGCATTTGCAATGTTAATTGCAAACTGGAGCAATTCTTTAATTCCATTTTTTATTGAATTCTACAAAAAAGAAATGAGGAATATGCTTGGGAACGTTCATCCTCTAC
>CAMFND010000123.1 GCA_945965395.1 uncultured Bacteroides sp.
TTAAAAAATAAAATTATAGTAAATTATTGGTTAAAATATTGCACGCATGTGTGCAATGTGAATTTTATATTTCTGCAAACTTATTTTACATTTGTCTGCAAATGTAAGCAAAAATGTAATATTATGAGCTTAAAAACTGAAAAATTATAAATTTAAACACGCGAAAATGAATGAAATGATGCTCAGCCTTTTTAAAGGCTATGCCGACACGGTGCCCGTGCCGGTGACTTTACAGGAAGTAGTCCGCCTGATCAGGGAGGACAAGGTGCTGGCCGACCACACCGAAAAATACCGTTACTACCGCTCGCTGGGGCAGAAGACGGCTGCCAATCGGGAAAAGGCGGCCTGTCCCTGCTTTGCCGTGGCGGTGCGTTTCGACGGAGGCAAGCGAAGAACCGACATCAGCAGCTGGACGGGTCTTACGATGGTGGACTTTGACCATCTGCCCGAAGGACGGGAGGGGGAGGTGTTCGAAAAGGTGTGTGCCGACCCGCATACCGTGCTGGCTTATACTACCATCAGCGGGCAGGGGGTGAGGGTGGTGTGCCGCTACTGCCTGGACGGGGAGGTGGCCGACAAGGACTGCCTGACGCTGTATACGCTGGTATTCCGGAAGGTAAACGAATATTACCAGATGCTGACGGAGTGCAGCTTTGACCCGGCCTGCAAGAACGCTACGCGGTTGAGCGGACTGGCGCATGATGCGCAGGTGTGCTTCCATCCGGATGCAGAGCCTTTTTCTTTTAGTCCGGTGCAGCTGATGGCGCCGGCTGCTCCGCGTACAGGGCGGGTGGAGCGCGTGGTGGCCCGTATCCGCAGGGAGCTGGACGAGCAGGGCGTGGTGTATGCCCCGCATCACCACAACGAATACATCATGCGCATGGGCTATTTGCTGAACGAGTTCGGAATACCGTTGGAGCAGGCTATTGGCTGGGCGGACGGACGTTTTCCGGAATACGACGGCGACGTAGCGGCTATTTTCCGCTCGTGCTATGCTGATACGGAGGCACACGGCCGGCGGGAGGCGGAACTGTTTCGTGCGAAGAAGAAGGGGGATGGGCGTACCCAGCTGGCCACGCCCGAGGAGATTGAGCAGTTTCTCGCCACGCAGGCGGAGTTCCGGAAGAACGTGATTACCGGAAAGGAGGAGATGCGCCACCCCGAGGCGGAGGAGTTTGTGGAGCTGACCGACCGCCTGGTAAACTCGCTGTGGAGCCGAATGACCAAGGAGGGGCACACGGTACGCCTGTGCGATGTGCGCTCGGTACTGGAGTCGGAGTTCGTGCCGGAATTCAACCCTTTTGCGGAGTATTTCCGCTCGCTGCCCCCGTGGGACGGGGTGACCGACCACATCGGACGGCTGGCAGCCACGGTACACGTGGAGGGCGATGCGCAGCTGTTTGATGATTGTTTCCGCAAGTGGCTGGTGGCAACGGTGGCCTCGCTGATGGTGAAGGAGGTGACGAACCACCAGATTCTGGTGTTCGTGGGGCGGCAGGGCTGCTACAAGACGACCTGGCTGGCACGGCTGCTGCCGCCTGAACTGCAGCGGTATTTCTGTGTGCGCTCCAACAGCGGACGACTGACGAAGGACGATAACCTGGCGTTGTCGGAATTTGCGTTGATTTGCCTGGAGGAGATTGACGAGCTGCGCCTGGGCGACATCAACCAGCTCAAGGCGATGGTGACCCTGCCGGCGGTGAACGAGCGGAGGGCGTACGGGCACTACAAGGAGAATCGTCCGCACATCGCGAGTTTCTGCGGCACGACTAACCAGCCGGAGTTTCTGAACGACCCCACGGGAAGCCGGCGCTGGCTGCCCTTCGCGGTGGAGCGCATAGACGACCCTTACACGCATCCCGTGGACTATGCGGGGGTGTACGGGCAGGCCCTGAAGCTGTGGCAGGAAGGGTTCCGCTACTGGTTCGACGAGGAAGAAATCGCGCAGGTGAACGCGCGTAACGAGCGGTTTGAAACCGCCAGTCTGGAAACGGACCTGGTGCTGGCCTCTTTCCGTGTGCCGATGCCCGGCGAGGAATGTATGTTCCTGACGGTGGGTGAGATTCTGCAGCACATCAGCGGGGGTATGAAAAATCCCCTTAGCTCCGTCAAGGTAGGGCTCGCGCTGCGGAAGGCAGGATTTGAGCAACTGCGCGTGGCGGGGAAAAGGGGATATCGGGTAGTAATGTACACAGGGGAAGAAGTAAACCGTAACCGTCATGCCATGGGGCGGTTTACCGAGGCTGCCGGCTAAGCATCAGTCTTTTTGTGACAGGCCTTCCTTAAATTGCTGCCAGTATTTCTTCCCTAACAGTATCCAGGCTCCGGTCAGTGCTACAGCTAAGAAAACGAAGCCGACCACAATGGCCTTGCGGCTGGTGCCTGAGGGATTCAGGGGAACGACTGCGGGTTCTACTACGGCAAAGACAGGTTTTTCTTCCTGTACCTTGGCGCGGGCTACCTGCAGCTGCTGTGCCACCTGGCTGTACACCTGATAAGCCAAATTCATGTCGTTTTGCAGACGTTCGCGTTCCGCCATCGTGCTTTGGAACACTACGTTACTATTGGCATCCACATAGCGGGCATAGCGCTGCTGGGCAGCATAATATTCCTGTTGGCGCTCCTTGTAGAGCATTTCCAGGTACTGGCAGTCTTCCTTGGCCTTGCTGGTGCGGTAGGCAGAGATGTACTGCTGTAACTTGGAGACTATGGTGTCTGCCATAGTAGCAGTAACTTTGGGGTCCTGCAGGGTGACGGTTAAGGTGGTGATACCGGTTTTCTTATCGGCTTCGGCAGTAATGGTTTTTCGCAGATTACCTAATTTTGCGGCATCTTCTTCATTCAGCTCAATGGCGCCATTTTGTATAGTATCTTTCTTTTCTTCTTCCTCATCAGTGAATAAGGACTTGATGCCGCCAATCGCCATGCCGGGAGCTTTCAATACATAGCCTATCCAGGAGGATTTCTGTTCGTCCAAATAGGCGGTGAAGGTGGTGTCAATCTGTTTGTCCTGGCTTACTACGCGGGCATGAAACAGCTCAAGCAGGAAGGGGGTGGAAGCCACAATGTCCGGAGCCAAGGTAGCATTGAGGGCATCGGGGCTGTCAGCTCCTACGCTGGCTCCCAAGAAAGAGGCTGCCATGCTGGCCAGACCGTTGCCGGACTTGCCGCTTCCCATTTCGGGTGAGAGGGTAATACTTACGGTGTATTGCTTGGGGGTACCCAGGGCAATGAGGATTCCCAGTATCAGTCCGATACCTGCTGCCTTGTAGAGTGTCTTGCGGATGGCGAGAATCTGGCGGAGGATACCCATCCAGTCGATTTGCAGCTCATCGTCGTCCGCAGATACGGGCTGATGCTCGGGGCTTGTATAGTGCTTGTTTTCTTCCATTTTCTTTATTTTTTAGACATAAGAACATGATGTTTTTTGACATAAGAACAAAAGAACATAAGAACACTTATTGAGTTAATAGTTAAAAAGTAAAAGCGGTAAGAATATCCCATTTTCACTTTCCATTCTTCATTATTAATTCTTCATTCTTCATTATTAATTCTTCATTAAAAAGTTAATTCTTAATCAGGTTTGTGATGGTGGCGAACATGGTGGCCAGTGAGCCGAAGGAGGTGGCATAGCTCAGGATTTCGGCCGCATTCACCTTCTTGTTCTTCTTGCTCGGCACGATGATTTCGCAGCCCGGTTCAATCTTGTCCTTGTCGTGACCCTTGATGCGGGCTACCTGTCCGTTCATGTAGATGACAAACTTCTTGCTTTTCTTGGCATTGAGGGCGTAGCCTCCGGCCTGGTCGAGGTAGTAGTTGGCATTCTTGTTGCTGAGGTAGCCCACGGTGTTCGGCATCATGACGGCACCGTTCACTTTCACGGTATTGTTCAGCTTGGGTACGCTGAGCACGTCGCCTTCGCGCAATACCAGGTCGTATTCACTGCCGGGACTGGCTACGGCTTTTTCCAGGTCGATACCTACGCTGAAGGTACTGTCTACCTTGATGCCCAGTGAATCCATCATGGCTTCACCGAACTGACGGTTCATCAGGTTGATGACGTCGCGCATGCGTTTCTTTTCTTCTTCGTTCGCCACGCGGGTCAGTTTGGCGCCGCGCAGGTAAGCTTTCGATGTAGCACCGCCGGCTTTCTTTATGAGGTCGGACAGGCGTTCTTCCGTGTTGGTCATGGCGTAGGTGCCGCCGAAGATGACTTCTCCCAGTACCTGTACGTTCTGCTGGGCCTGGTAGCCCGGGCTGCGGCGCACGAACACCTGGTCGTAAGGCTGGAGGGTGAAGCCCTGCTGGCCGTCGATTACGAAACCGTCTTTCAGGGCAAAGGTGAACATCTGGCCGATGCTGTCGGTTGATACGGTGCTCTTGGGGTCCTTGATGCGGCGGGATACGTCCACGCGTACAGTGGAGGCTGACTCACGCAGTCCGCCGGCACGGATGATGAGGTCTTCCAGCGTCATGTTGTCCGAATAGGAGTACCGGTCGGGTTTGGCCACTTCGCCATAGATGGCCACGTCACCGCGTTCTTCCAGGTCGTGGATGCTGGGAATGTAGAGAATGTCGTTTTTCTGCAAAGGGATGTCGGGGCTGGTGCCGGCCATGATGCTGCGTACGTCTACACTGATGATTTCGGTAGTGAGGTCTTCACGCTCACGCTGCAATACGGCACGGTTGGTAAAGGCGTCGCCCATCAGTCCCTTGGCTTCGTTCACCAGGGCGCGTACGGTGTTGATTTCGCCGTTGAGCTGGTAAATGCCCGGGCGGTACACGGCGCCGCGTACTTCCAGCTTGTTGGTAAAGCGGTTCAGTATGGCTTCGGCAGTCACCACATCGCCGTTGCGCATGGGGTAGGCGGAATAGTCGACTTCCTTCACCGTGTTGATTTCATATTCTTCGCCGTTCTGGCGCACTACGCGCAGGGAGCGGGTGTAGGCATCGGCCGAGAAGCCGCCGGCATAGCTGATCAGGGTGGCGAGGGTTTCGTTTTTCTTCATTTCGAACTTCATGGGACGCTTTACGTTGCCGCTGATTTGTACCAGGGCTTCGTAGGCAGGCACGATAATCACGTCGCCTTCCTGCAGGCGGATGTCGTCCTGCGTCTTGCCTTTCATGATGAAGTCGTACACGTCGACCTTGGCCACGGTCTTGCCGTCTCGGGTCACCTGCACGTTACGCAGGCTACCTATCTCGCTCACACCGCCGGCGCGGTAGAGGGCATGGAACACGGTGGAAAAAGAAGAGAGGGCATAGGTGCCCGGCTGTATCACTTCGCCCATCACGTTGATCTGGATGGTGCGGGTGTTGCCCAGTGTCAGACGGATTTCAAGGGTGCCGTCGGGGGTGTCGAGTCCGCTGTAGGTCTTGCCCAGCACACGTTTCAGGTAGCTGTTGGCCTCGCTCACGGTCATGCCGCTGAGGTTGACCGGACCGATTTTCTCGATGTTGATGGTGCCGTCGGGCGAAATCTGCTGGCGGATGGTGTTCTGGCTGGTTCCCCAGATGTCGATGATGACCTCATCGCCAGGGCCGAGACGGTAGTTGGGAGGGGTAGCGATGTTGACGCTGGGTTCGAATGTGAGGTTCCGGGTGTTGAAAATGTTTCGTCCGAACACCTGGTTTTCCTGAACCAGCTCGCGACTGTCGGGCTGCGGGTTCTCCAGTACAGAGGTGTTGCTTTCTTCCTGTGTAGCTTCGCGCAGACGGGCTTCGTTCAGCTCGGTGCCGCTCATCTTGGAAGTGCTGACTCCCTGTTCCTGTTCATACAGTTTTTTGACGCGTTCTGCCTGTTCGCGGGTCACCCCACGGCGGGCCAGCTCGGTGGCCATCTGCCGCTGGTCCTTTCCCTCGGACATACCCTGTTTTACATACTCTAAAACTTGCTGGTCGGTCATGCCTGTCTGTGCCATCAGCAACGGCGAGCAGGCCATAAAAACGAGAAGTGATAACGCTTTAAGCTTCATATTGTTTTTGATGTTAGTTCTTTTATAAAAGAATGCAGGCAAAATTAGCGTTTATTTGAAACGTGTGCAACCTTTCAGAGGGTTTTGTGGCCTGTATTACTGTTTTTTTATGTTCCGACAAGGAAAAACACCGGAAAAGAGGCTGGAAAAACTTGTGTATCAGGCTGGAAATGTGTATCTTTAATAGATAATTGACCATTGATAACTGATAGGACAGAACAATGAACTACATGCAATTGAAAACGATGCCGGAGGCCGCTTCCGGAGAGGAGCGGGAGGGCTTCAGTCTGAAGGCCTACCGGAAAAGTGAACTGGCGGGACTGTATTTTCCGCAGGCGGGCAAGAAGGGTGCCCTGCAGGGGCTGGGGCGATGGATAAAGCAGTGTGCGGAACTGGAAAGGGCGCTTGAGCGGTCGGGCTACCAGAAAAACCGTAAGTTTTTCCTGAAATCGGAGGTGGAACTGATTGTGAAGTTCCTGGGAGAGCCGTGAGGGGCTCTGCTGTCTCCGGCGGGGAGACGCTGGCGGAAGTCGTGGAATGTCTTCAAATGTCTTCAAATTTCCTCAAATGTCTTCGAAAGTCTTCGTATGTCCTCAAATGTCTACATTGACGGAAGCGGGGAATGTAACTTTGCTTCTGTAAATGAAGAACAATGGACAATGAATAATGAAGAATGAAGAGTGAATAATGAAGAATGAAGAATGAATAACGAGGAATGAGCGCGCGTTTCCTGGATTCATCATTCTTAATTCTTCATTTAATTAGTTTTTAACTTTTAATTTTTTAATTTGAAAGAACTATGAAGAAGACAGTGACTTATTCGGTAGTAGGACGTGTGAACCCGGCAGACCGTGAAAGCGGTGAAATGAAGTATTATGCACAGTCGCAGGCTCGCGGCGAAATGGGTATCCGTGAAATAGCGGAACGTATTCACCAGATGTGTACCGTGACCCGTGCCGACGTAATGGCGGTGCTGACCGCGATGGAGGACATCGTGGCCGAAGGCTTGCAGGGCGGCGAAATTGTGCGCATGGGCGGATTGGGCTCGCTGCAACTGAGTCTGAGCGGAGAAGGTTCCGCCACGGAGGATGCGTACAGCGATGCGCTGATTGGCAAGGTGCGCGTGCTGTTCCGTCCGGGTACGGTGATGCAGGAGGCCCTGAACAACCTGGCTTTCGAAAGGGTGCCGGTGAAATATAAGAAGGAAGAAGAGGGGGAAGAAGAAGGTGGCCTCGGTGCGTAACCGTAACTAAAACGTGAGAAGATGACAAGAGTGAAATGGATTGTGGTCAGGGTGCTGAAGTGCATTCTCTGCCTCCTGACCGGAAGAAAACCGGATTGTGATGAGAAAGATTGACATGATTGTGATTCACTGTACGGCAACGAGAGCGGACTGCCCGCTCTCGCCTGCCGAACTGACGAAGATGCACCGGAAACGGGGTTTCAAGTGCTGCGGGTATCATTATTACGTGCGTACGGACGGGGAAATCTGCACCATGCGTCCGGTGGAACGGGTTGGAGCTCATGCCAGGGGCTATAACGAGCACAGCATCGGCATCGCCTACGAAGGGGGACTGGACGCGCAGGGCCGGCCGGCGGATACGCGTACGGAGCTTCAGAAGCGTTCGCTGCGGATTCTGGTGAGGGTGCTGAAGGCGGATTTTCCGGCCATCACACAGGTGGTGGGGCACCGCGACCTGAGTCCGGACCTGGACGGCGACGGGGTGGTGGAGCCGGAAGAATGGTGCAAGGCGTGTCCTTGCTTTGACGTAAAACGGGGGCTCTGACCGAAAAAAGTTTTCTAAATCGTAAAAAGAAGGTGTCTGGTGCCTCAAAAGGCTTTCAGGATTCGAAATAAAATCCTACCTTTGCATCATTCAAAAAACCAAACGGACAATGGCGAATCTGTATATCATTATTTCTGCATTTGTATCGGCGGTGATACTGGGGCGGATGATTATCCCGAACATCCTGATTATTTCATTGCGCAAGCGTTTGTTTGACGTGCCTGATGAACGGAAAGTACACAAACGGCCGATACCTCGCCTTGGGGGAGTGACCTTTTTCCCGGTAATTCTTTTTTCTGTGTGTGTGTTTACGGCCGTGCGGCTGATGACGGGAAACGGCCCTGTAGAAACACCGGCAGAAGACCTGGTGTGCGAATTTCTTTTTCTGATGGGAGGACTGACCCTGCTGTATATCGTGGGCATTGCCGACGACTTGATAGGGGTGCGTTATCGGAAGAAGTTCCTGGTGCAGATTGTTTCGGCGGCGATGTTTCCGCTGTCGGGATTGTATATCAACAATTTCTATGGTCTCTTTGGCATTTATCTGATTCCTGCCGAGGTGGGTATTCCGCTTACGATGTTGCTGGTGGTGTTCATTACCAATGCCATCAACCTGATTGACGGTATCGACGGACTGGCTTCAGGGCTGAGCATGGTGGCACTGCTGGTATTCGGGGTGATGTTCGTGCATTTCCGGATGTGGAGCTATGCCATGCTGGCTTTTGTGACGGTGGGCGTGATTATCCCCTTCTTTTCGTACAACGTGTTTGGCAGTGCGGACTTGGGCCGGAAGATTTTTATGGGAGATACCGGCAGCCTGACGCTGGGGTATATTCTGAGCTTCTTTGTCATCAAGTACTGCATGTATGAGCCGGATATGCTGCTTACGATGAAAACGAGTCCGGCGCTGGTGTCGTTCAGTGTGCTGATGGTGCCGTGTCTGGATGTGATTCGTGTGGTGCTGCGGCGTGCACGCAACAAGCGGCCGCTGTTCATGCCCGACAAGACACACATTCACCATAAGTTCCTGGCCATGGGCTTTACTCCACGGAAGGCACTGGTGACGATTCAGCTGATGTCGGCCTGCTTCTGTGCGTTTACCATCGTGGCGATTCTCTATATAAACAACACGCTGGTGTTCGTGATTGACGTGGCGGTATGGACACTGCTGAACCTGTGGTTTGACCATGTGATTAGCCGGAAGACGAAGAATGAAAAATAATGAAGAATGAAGAGTGAATAATGAAGAATGAAGAATGAAAAATAATGAAGAGTGAATAATGAAGAATTAATATAGTGAAGGACGGGAGGGGTGACTCTTCCGTTCTTTTTTTGTTATGATTGCTTCCGCTTTTACTTTTTAACTTTTACCTTTTAACTCAATATGTTCTTCTGTTCTTTTGTCTAAAAAAAGACATAAAAAATAGACATAAAAAAAGGGAATCTTCCCAGACTCCCAATCTTCATTAACCTTAAATCTAATACCATGAAAAACACGATGCAAAGGTAAGGCTTTTATGTTATGAAACATATAATTCGGTTGGAAAATCGTATGTGATTAACTATTTTTATGTTTTAGGACAGGATTCCGGAAGTTTTACACCAGTTTTTTCTGCCGGAAGTGGAGATTCCGGGTCTGAGGGCTTGGTGGTTATTTTTCAATAATGTATCTTTGTCCTTAAAACTAAAAAGAAAGACAGAATGAGAAGACAGTTTGTAAGATTGGCATTGTGTCTGTTCCTGCTGGGGGGAAGTGTTGCATATGCCCAGAGCGGGATGACCGACAACCAAGTGATAGAATATGTGCAGCAGGCTCTTCAACAGGGTAAGGACCAGCAAACCATTGCGATGGAATTGCTGGCCAAGGGGGCCACTCAGGAGCAGTTGCTGCGATTGAAGTCCATGTATTCGGGTTCGACGGGCGCGTCGACATCGGGCAGCGGTTCTCTGACGGGGGAAGACAGTTCGCTGCTGGGCTCAGGTTCACGGGCACGGAAAACCACTTCGAATGCTGCCGAGGAAGACGCTTCGGAATTTCTGGAGACAAAATCGGCCAACGTAGACAAGAGCATGTGGACAGAAGACATGCAGAAGTCCATGAAGAAGCGCCGCAACCTGACCACGGTGACTGCCGGCGAGAACGATGTGTTCGGACGGAATATCTTCAACATTGAGCAGCTGACTTTCCAGCCTAACCTGAGCATGGCTACGCCGGAAAACTACCGTCTGGGACCGGGTGACGAGGTGATTATCGACGTGTGGGGCGCTAGCCAGAACACCATGCGGCTGGAAATTTCGCCCGACGGCTATGTGAACATCATCAACCTGGGTCCGGTATACCTGAACAACATGACGATTCAGGAGGCGCGCCAGCTGCTGAAACAGGAACTGGGGAAGATTTATGCGGATTCGGGCAATAACATCCAGGTGACATTGGGAAATATCCGTACCATCCAGGTGAACGTGATGGGGGAAGTGATGGCGCCGGGTACGTATGCGCTGTCGTCACTTTCAACCGTGTTTCATGCCTTGTACGTGGCTGGCGGGGTGAGCGACATCGGTAGCCTGCGTAACGTGCAGGTGGCCCGCGGCGGAAAGACGTTTGCCCGTCTGGACGTGTACGAGTATATCATGAAGGGGCAGATTCAGGACGACATCCGCCTGCAGGACGGCGACGTGGTGATTGTGCCTACCTACGACGAGCTGGTGAAGATTACGGGTAAGGTGAAGCGTCCGATGTTCTACGAAATGAAGAACGGGGAGTCGGCGGCTACCTTATTGAAGTATGCCGGCGGATTTTCTTCGGATGCTTACAAGAAGAGTATCAGGGTGTTGCGTAAGGATGGAAAAGAATTTTCCGTGAAAACGGTGAACGATATAGACTATTCTGCGTTTAAATTATTAGACGGTGACGTGATTTCGGTGGATTCGATTCTGAACCGCTTCAACAACCGTCTGGAAGTGAAGGGGGCTGTGTATCATCCGGGGGTATTCGAGTTGAGCGGTTCGCTGAACACGGTACGCCAGCTGGTGGAGAAGGCCGACGGACTGCTGGGAGATGCCTTTACAGGGCGTGCGGTATTGTATCGCGAACGTGAAAACCTGACAAAAGAGGTGCTGCCGGTCGACATTCAGGGTATTCTGAATGGTACGTCGCCCGACGTGGCCTTGCAGAAGAATGACATTTTGTATATCCCGAGCATCCACGACTTGCAGGACATGGGCCAGGTGACCATCAGCGGTGAGGTGAACAAGCCGGGCAGCTATACGTATGCCGACCACATGAGCCTGGAGGACCTGGTGATTACGGCAGGGGGACTGAAGGAATCGGCTTCGCTGGTGCGTGTGGACGTGTCGCGACGTATCCGTGACCCGAAAGGTACGGCAGAACCGGACATGATTGGACAGAATTTCTCGTTCGGACTGAAGGATGGTTTCGTGGTGGACGGAGAAGCGGGCTTTGAGCTGCAGCCGTACGACCAGGTGTTTGTGCGCCGCAGCCCGAGCTACAACGAGCTGGTGAACGTGACGGTGGACGGCGAGGTGCTGTATCGCGGCGACTATACGCTGAACACGAAGAGCGAGCGCCTGAGCAGTCTGATTCAGCGGGCCGGAGGCGTGAGCCGCTATGCGTATGTGCGTGGAGCGAAGTTGCGCCGTGTGGCCAACGAGGAGGAACTGCGCCGCATGGAAGATGTGGTGAAGATGGTGCGCCGCGAAATAGGTGATGCCATGGCCAACACGCTGGGACTGAAGGTGGACAGTACGTTTACGGTAGGTATTGACCTGGAAGCCGCGCTGGCCAATCCGGGAGGAGACGCTGACCTGGTACTGCGCGAGGGGGATGTGCTGACCGTGCCGGAATATAACAATACGGTGAAGGTGAACGGAGCGGTGATGATGCCGAACACGGTGTCGTATGCCGACGGCAAGAGCGTGAAGTATTACCTGAGCCAGGCGGGAGGCTACTCTGCCAACGCCAAGAAGAGCCAGAAGTTCATTATTTACATGAACGGACAGGTGGCCGAAGTGAAGGGCAGCGGCAAGAAACAGATTGAGCCGGGCTGCGAAATCGTGGTGCCGAACAAGACGAAGAAGTTCAATTTCGCGAATGTGGTATCGAATGCGACTTCGTTTGCTTCACTGGCTACGATGCTGGCTTCACTGGCTACGATGATGAAATAACCTTTAAATCTTATGAATATATGAACATGAAACTGAGACTGATTGTCATGAATTTCCTGCAGTTTGCCGTGTGGGGAGCGTATCTTACTTCAATGGGTACGTACCTGGCGGGTGTGGGATTAGGCGGACATATCGGAATTTTTTACGCCATGCAGGGGATTGTGTCCCTGTTCATGCCGGCTGTGCTGGGTATTGTGGCTGACCGCTGGATTCCGGCACAACGGCTGTTGGGGCTGAGCCATCTGTTGGCAGCCCTGTTTATGGGAGGTGCAGGCTATTATGCCATGACTACGGGACCGCAGGTGGAGTTTGCGCCGCTGTTTTCGTTCTACTCCGTGAGTGTGGCGTTCTACATGCCTACGCTGGCTTTGTCGAATTCGGTGGCTTATACGGCGCTGGACAAGGCGGGGCTGGACACCATCAAGGCATTTCCGCCGATACGTACGTTTGGCACCATCGGTTTCATTTGTTCGATGTGGCTGGTAGATTTGCTGGGATTCCAGTCGAACTACATGCAGTTCTTTACCTGTGCGGTATGGGGCGTGGTGCTGGCCGTGTATGCCCAGACGCTGCCGGAATGTCCGGTGAGCCGTGTGCAGGGCGGACAGAAATCGCTGGTAGAGGCATTGGGGCTGAGGGCGTTTCTGCTCTTCAAGAACCGCAAGATGGCGGTGTTCTTCATCTTCTCGATGTTGCTGGGCGTGTCCTTGCAGATTACCAACGGTTTTGCCAATCCGTTTATCACGAGCTTCAACGCCATTCCGGAGTATGCCGATACGTTTGGCGTGCAGCATGCCAACCTGCTGATTTCGCTCTCGCAGATTAGCGAGACATGCTGCATCCTGCTCATTCCGTTCTTCCTGGGGCGTTTCGGCATCAAGAAGGTGATGCTGATTGCCATGGTGGCGTGGGTGCTGCGCTTCGGACTGTTCGGTCTGGGTGACCCGGGCAGCGGGGTGTGGATGTTCGTGCTGTCTATGCTGGTGTATGGCGTGGCATTCGATTTCTTCAACGTGTCGGGCTCGCTGTTTGTCGACAAGGAGACAGACCTGTCTATCCGCTCGAGTGCGCAGGGACTGTTCATCATTATGACGAACGGCATAGGGGCCACGGTAGGTACGCTGAGTGCGCAGGCGGTGGTGAACTGCTTCGTGGATTTCAATTCGCAGGCGCCGCAGGTGGAAGGCTGGAGCCGGGCGTGGTTCGTGTTTGCGGCCTACGCATTGGTGGTGGCCGTGACTTTTGCACTGGTATTTAAATACAAACATAAAGTAGATAACAATTAAACAAACAAACTTGGGACATGGGAACAAAAGAAGGATTAGTGGAAATGCGCGTCCGTACGATTGACGAGGCTACAAGTGTACTGAAGCTGATGGAAAACCTGAGTTTTGATCAGGTGCTTGATGATGAGGAGAAAATGGACATACTGATGACAGACTCACAGAATTTCAAGCTGATTCTGGAGGAGATAGATGAGCCGCACCGGATGATGTTGGGCATTATCAATCCTGATCAGGCAGACCTGCTCTATCTGGCCATTAACGACCCGGAGGGAATAGATGCCACGCTGCCTTATCAGACAGTGGAATTCCTGAAGAAATTGGGTATTACGCTGGAAAAAGCGGTGGTGACGGACAAAGTGAACATGACTCACCGCACGATTCTGACGCTGCGCAAGGAAGATGGTTCGGTGATGGAGATGCCGCTGACGCTGTTCGACGCACTGGTGGTGGCAACAGTGGCCAAGGTGCCGTTCTATGTAAGAGAGGAACTGCTGGAGGTGGACCGTCCGGATTTTGCCAAGTCTGTGCCTAATGGGGACATTGTACTGTTGCGTATGATGCCGATGAAAGCCTTGAAAAGGGAAATGGACATGGCTATCCGTCGGGAAAACTATGAGTATGCGGAGCTGATTAAGCGGGAAATGGCAACCCGGAAAGAAGGGGAAGAGAAAGAAGACGAAGAAGAAGATTATCAAGAAATAGATTAGGAAGTAATATGCATGTGTTTTATACACCGGATATAGCGCAGACCTTGGAGTTGCCGGAGGAAGAAGCCGGACACTGTCTGCGGGTGCTGCGTCTGGGAGTGGGTGAAGAGATTATGCTGACCGACGGAAAGGGATGCTTTTATCGGGCGGTCATCTCGGCGGCTACCCAGAAACGCTGTGTGGTGAAGGTGGTGGAGAAAACGGAACAGGAGCCTTTCTGGAAGGGGTACCTGCATCTGGCTCTGGCGCCTACGAAGAACATGGACCGCATGGAATGGCTGGCGGAGAAGGCCACGGAAATCGGTTTCGACGAGCTGACGTTTCTGAACTGCCGTTTCTCGGAACGGAAGGTCATCAAGACGGAACGGGTGGAGAAAATCGTGGTGTCGGCCGTGAAGCAGTCGCTCAAGGCACGCAAGCCGGTGGTGAACGACATGACGGACTTCCGCCGCTTTATGGAGCGGGAGTTTACGGGACAGAAGTTCATCGCTCACTGTTATGAGGGGGAAAAGCCTTTGCTGCGCGATGTGCTCCGCAAGGACGAGGACGCCGTGGTGCTGATTGGTCCGGAAGGAGATTTCAGTCCGGAGGAAGTGGCGCTGGCTGCAGAGAAAGGCTTTCAGGCAGTGAGCCTGGGCAAATCGCGCCTGCGTACGGAGACGGCAGCACTGGTAGCCGTACACCTGATGAACCTGACGCACGCGGAATAAGGTTTATGTGTAACTTTTAAATAGAATAATTATGAAAAAGACATGGAAATGGATGGGAAGCCTGGCCTTGGGTATGGCTTTCCTGTTGTCTGCCTGCGGGGAAGACAATGCGTACACCAATGCGTTGCCCAAAGATGCGGCTGCAGTGTTCTCGTTCGACCTGATGGAGATGTCGCAGAAGTGTGACCTGAACGACCAGGTGAAGCAGTCGATGGGGCAGATGGTGAAATCGAGCCTGAAGGGCAGTGCGGATGCCCTGGTGGACAAGCTGATGGAGAATCCGGAAGAAAGCGGACTGAGACTGACCGACCGGGTGTATTTCTTTGCGGCTTCTCAGATGGAAATGGGCGGTGTGCTGGTGCGCATGGCCGACAAGGGAAAACTGGAAGATTTGATAAAAGTGCTTCAGGAACAGAAGGCGTGTGAAGCTCCTGCCGACGGCGACGGCTGCCGCTGGACCGTAGGGGGCGGCGGACTGATGGCCTGGACGGACGATGCGTTTCTGATGCTGGCAGGCGACGGCGGCGCCCCGAAGGACTTGCAGCATCAGGCTTCCATGTGGCTGCGCCAGAAAAAAGGGGAGGGCTATTCGGGCACTCCGGAATTCAAGAAATTAGAGGATGCCGACGAGGACGTGGCCATGGTGACTTCGCTGAACGCCATGCCGAAGAGTTATTGGGGCCCGATGACGATGGGGCTGCCGGCTGACCTGAACCTGAATGACCTGAAAATGTTTTCTACGCTCGATTTCCAGAAAGGTAAAGCTGTGGTAGAAGTGGAGGCGCTGTTAGGAGGCAAGTTCAAGGACTTGCTGAAGAAGCAGGCGGAGGTGAGCGGTGAGCTGGACGGTACGTACCTGAAGACGTTCCCTGCCAATACGGTGCTCTGGATGGCTGCCAACGTGAATGGTGAAAAGGCGTACGAGCTGTTGCGTGAGAACCCGACCGTGCGTCAGGAGCTGGACAACTCGATGATACCGCTCGACTTTGAAGCCATCTTCAAGGCGGTGAAGGGGGACGTGGCAGTGGCCATACCGGAAATGTCGTTGAGACCGGGCTTCATCCTGTATGCCGACGTGAAAAACGGTGACTTCATGCGTACGTTTGAGGACTTGAAACCGATGCTGGCAATGACCAACGGTCAGATGCGGCTGGTGGACAAGGGTGAAAATGCCTACCAGTTTGTGGTTGCCAACGGTGCGATGCTGGGCAAGGCTCGCGGACCGGTGTCTTTCTGGCTGGGCGTGAAAGATGACCGCTTCTACCTGACGAATCAGGAAGACCTGATTGGCCGTGAGGTGAAGGGACTGTCGCTGAAAGACTGTGACTGGGCCAAGGACGTGAAGGACAAGCATTTCTACCTGAACGTGAACTTCCAGGCACTGGCTGCCGTACTTCCGCAGATTCCTTATGTAGGTATGCTGGACTACCTGAGCATCGAATCGGATGAACCGACCAAGGCGCGCATGGTGCTGCAGATGAAGAATCACGAGGAAAATGTGCTGAAGCAGCTGGTGAAGATAGTGAATAATTAATAGTGAATAATGAATAATGAAGAATGAAGAATTATTAATGAATAACGGAGAGCATTCTTCATTCTTCATTATTAATTCTTCATTGAATAAAATGAACACAATAGAATTACAGCAGACCCTGCCGGAGGTATTCGCCGGACGCGACGGAATCGTGTCGGACGTATGGCACCGGCAGGTGGCTTTTCAGAAAGGGAAGATGTATCTGATTGAAGCGGCGTCGGGCACGGGCAAGTCGTCGCTTTGCAGTTTTATTTACGGGTACCGTACGGACTACCAGGGAATTATCTCCTTCGACGGGGAGAACGTGCGGAAGCTCACGGTGAAGCAGTGGACGGATATCCGCAAGCGGTCGCTGGGCATGTTGTTTCAGGAACTCCGCCTGTTCGGGGAACTGACGGCGTGGGAGAACGTGCAGCTGAAGAACGGGCTGACGGGCTTCTGCCGCAAGCAGCAGGTGAAGGACTGGTTTGAGCAGCTGGGCATCGCTGACAAGTGGGACGTGAAAGCGGCCAGGATGTCGTACGGACAGCAGCAGCGTGTGGCTTTTGTGCGGATGCTGTGTCAGCCGGCCGACTTTTTCTTTCTGGATGAGCCGGTGAGCCACCTGGACGACGGCAACGGGGAAATTATGGCGCGTATCCTGAAGGAGGAAGCGGCTCGTCAGGGCGCGGGAGTGATTGTGACGTCCATCGGCAAGCACCTGCCGCTGGAATATGACAGGGTGCTGAGTTTGTAAGGTATTAACACGAAGAGGGATATGATCTGGAAATTATTGAGGCAGCACATCAGTGTGGCGCAGCTGGCGGGATTCTTTCTGGCCAACCTGTGCGGTATGGTGATTGTGCTGTTAGGCATACAGTTTTACAAGGATGTGTTGCCGGTGTTTACGCAGGGCGACAGTTTCATGAAGAAGGACTACGTGATTGTGAGCAAGCAGGTGAGCACGCTGGGCAGCCTGGTGGGCAAGGGAGGTACGTTCTCGCGTGCCGACATAGCCGACATGGAGTCGCAGCCGTTTGCCAAGCGGACGGGAGCGTTCACTCCGGCACAGTTTCAGGTGTCGGCCGGCATGGGCATGGCGGGCATGCAGCTCTCTACGGCAATGTTCTTTGAGTCGGTGCCCGACGAGTTTGTAGACGTACGGCTGGAGGGCTGGACGTATCGCGAGGGGCAGACGGAAATCCCTATCATCATCCCGCGCAACTACCTGAACCTGTATAACTTCGGTTTTGCGCAGAGTCGCAACCTGCCGCAGCTCTCGGAGGGCGTGATGGGGATGATGACGCTGGATGTGCGGCTGAGCGGAAGGGGACGGACGGAGCGCATGAAGGGACGTATCGTGGGTTTCTCCAACCGGCTGAACACGATTCTGGTGCCGCAGGCGTTCATGGAATGGGCCAACGCGACACTGGGTGACGGCGGGCAGACGGCTCCCTCACGACTGATTGTGGAGGTGGACAATCCGGCGGACGACCGCATCGCGAAGTATTTCAAGCAGAAAGGATACGAGACGGAAGGTGACAAGCTGGATGCGGGAAAGACAACGTGGTTCCTGAAGATGGTGGTGGGCATCGTGCTCACAGTGGGACTGATTATCAGTGTGCTGTCGTTCTACCTGCTGATGCTGAGCATCTACCTGCTGTTGCAGAAGAACACGAAGAAGCTGGAAAACCTGCTGATGATAGGGTTCAGTCCGGCGGCGGTGGCACGTCCGTATCAGGCACTCACGGTGGGGCTGAATGCAGCAGTGGCAGCCATGGGCGTGCTGCTGGTGTGGATGGCACGTGATGCGTATCTGGACATGCTGCAGCGGATGGTGCCCGATTTTCAGGCAGGCAGTCTGCTGCCGACGCTGCTGACTGCCGGGGGACTTTTCCTGCTGGTATCGGTGCTGAATGTGCTGGCCGTAAGGCGGAAGGTGGAATCCATCTGGAGAAAGAAATAACATAAGTATACATTTTATTATCTGTAAAACCCAATGAAAATGAAGAAACTAAAGAACGTATGGCTCTTTTTGAGCTTTATCCTGATGGTAGCCGGAATGGCAAGCTGTAGCACGGATGACCCCACAGGGGTGGAAGTGTCGAGAAATGACATTATCGGTACATGGAAGGTGACGGCGAATGACTGGACAAATTCAGAGGAAGAATCGAACCGGAATGACCATGTGGGACAGACGCTTTCGGTGAAGAGTGACGGTACGGCCTCGTTCCGTGGCGAGTCGTTCAACTGGACGCTGAGCAAGGGAGTGCTGACGCTGTCGGATAATCGTGGCCGCAGCATACGGGTGGTGATTCTGTCGTATACGGGAGAGGAGATTCAAGCTTCGTATGACTGTACCTTTGAGTCGGAAATGTATACCGAGGAAGGTAACTACACCTTCAAGCGCGTGTAACGAGACATATTTAATATAAAGAAGAGCCACAGCAATGTGGCTTTTTTTGTAAGACATGAAGACGAATGCTTTTAGACATAAGAACATAAAGACAAAAGAATTTTTAACTGCGTAATATTGTGGATATGAAAACAGAGGACCTTATTAAGGTAATTATTCAATGCGCATACAATGTAAGAACGCATCTGGCAGCCGGTTTTTTAGAGTCGGTATATCAAAAGGCATTGTTGATAGAGTTAAGGGAAAAAGGTATTCATGCGGATTCTGAAACCCCTATAAATGTATATTATAAAGATGAGGTTGTAGGGGAGTTTAGAGCAGACATTATTGTAGAGGGAGAGATAATTATTGAACTAAAAGCGGTGCAACATCTTCTTTCCATACACGAGACTCAGCTGGTTAATTATCTGACGGCAACTCATAAAGACCATGGATTACTCATTAATTTCGGTGGTGACCGTATAGAAATAAAAAGAAAGTACAGAGAGTATAAACGCTCATAATTTTGTATGACATAAGTACATAAGTTTCTATTTACACAGAAAATCTGTTCTTATGTTCTTCTGTCTAAAATAGTATGTGTGGCCGCACACACGTATAATATCCTGTAAATATTTGTTTAGATGTTTTGTTTCTGTGTAAACAATTGTAAAACCATTTGTCCGATATCTCTTGATTTATGTCTATTATTAGGGAAATCGGTCTAAAAAATGTTACATGGAGTTACATATATGAGAGTTTATTCAGTAAATTTGCGTTACAGAAATGGTTAAACTTTAAACAAATGCCCGGGACGTTTGTTTTAAGAGATAAGAACCATGATTCATTCTTTTAAATTAAAATAATTGCTTATGTCAAAAATCGTTGGACACATTTCGCAGGTAATCGGTCCGGTGGTCGATGTGTACTTCAAGTTTGAAGAAGGACAAGACGTGGAACACGCCTTGCCGAAAATCCACGATGCCATGACGATTGCCCGTAACGACGGGCGTACGCTGGTGATTGAAGTGCAGCAGCATATCGGTGAAGACACGGTACGCTGCGTGGCCATGGACAGTACGGACGGGTTGAAGCGCGGAATGGAAGTCGTTCCTACGGGGCATCCGATTTCGATGCCTATCGGAAACCAGATCAAGGGCCGTGTGATGAATGTGGTAGGTGATACCATTGACGGTATGAAAGAACTGGACAAGACGGACGGATTTCCTATTCACCGTGAACCTCCGAAATTCGAAGACCTGGCTACTACCCAGGAAGTATTGTTTACCGGTATCAAGGTGATTGACCTGCTGGAACCTTACCTGAAGGGTGGTAAAATCGGTCTGTTTGGTGGGGCGGGTGTTGGAAAAACCGTGCTCATCAAAGAGTTAATCAATAACATTGCCAAGAAACACAATGGTTTCTCCGTGTTTGCAGGAGTGGGTGAGCGTACCCGTGAAGGTAACGACCTGCTGAGAGAAATGATTGAATCAGGCGTAATCCGCTACGGTGACGAATTCCTCAAGAGCATGGAGGAAGGAAACTGGGACCTTTCGAAGGTGGATTACAACGAAGTGGAAAAATCGCAGGTAGCCATGGTGTTTGGACAGATGAACGAGCCTCCCGGTGCCCGTCAGTCAGTGGCCTTGTCGGGTCTGACACTGGCCGAGTCCTTCCGTGACCGCCAGACTAGTGAAAACGGCCCGCGCGATATTCTGTTCTTTATCGACAACATTTTCCGTTTTACGCAGGCAGGTTCTGAGGTTTCGGCTTTGCTGGGACGTATGCCTTCGGCAGTAGGTTACCAGCCGACACTGGCTACGGAAATGGGACAGATGCAGGAACGTATCACTTCTACGAAGAACGGCTCCATTACTTCCGTGCAGGCGGTGTACGTGCCGGCCGATGACTTGACCGACCCTGCTCCGGCTACTACCTTTACGCACCTGGATGCCACTACGGTGTTGAGCCGTAAGATTACCGAGCTGGGTATCTATCCGGCTGTAGACCCGCTGGACTCTACGTCGCGTATCCTCGACCCGCTGATTGTGGGCAAGGAGCACTACGAAACGGCTCAGCGCGTGAAACAGATTCTGCAGCGTAACAAGGAACTTCAGGATATTATCTCTATCTTAGGTATGGATGAACTTTCGGATGAAGACCGTCTGACGGTGAACCGTGCCCGCCGCGTGCAGCGATTCCTTTCGCAGCCGTTTGCCGTGGCCGAGCAGTTTACGGGCGTGCCGGGTGTGATGGTTTCCATAGAAGACACCATCAAGGGATTCAAGATGATTCTGGACGGCGAGGTAGACTATCTGCCTGAACAGGCTTTCCTGAACGTGGGTACCATTGAGGATGCCATCGAGAAAGGTAAGAAGCTGATGGAAGCGGCTAAGAGTTAATAAGTAAAAGTTAAAAGTTAAAAGCTGATAGCTTAATATGAAAGAACTTCATCTGGTTATCGTTTCACCCGAAAGGCTGGTTTACGAAGGAAAAGTGAGCCGGGCTACCTTTCCGGGAAGCGCGGGGAAATTTCAAGTGCTGGCAGACCATGCACCGCTGATTTCTACGCTCTCGGCCGGGGAAGTGAAATACGTGGCCGGACAGGAAACGCAATCCCTGCAAATCAAGGGGGGATTCGTGGAAGTCAAGGAAAATCAGATTTCAGTCTGTGTGGAACTCTGAGAGGAGCGAAGCAGGCGATGAACCGAATATGTTTTTGGCGGCTTTCCGGATGAAAAACCGCACGATACTATGTTTTTGTTGACCGTTAAGAAGAAATTTATAAGAGAACTGACCGTGATTGGAGTTGTGCTGACGACGCTTGTTGCCGTGGTATATCATCTGTTCATTCCCGACAGGTATTTCCTGTGGTTTCCGGCCATTCCGATATTCTTTTATCTTTTCGGCCTGCTTTATATAGAATTGTTCGCGTTCAACTATCGCTTAGGGCTGGAACGGATTGCGATGACGTATCTGGTGTGCAAGGTGCTGAAGTTTGTTGTCAGTGCCATGCTGCTGATTTTCTACGGATTTGTGATAGGACATGAAGTAGTGGCGTTCATGCTGACCTTCATCTTCTTCTATTTTGCGTTTCTGATATTCGAAACCCGTTTTTTCCTTCTTTTTGAAGCGAAACTCAAACTAAGAAAAAAAGCTAATGATGAAAAAAATACGGTACATAATCATCACGCTGTTACTGCTGATGGCGGTTCCGGCTGCGCTGACGAAGGCACAGGCTGCTGAGGGCGACATCGACGTGAACGAACTGGTGTTCGGACACATTGGCGATGCTTACCAATGGCATATCGTGAAGTTTGGCGATACGGAGGTAAGCATTCCGCTGCCGGTGATCGTGAAAAGCAGTACGGGCTGGCATGTGTTCTCGTCTGCCCGGCTGGAGGAAGGTCCTTACGAGGGACTGTACGTGGCCAAGGGCGGTGCCTACGACGGCAAAATCGTGGAACGCAATGCGGCCGGCGAGGAGGTGCGTCCGCTGGACATCTCCATCACGAAGAATGTGCTGGGCTTGTTTATCAACAGTGCGGTGCTGCTGGTCATCATGATGAGCTGCGTGCGCTGGTACAAGAAACATCCGCTGGAAGACGGGGCACCCAAGGGGGGCGTCGGCATGATTGAGGCCACGGTGCTTTCTATCTATAACGACGTGATTAAGGGCTGCATCGGCGAGAATTACCGCCGCTACGCGCCTTATCTGCTTACGGCGTTCTTCTTCGTGCTGGTGAACAACCTGATGGGGCTGATTCCTATCTTCCCCGGAGGTGCCAACGTGACGGGTAACATCGCCATTACGCTGGTGCTGGCTTTGTGTACGTTCGTGCTGACCAACGTGTATGGTACGAAGGCTTACTGGAAGGAAATCTTCTGGCCCGACGTGCCTACGTGGTTGAAGGCGCCGATTCCGATGATGCCGCTGATTGAATTCTTCGGTATCTTTACCAAACCGTTTGCACTGATGATCCGTTTGTTTGCCAACATCATGGCAGGACATGCGGCCGTGCTCAGTCTGGTGGCCATTATCTTCATCACGGTGAAGTCGGGTCCGGTTATCAACGGCTCGATGACGGTGGTATCGGTGGCGTTCGATATTTTCATGAATGCGCTGGAGGTTCTGGTAGCATTCATTCAGGCATATGTCTTCACGATGCTGTCGGCCGTGTTTATCGGTCTGTCGCAGGTGAAGGAACATGCCGAAAAATAATTGATTCAAAGAAAATTAAAGTATAACCTTTTAAAACAAGAAAATTATGTTATTGTCAGTTTTATTGCAGGCAGCTGCAGGTGTAGGTATTAGTAAGTTGGGCGCCGCTATCGGTGCTGGTATTGCAGTTTTAGGTGCCGGTATGGGTATCGGTAAGATTGGTAGCTCGGCTATGGAAGCTATTGCACGCCAGCCGGAAGCTTCAGGCGACTTGCGTATGAACATGATTATCGCTGCCGCACTGGTAGAAGGTGTGGCACTGATTGCTATCGTGGTTTGTTTGTTGACTTTGTTCTTGTAAAAAATAAAACAGTAAGTTATGGGATTATTAACTCCGGATCCGGGGCTGCTGTTCTGGATGGTCGTCACCTTCGGAGTCGTGTTCTTCATCTTGGCGAAATACGGCTTTCCGGTGATTCTGAAGACGGTGGAGGACCGGAAAGCATACATTGACAATTCGCTCAAGGCGGCGCGCGAGGCCAACGAACAGTTGGCCAACGTGAAGGTGGAGGGTGAGAAGATCCTGGCACAGGCACGCGAAGAACAGCACCGCATTCTGAGTGAGGCTGCTGTTACGCGCGACCGCATCATCAAGGACGCTCAGGAGAAGGCCTTTGCCGAAGGCAACCGCCTGATGGAGGAGATGAAGAAGCAGATTGAAACGGAAAAGGAAAGCGCCATCCGTGACATCCGCCGCCAGGTAGCTGTGTTGTCAGTGGGCATTGCAGAGAAAATCATGCGCAACAGGCTGGCCGATGAAAAGGAGCAGACTGCGCTGATTGACCGTCTGCTGGATGAAATGATTGAAACTTCTAAAAAATAACGTGTCATGAATACAGGAGTCGTTTCAAGACGTTTCGCGAAGGCACTGCTGGCATACGCGAAGGGTGAAGGGCTGGAAGACAAGGTGTACAAGGAGGTGAAGACTCTGGCTGCACACTTTGCCGAAGTGCCCGGCCTGCGGCGTGCCGTGGAAAATCCGGTGCTGGAGAGAAGCAAGAAGCTGGAGCTGCTTTGCGAGGCTTCAGGTGGAAAGGACATAAGCCCGGTAATGATGCGTTTTCTCAGCCTGGTGCTGGAAGACAAAAGAGAGAAGTTCTTGCAGTTCATGACGTGGTCGTACATCGACCTGTATCAGGAAGACAAGCACATCCTTCTTGGAAAGCTTACTACTGCCGTCAGTTCGCCCAAACTCGTGGCACACTTGCAGGAACTGGCTTCCGAGAAGACGCACGGTGAGGTAATTCTGGAAGAGAAGGTGGATAAAAGCCTGATTGGAGGATACATCATCGAACTGGGCGGCTTCCGTCTGGATTCCAGTGTGGTGAACCAGTTGAAGCGCGTGAAACAGCAGTTTATCGCGAAAAACAGGAGAATAGTGTAAACAATGAATAATGAAGAATGAAAAATGAAGAATGAGGAATGAACTTCGTTACTCGTTATGAATTGTTCATTATTAATTATTAATTAAAAAGAATTATGCCAGAAAATACAATAAAACCCAGCGAAGTTTCAGAGGTGTTGCTCCAACAGTTGAAGGGGATTGACAACTCGCTGAAATTCGACGAAGTGGGTACCGTGCTTCAGGTGAGCGACGGTGTGGCCCGTATTTACGGTTTGCGTAATGCGGAGGCCAACGAGTTGCTGCAGTTTGAAAACGGTATCATGGGAACGGTGATGAATCTGGAGGAGGACAATGTGGGAGCGGTGCTCCTGGGGCCGACCGACCAGATTAAGGAGGGGATGATTGTGAAGCGTACCAAGCACATTGCTTCCATCAACGTGGGAGAATCGATGCTGGGACGTGTAATCGACCCTCTGGGTGTGCCCTTGGACGGACGCGGCGAAATTGGCGGAGAGCTGTGTGAGATGCCGCTGGAGCGTAAGGCACCGGGGGTTATCTTCCGTCAGCCGGTAACGGAACCGCTGCAGACGGGATTGAAGGCTATCGACGCCATGATTCCTATCGGCCGCGGGCAGCGTGAGTTGATTATCGGCGACCGTCAGACAGGTAAGACGGCCATCGCCATCGATACCATTATCAACCAGCGTGCCAACTACGAGGCTGGAAATCCGGTGTACTGTATCTATGTGGCCATCGGTCAGAAAGGTTCTACTGTGGCCAGCATCGTGAATGCACTGCGTGAGAAGGGTGCGATGGACTATACCATCGTGGTGGCTGCTACGGCTTCCGACCCGGCTGCCATGCAGTATTTTGCTCCGTTTGCCGGAGCTGCCATCGGCGAGTACTTCCGTGACACCGGCCGTCATGCACTGGTGGTGTACGATGACCTGTCAAAACAGGCCGTGGCCTACCGTGAGGTATCACTGATTCTGCGTCGTCCGTCAGGACGTGAGGCTTATCCGGGTGATATCTTCTACCTGCACTCTCGTCTGCTGGAACGTGCGGCGAAGATTATCAGCCAGCAGGAAGTGGCCGAACAGATGAACGACCTGCCGCCCAGCCTGAAGGGTAAGGTAAAGGCCGGAGGTTCACTGACCGCCCTGCCGATTATCGAAACACAGGCCGGCGACGTGTCTGCCTACATCCCGACCAACGTGATTTCCATTACCGACGGTCAGATTTTCCTGGAAACCGACTTGTTCAACCAGGGCTTCCGTCCGGCTATCAACGTGGGTATCTCCGTATCGCGTGTAGGTGGTAGCGCCCAGATAAAGAGTATGAAGAAAGTGGCTGGTACGCTGAAGATTGACCAGGCACAGTATCGTGAACTGGAGGCTTTCTCGAAGTTCAGCAGCGACATGGATTCTGTGACTGCCATGGCCATCGACCGTGGACGTAAGAACAACCAGCTGCTGATTCAGCCGCAGTACTCACCGATGCCGGTAGGCGAACAGGTGGCCATTCTGTACTGTGGTACGCACGGACTGATGCGCGACATTCCTATTTCGAGGGTACGTGCTTTTCAGGATGCGTTTCTGACTTACCTGCGTGCCAACCATCAGAAGGATGTGCTCGACGTGCTGGCTTCCGGAAAGATTACCGACGAAATTACGTCGCTCATTGAAAAAGTGGCCGCAGACGCAGCCGGACAATTTAAAGCATAAATCCCATGGCATCACTGAAAGAAGTTAAAGGAAGAATCAACTCAATCCACGGCACGCTGAAGATTACTTCGGCAATGAAGATGGTGGCGTCTTCCAAGCTGCACAAGGCGCAGGAGGCCATTGAAAATATGCTTCCCTACGAACGCCGGTTGCACCGCATGCTCAGTAATTTCCTGGGCGCGGAGCTGAGCGTGGAATCGCCTTTTGCAGTGAAACGTGAAGTGAAGAAAGTGGCCGTGGTGGTGTTTGCCTCCAACAGCAGTCTGTGCGGCGGATTCAATGCCAACGTTATCCGTCACCTGAACGAGGTGGTGGCAGAGTATGAGCCGAAGGTGGGCCGTGAGAACATCCTGATTTATCCGGTGGGCCGTAAGGTGGCCGATGCGGTGAAGAAGATGGAGGGACTGACGGCAGCCGGCGATTATCAGCACATGAGCGGAAAACCGAACTATCAGGAGGCGGCTGATTTAGCTGCTGATCTGATGACACGGTTTGCCAGCGGTGAGATTCAGCGGGTGGAGCTGCTCTACAACCACTTCAAGTCGACCTCTACGCAGGTGCTGACGCGGGAGACTTATCTGCCGCTCGACCTGAGTGCCGGTCATGCGGACGAGAAGGGAGAGGAGCAGGAAACCATGCAGGCCGATTACCTCATCGAGCCGTCGCCGGAACGGGTGATGGAGGAATTGCTGCCCAAGGCACTCCGCATGAAGATGTACACCGTGCTGCTTGACTCTACGGCTTCGGAACATGCCGCACGTACCATGGCTATGCAGATTGCCACGGACAATGCAAACGACCTGATTCAGGAACTGACCTTGATTTACAACAAGAGCCGCCAGCAGGCGATTACCAACGAGTTGCTGGACATCGTGGGCGGCAGCATGAGCTGACCCCGCGGGCGGAACTCTTGTGTTCATTGCATAAAAAAACGTATCGCTGTCTCACGGCAGGATACGTTTTTTTTGAACGAATAAACTAAAAAATTAATTATCTTAAAAAAGAAAACATGAAATTCTTTGGTGATTTATTTCTATAACAAACTGATTTCGTGTTTTGTTCGCTTTATCTGTCTTTTTTTATTTGCTAATTTTTTAATAACTGTAAAAGCATACAGCCGCACCGTCGAGCAGGCATTCCATTCGTCCTTCTCCCAGGCGGATATTGTCCATGTAGGAGTAGTCGCCTCCGCCGTAGTTCAACCGGATGCTGGTGTAGAAAGCGTCGTACCAGTCCCACGTAAAGGTGTAGGTATATTCCTCCCAACGTCCGCGGGCATCCTGAATGCGGATAAAGTCTTCGCCCGTTCCGTTGGCATAGAAGCGCAGCACCTGGAAGTGGTGCAAGCCGTAGTCGTCGTACCAGTCGTCCTGCCAGTCGTAGCTGCAGAGATACGCTGTGCGTTCACGGTATTCCAGGGTGTTGTTCCCTAATTCCATTTCCACGTTACACGACGGGAAGGCGAGTGTCAGTGCGACCAGCATCGCCATATACATGAATTTTCTTACCCTTGTTCTCATAACTCTTTGTGTGTTTGTTTTCCTCTATGTGACAAAGGTATCCGGAAAAAATCATACAAACGAATGATTTTTCCTATTCCTGCGGGGGAATTTCCCTATTGGGGGTAGGGAAATGCATCGGTCTGCGGGAGGGAAGGTGATGTATCGCCTTTGCGACTGGACGGAATGCCGGTGCATTTAATGCAAAACGTCCTTGCGTTTGGATTGAAACACAAGGACGTTGTATGGAAAACTCTTTTACGTTTTATATAAAAGTCGGAGATTTTTAGAAATAGTTGCATAATGGCGACACAC
>CAMFND010000124.1 GCA_945965395.1 uncultured Bacteroides sp.
AAGAACAGACATAAAAGCAAAAAATAATTGTTAGTCTGTCCGACTTCAATAAAGAACAAACTTGCAAAGCTCAACAAAAGTCTTTCAGGTTTGTTCTTTGTGTAATTAGTAACCCAGTAAAAAATAAAAAACCAAGTAACAAAGTGACAAGCGAATTAGTAGTAGACGTACAGCCCAAGGAAATTTCTATCGCCCTCATGGAGGACAAGAACCTGGTAGAGTTCCAGAAAGAGGAACGAAACCTCTCCTTTTCTGTAGGCAACATGTACGTAGGTAAAGTCCGGAAACTCATGCCCGGCCTCAACGCCTGCTTTGTAGACGTAGGCTTTGAGAAAGACGCTTTT
The DNA here is from genome assembly GCA_945965395.1 of uncultured Bacteroides sp. Taxonomy (GTDB): domain Bacteria; phylum Bacteroidota; class Bacteroidia; order Bacteroidales; family Bacteroidaceae; genus Phocaeicola. The sequence continues at coordinate 345 of CAMFND010000124.1, forward strand.
CTTCACTACTTGGACTTGGGACCACAATTTCATTCTTACCAGAAGTACCTCAAGCAAGTAATCAGCGACCGGAAAAAGCTCTATCCCATGTCGAAAGCTTCCATGCTGCCCGACATTGAAAAAGATGGAACCATTTCCAGCGTGCTCCAGCAGGGACAGGAAGTCATCGTACAGATTGTTAAGGAACCGATTTCCACCAAGGGGCCGCGCCTGACCTGCGAACTGTCGTTCGCCGGACGCTATCTAGTACTGATACCTTTCAACGACAAAGTATCCGTTTCACAAAAGATCAAATCCAGCGAGGAAAGAGCACGCCTCAAACAATTGCTGCAGAGTATCAAGCCTAAGAACTTCGGGGTCATCGTACGTACCGTAGCCGAAGGAAAGCGTGTGGCAGAACTGGATGCGGAACTGAAAGTCCTGCTGAAACATTGGGAAGAAACCATCACGAAAGTACAGAAGGCCACCAAACTGCCCTCACTGGTTTATGAGGAAACAAGCCGTACCGTAGCCATGCTGCGCGACTTATTCAACCCGTCGTACGAAAACATCTATGTGAACGACGAAACCGTTTTCAACGAAGTAAAAGATTATGTAGCGCTCATTGCCCCCGAACGTACGGGCATCGTGAAGCGCTACACCGGCCAGCTCCCTATTTTCGATAACTTCGGCATCACCAAGCAAATCAAATCCTCTTTCGGGAAAACCGTTTCCTACAAGAGTGGAGCTTACCTGATTATCGAACATACGGAAGCACTGCATGTGGTGGACGTAAACAGCGGAAACCGTTCCAAATCGACCAACGGACAAGAAGCGAACGCACTCGACGTGAATTTGGGCGCAGCCGATGAGTTGGCACGCCAGCTTCGTCTAAGGGATATGGGAGGTATCATTGTGGTAGACTTCATCGATATGAACCTGGCTGAAAACCGGCAGAAACTTTACGAACGCATGTGCCAGAACATGCAAAAAGACCGGGCCAAGCACAACATCCTTCCTCTGAGCAAATTCGGACTTATGCAAATCACGCGCCAGCGTGTGCGTCCGGCCATGGATGTCACTACTGATGAGGACTGCCCAGTATGTTTCGGAAAAGGAAAAATCAAACCTTCCATCCTGTTTACCGATACATTGGAAAGTAAGATTGACTATATGGTCAACAAGCTGAAAGTGAAGAAATTCACACTACACATTCATCCTTATGTCGCTGCCTACGTAAATCAGGGACTCATGTCCATGAAGCGCAGATGGCAAATGAAATATGGATTTGGCATCAAAATCGTTCCGAACCAGAACCTGGCGTTCCTGCAATATAAATTCTTTGACGTGAACAACCAGGAAATGGACATGAAGGAAGAATTCGAAATTAAATAATCAGAAGGCCGTCTCCCACCGCAAAACAAGGGAGACGGCCTTTTTTATCTCCAAAAGCAAAGCCCCTTCCCCTCTCTTTCCTGATTGAAAAACGTACAAGAAATAAACGAGCAACTGTACCACATGATTTAGGTTTCTCTCCGCAAAAACCTACGTTTTCCACAAGAGAAACATAAGGTTCCGCACCGGGAAACATAGGTTTCGCGGCAGGGAAACATAATTACAGCAAAGGCTTTCGAAGCACTCCGCACTGATGTTTTCTCTTATTTCACCCCAGCACGTTACGCACCGGAATTCTGTTTTTATCCTTTATGCCCTTGTCGATTTCCTCCTTTTTTTACTACCTTTGCAGAAAAGTATCATTTTAATATAAAATCATGAAAATACGTAACATTTTATTCGTTATTGGGGTTGCATTCTCTCAGCTTTTACAGGCACAACAGACTTTGCCGCGCGATCCGGACTGCTGTACCAGCATCATGGTGGGGAAACTGGCCTCAACCGACGGCTCTGTCATGACAAGCCACACCTGCGACAGCTGGTACCGTACGTGGGTAAACGTAGTACCGGCGGCAGATTTTGCCAACGACACAGTGATGAACATTTACGACGGACGCATGCACACGGAATCGGTCAACGACCAGACGAAACTGACCGTGAAAGGACAGATTCCGCAAGCCAAACATACCTACGCTTTTCTGGATACGGCTTATCCGTGCCTGAACGAGAAGCAGCTGGCCATGGGAGAAACGACCATCAGCGGACGGGATACCCTGCGGAACCCTAAAGGAATGTTCATGATTGAAGAACTGGCCCGCGTGGCATTGCAACGCTGCACTACGGCCCGTGATGCCATTCAGCTCATGGGTAAGCTGGTGAAGGAATACGGCTACGGCGATTCGGGCGAATGTCTGACCATTGCCGACCCGAAGGAAGTATGGCACTTTGAAATCTTTGGCGAAGGCCCCGACCAGATTGGCGGTGTATGGGCTGCCGTACGTATCCCCGACGATGAAGTGGGCGTATCGGCCAATATCTCACGCATCAGCACACTCAACCTGAAGGATACACGTAACTATATGGCCTCTGAGAACGTGTTCAGCGTAGCCAAGAAACTCAAGCTGTGGGATGGCAAGGAACCGTTCAAGTTCTGGAAAGCCTACGGAGGTCCGAACTATTTCGGCAAGATGCAGGCATTCAGCATCCGCGAGTTCTTCATTCTGAGCACACTGGCTCCGTCGCTCAAGCTTAGCATGGACGACGAGGAACTGCCACTGAGTGTAAAACCGGAAAAGAAAATCAGCAATGCCGATGTGATGGCTTACCTGCGCCAGACGTATGAAGGTACAGAATGGAGCGTAACGAAAAACCTGAAAGTGGCTGTCAAGGACAGAAAAACCGGAAAGACCGATACCATTACCAGCCCGCGTGCCAACCCGTGGATGCGTACCGACGAGATACAGCTGTTCAATGCACTGCAAAAGGGTGCCGTGACAGCCAACCGCAACGTGGCCGTGCCGCAATGTGCGTACTCTACCGTCATCCAGTTGCGCGACTGGCTTCCAGATGCCGTGGGAGGTGTCTGCTGGTTTGGCATGGACAACCCTGGACAGAGTCCGCGCGTACCCATCTTCTGCGGTACGACCGACCTGCCGGAAATGTTTAAGATTTGCGGCAACCACCGCTACCGCCTGGATGCTGCTTTGTGGCACTATCGCCAGGCCAACAAGCTGGCTACCGTGAGATGGGGAAATGCCCGGAAGATTTTGGAAAAGAACCTGCTCCATTTTGAAAGAAAAGGACTGGAAGAACTGCCGATGGTGGAACAGCGCTATGCCGAACTGGTCAAGAGTCAGGGAGAAGAAGCTGCCAAGGCTTATCTGACCGACTATACCAAAGACTTTATCGGAGCTACCCTTCTGCGCTGGGACGAAATGACCGCCAAATACTGGAATGACTACCGTTTCGGATTCTGATTCCTCATTTATACACACGTAAAAAACACATAGAAAAAATATGAAAACAGTTACATTTATCTCTGCATTACTTCTTGCTTCGGCCACCGTTCAGGCACAGCCTAAGGCCGAAGGCTACCAGTTTACTACCGTAGTCAACCAGAAAGTGACTCCGGTCAAGAATCAGGCTGCTACCGGTACTTGCTGGTGCTTTGCCACTACCTCTTTTATCGAAGCCGAACTCCTGCGTCAGGGAAAAGGTGAATTCGACCTCTCGGAAATGTACATTGTCCGTCAGAAATATATGAACCAGTTGAACGACAACTACCTGCGCCACGGAAAAGGCAACATCGGTCAGGGAAGCATCTCACCCAGCTGGTTTACGGCTTTCACTCAGGTAGGCATCGTGCCGGAAGAAGTATACAGCGGCATCAACTACAATTCTCCTACACACAACCACAAGGAGCTGGCCTCTTATATGGAAGCCATTGCCGGAAAAGCCGTACAGATGCGCCAGCGCAGTCCGGAATACGACAAGCTTATCAAGAGCCTGTTCGACATCTACATGGGCGAACTGCCTGAAAAGTTTACCTACAAAGGCAAGGAATACACCCCGCAGTCCTTCGCACAGAGCCTGGACATCCATCCCGAAGACTACGTCATGCTGACCAGCTTTACTCACAAGCCCTACTATCAGGCATTTGAAGTAGAGATTCCCGACAACTGGGAACATGCCAAGATGTACAACCTTCCGCTAGACGAAATGATGGAAGCTACAGACTATGCGCTTAAAAACGGCTATACCGTATGCTGGGACGGAGATGTCAGCGAAAAAGGTTTCTCTTTCAAGCACGGAGTAGCCATCAATCCGGAAACCGGAAAGACAGAAGACCTGAAGGATACTGACTTCGCCCGCTGGCAAGGTATGGATGCACAGGAAAGACTCAACGAAGCCTTCAAGTTTGAATATCCTTGTCCGGAAGTCAAGGTAACTCCTGAAATCCGCCAGAAAGGATACGAATCTTTCGTGACAACCGATGACCACCTGATGCACCTCACCGGCATTGCCAAAGACCAGAACGGCACGAAGTACTACATCACCAAGAACTCCTGGGGAACCGACCGCAATGACTTCGGCGGTTACCTGAACATGTCGGAAAGCTACGTACGTGCCAAGACTATCTACGTGCTTGTACACAAAGATGCCCTGAGCAAGGACATGAAGAAAAAGCTCGGACTGGCCGACTAAAAAACCTGCCTGAAAAACAACCAGGTTACCAAAATGGATGCTTATCTTTGCTGCTGTCAACAGATAAGCATCCATTTTTTATGAAAACTGAAGACTATAGTCCCATTTTAGAGTCGGCCGGCATCCGTCCCACCTCTACCCGACTGCTCATCTATGAAGCCATTGCCCGTAACAGTGACACGTTCAGCCTGAGCACGTTGGAAAGACAACTCGACAGCATCGACAAGTCGGTCATCTTCCGCACCCTCGTGCTCTTTCACGAGCACCACCTGATACACAGTGTAGACGACGGTAGCGGCTCACACAAATACTGCATCTGTCACAACCACGGACACTGCCACGAAGAAGAGGCCCACTGCCACTTCTATTGTGAAATCTGCCAGAACACCTACTGCCTGAACGAAGACCTGATACCGCACATCGACCTGCCCGAAGGCTTCACCGCCCGAAAGGTGAACTACATTGTAAAAGGTATCTGCGCCAAGTGCGCTGCCAAGCACTCCGTTTAAGGCCGTTTTTTTGATTTACATCAATAAAACACCGGAAAATCAAAATTTCATGTTATAAAACATATATTCTATTCAAAAAAGCCCTATCTTTGCAGCGTAATCAAGAACGAAAGTTCAACGGTTACCAGGAAAAAAGATTGTTATAGGATTTAAAAAGATTGTTTTTACCTCGTCGGGATGACGACGTATTTTTGGATTAGGTTTTAGATTTTAAGGTATTAAAGTTTTTTATTCACTAAAAAGAAAGGGTAACAACATGAAAACGATGAAGAATTTCATTCAGAAGGTCTTCAAGGGAGACCCGATGATTTGGGGTTACGTAATGCTCAGCTAATGAGTGTGTAACCCCTTTGCAGACCGGGGATGTTCAGTCTTTTTGACAGAAAGTTGTAAAGTTTACTGTATACAATACCTTTCAGAGGTATCATAAAAAAACGAGTGTATCCGCTTCGATGCACTCGTTTTTTATTTGGTTCTAAGACAGGAGGAACTCAGAATTTAACTTTTTGCTCTTCAATCCACCATTGGAAATTCAATGGTTTCGGTGGCTTCATTCCAATTTTCAATTGTGAAGTTTCCGGTTCCTCCCCCTGAAAAAATATTGCCAATCACCACATTTAAGGTTAAACGAGTGTTTGCCTCCAGAGTAGACGACAGATTACGCACCAACCGATGTACCGTTCCATCTTTCAATGTAATAAACAACTGTATCAAAGGATTGGCTGCCGACGGAAACAACATAATCATGGCATTGCTCATCTCCGTATTGTCGACAGAACGAACCAGGTCAAAAGCAACAGTCTTCACCTTATTTTCCGGCTCGGCAGTATACAGATTCAGCTTTTCCGCAATCCCGCCAATATGTACCTTTATACTCTCCACATTCGAACTGATTACTCCGTTATTTTGAGTCTTCACAATCACTTTCAAGCCAGCTACCGCCCTATGCATATTGGCCTGCAAATCTTCTTCACCAATGTTCACATTCTGTCTGCCATACACTAAGTCGAACACTGGAATATAAGTTGTATCCGAAGAATTCTCTCTTAATTCAAAATACAGATTAGACAAATCACTCCCTATCGACAAGCCCGGTTCCCTGATAGCCGGCGTAGTATGAATAGGTTCTTCATATTGTGGAGTACCCCAATACACCATATTATACTGCCCGACAGGAAGTGAAATCTCACGATTATTGTCCCCATAAATACTTCCATCCTGAATATGGTAAAAACCATAAAACGTAGATAACTTATCATTTACATAGTTTCCACAGAAAATGGAAGTCCCCGCATTACACGGATATGCCTCCAAAATACCAGATAAAGGACTCTCATTATCTGCAAGCCGAGATTCCAGACGAGGAGTGACAAGCCCCTCTTTTTCTTCGTTAAGAACACAATCATCTTTCACACATGAAACAGTTGCCACAGACAAAGCTAAAACTCCAAAAACTATTTTTTTCATAATTAATAAGATAAAAACATTAAAAAAGAATCAAGCCATAAAGACATCAGAGAAACGAATAGAGATAAAAACCAGAACAGGTTCAGAGATATGTTTATAGTTTCATGCTTTTCTATCATAAATAACAACTAAAAACAAAGAATGTTTTTGAATCTGGCGCAAATTATTGCCAGTTCCGAATCTTTTCAATAACTTTCCTGCAAATTTCTAAAAACGATACAGAAATGTCATTAATCAGAGTGATTCTCTCCATTATTTTTCCGCCTCTTGCCGTAATTGACAAAGGCTGCGGATCGGTACTGATTGTCTTCATCCTTACCCTGTTTGGATGGATTCCGGGCGTAATCGGTGCCCTGATTATCCTCAACAAGAACTAAATCTAACTCTATTCCTAAATAAAGAAACATTATGAAAGAATTACATGTACATGAAATTACGGGACATTCGCTTGTCCCCGCAAAAGACATTCCGGCATTACTCAATGAAAACCATATTGAATTTCAGGCTATCGACTGTGTAAACTGGAAGGACTATCCTTACCGTCCCGAAGTGGAATTCCGCATCGCTCACACGGGAGATGCCATTTTGCTGAACTACCGCGTTAAGGAAGAAAGCGTACGTGCCGTAGCAGCGGAAGACAACGGCAGAGTATGGGAAGACTCCTGCTGTGAGTTCTTCTTCCAGCTTCCCGAAGACCAGGAAGAAAATATCTACTACAACTTTGAATGCAACTGTGGAGGTACCTTGCTTATCGGCGGCGGAAGACCGGGCGACAGACCTCATGCACCATTGGAAATCACCCGAAAAGTAGACCGCTGGACCTCGCTCGACAAAGCTCCTTTTGAAGAACGTATGGGCGAATGCAGCTGGCAGCTGGCCCTTTGCATCCCAAAGGAAGCATTTTTCCGTCATCAGCTCAAAGGTTTCAAAGGAATGACTGCGCGTGCCAATTTCTATAAATGCGGCGACTTGCAGCACACCCCACACTTCCTGTCATGGAACAAAATAGACTTACCGAAACCCTGCTTCCACTGTCCGGAATTCTTCGGTAAGATTCTGTTTGAATAAATGGTCCGCTGAAAAAAGACCGAATATCATAACATATTAAAACAAAGAGTTGTTGAAACGTCTTCCTTGTCTGAAGTATATCCAGACAAACTCAAAGAACTCTTCAAACTCGGACAAAAATATACAAAGCCTGTCAGATGTATCTCATCCGACAAGTCTATAACCTTTAAAAAGAACGGGAGCAGAAGCATTCTATCAACATCCATATCAACAATAACTACTCTTACTATTATCC
>CAMFND010000125.1 GCA_945965395.1 uncultured Bacteroides sp.
GGTGTAAGCAATATATTTGGTTTGTATTCTATATACATTTTGTGAAATTTGTTAATTCTAAATTCTTTAGCAAAGATATTGGTTTCAATGTAGACTTCAATAAGAAAATAAATATTTAGTGCAAGGTGCAAGCTATATATATAAATATAGACTTGCACCTTGCACTAACTGGGAAATAATTATTATCAGATATTTGCGTGAATCAAAAACAAATTGTATCTTTGAACCGAAGTTTTAGGCAGACAACTAAAAGCCAAGAGCAGACAAAATTCAGTCTTTTTTGTAACCTAAGTTGTACCCCCTAAGGCATTGACATTTTGATAATGAATTGAATTTCAAGGATATAGGAGAGCAGGTTCATAACCCTGTCTCTCCGCTGAAACCTAAGACATTAGGTAGTCAAATTAAGACAAGTCCCGTAAAATCAACGTTTTACGGGACTTTTTCTATTTATCCGGTGGACAACCGAAAGACATTCAAATTAAGAGTAATGTTTTGCAAGACTAATTTTTCAAAGATAAAACATATATCTGCTTTTCTGAATCATTGCAGAAATCATCTTCTTTAAAACTTCCGAATTTATGGATGATATTAAATCCAGAACACTTTAAATAGAAGTCCAATTCTTGCGGGAAGAACATCCGCATATCTAAGTTTTGGATTGAATGAAATACACCATCTATATAATAATGCCACCTTATACGATTGATTTGAGTTGCGTTTTCATAACACATTGTTTGCTTTATCACGACTTTCCGTCCGTCATCAGTGGTATATTCAGCCGTTGTTTCTTTCTTTTTTTCTCCGTGAACAATATATCGAATATTAGGGTTGAAGCAATCCAATAGAAAAACTCCGTTTCTGCGGAGATGTTTCTTAACCATTTCTAAAACCTTAAACAAATCTTCGTTTTTATATAAATGATGAATGGAATTAAAAGGAATGAAAATAAAGTCGAACTTCTTTCCTAAATCCAATGTCCTTATATCTTCTTTCACAAAATCTATTGACAGATGTTCTTTTTCTGCTTTTGCAATTGCTTGATTAAGCATAGAAGTGGTATAATCAACACCAGTTATATTATATCCTTCTTTTGCAATAGGTATTGTCAAACGTCCTGTACCACAACAAAGTTCAAGAATTCTTGCTTCTTTATCCTTAGGTAACCACTTCTTGTAAAATTCCAAATCATCTAGGAATGTGTTTAACCCGTCATAAATGGCAGCATCATATATCAAGTCTCCAACTATATAATTTTTATCCATCATCAAATATTTATTATCAGTTTGATAATTACACAAAAGCATTTAATTGATTATATTCAACATTGTTGTGATATCTTCTGTTATCATATTAACTTTTGATTTTTCAATTAAAAGATTTCCTCCAGTCATAATGTAAGATGGTATTATTCTCATTTCCTTATAATAAATTTTAGAATTTCGTAATTTATAGGTGGAAACCGAAGGTATTATATTCTTTCCTTGTTGTTTTTTTGCAATCATATTAAATACTTTCTTTGAAACATCCCCCATAAGCATAATGACTTTTATATTAGGAAATAAAGATAATTCCGTTTCAAGATAAGGCAAACTATTTTCTATGTATCTTTTCTCTATTGAGTATTCTGTTTTTGGAGTTTTAACTGCATTGGTGATATAGATTCCTGCTTGTAAAATATCATCTATAGAAAAGAATTCACTTCCTGCTTTTTGAAAAAGGGAAATAGCTGTTTTCACATAATCAGCATTGGAGCTTCCATAAAAATCATGTAAAGGATTAGCTGGTACAACCTCATTTATCATGATTGCCTTAATCGTAAACGGATCAATTTCAATATCATTTAGATATATGCTATTTGTAGTACCATATTTAGTTTCAATTTCCTTTTTTACATTCATATTCTACTCTTTTAAAATGTTGGTTGTTACTTTTGATATAACGGGAAAGTGTATTTATCATTTCCGTTCACATTTTAGTCTCAAATCTGATACGTATTGTTTTTGTCGTTTTTTCAGATACCATTTTGCAAATGGGTATAACCACCATTTCTTTAGACGCACTGATTCTGTGAACTGTATTTCAGTACCTTTCCCTGTTTGGGTAAAATATCCAATCCATTCTCCTGATAAGTTTTCATTATCCATGAGAAAAGAATATTTCATTAACGGCTCAACAACTGTGATGGTAAAATGGGTCTCATATCCATCTTTACTCGTTTCCTTAAAATGCTTTTCATCGAAAACTTCAATAGATATAATATCACTTCGCCATGAAAAGTCATGAAGTGAAGTTACTACATGCCATACAGTAGCCAAATCTGCCTGTATTAATGATTTGATTGTTGATTTCATCATAGGTCATCCACAATTTGTCTTGCTGTTTCAGTTTCCATAAAATATCTTTACTTAAATGTCATTTTCAATTTTCGTATGCAAATTCCCCATCAATCCAAAATGTAGCTTCTTTTTCTGTAAAATGTAGAAGCACATAATTCGAGACAGTAGGAGCACCAAGGAAATGATGGATAGATCATTCCTACCACATTTTTTACGTATGGTATCATCGGCAATGATTTCAATAATACCACGCATCGACACTCCACCACCGTAATAGTCATAACAAAGTCTGGCTTTGTATTTTTCCGGAAGTCGCTTACTTTTATGGATATGCTATTTGTAATCATCCACATTTCATTTAAATCTTGTGTATGTATTTTTGACATCTGTATAGGATGCGGATAACCGCCTGTATCTATGGAAACCACTGTAACATTTGCGTATTGGAACAGCAAACTGGTGGCTTTCTCAGCTAATATTCTCTCATTTTTCCTCTCCACAGTTTCAGTTGAGGAAAAACTATAACATTTGTATATAGCCTGAACAGGAGTTAGATTCCACCTAATTTACTTGTTTATTTGATCAGTAAACTGAAAACAGAATCTATCATCCGACTCATGGTAAAGTTTTGTGTAAATCTGCCTTCATTATAGCAATACATACAGTAGTCATTATTCTGACTTCCATCAACATCTGTACCTTTGTTTACATACGAAAGAGACATTTCGTAAGTTGGACAAAATTGTCTATCCATAAAACTCAGTATTTTCAATAATGTCATAAAGATACGAAAAAGGAGTAAACAAAATATTATTTAATCCCTACTTTTTCTTGCTTCTTCTGTTGGTTTTCGTAAGCTCTACAGTAATTTACCAAACTGTTCTTTGAAATATTCTTCAATTGGCTGTCTGTTTATAGTCAATATAAGTTTATCACTATCAGCCAGATGTTTCTCTATCTTGAAAATATCATTTTTAATGGCAAATCTCCATCTATATTCATCGGAATAAATTTTACTACTACATTATATGGCTTTTTTTCTTTGTTAAAAGACGCTCACTCATATCTTTGGTAACTCTAATAACTGCACATAACTTTTCCATTCTTAGTATCTCTTTAACATCTGAAAACTAATTTGTGTATCCTAACTTTTAATTATCAAAGCCCTTTATCACGCTTGACAACTTCCCGACGTAATTTCTCGTTGGCTTATTCCAAATATTTCAGTTTTCCATTACCGAAAAAGATAATCTACACTACTTGCTATGGCTATGGTAGCACTGGTGACTGCTTCCTTGAGTTTGTTGATGCATAACTCGATTTCCATTAAATACCACATAAAAACACTGAAAAATCAGTAAATTTAAAAGATTACACTTAGCCTTGCATCGTAATGTGTAAAACTGGGTGTTTTATTTTTCACATCCCCCTACTGTTTGCACATTTCAGAAACAAATCGTACCTTTGAATCAGAGTTTTAATCAAGCAAATACCTTGTATTTACCTCAAATTATCCATATCATGAAAATGAATCATTATGTAAAATGCGTAACCGCCGGCATTGTGTGTTCACTGATGTACGGCAATGTATGCGCGCAAGACACATTCGATCTGTCTTCCCAGCGCTCGGAGAAGCAAGATGTACAAGCTGTTCCCGGAAAAAAAGTAGACCACAAAGGACTTATCCTGAATCCGCAGCCTCATCGTATTGTGACGATGGCCGGAAAAACATGCGACTTGTCTCAGGGTATCAACCTGAAAGACAAACAGGATAAATTTGCGGATTACCTTGATTTCCTTTCTCCGAACAAGAAAGGAGTTAAACTGACCATCGATTTCGGACAGAAAGTTGCCGGTAAGGCCAATGTAAAAGCAGTGTCGGGTGCCTATGCCCTTGTTGTCAATGAAAAAGGAATCACCATCACGGGATTCGACGAACGCGGTGCTTTCTACGGCATACAAACCTTGAAGCAACTGGTGGAAAGCCCGGTTTCTTCCGGCAGTACTCTTCCCTTTGTAGAAATAAACGATTATCCCGACCTGCCTAACCGTGGAGTCGTGGAAGGCTTCTATGGTACTCCGTGGTCGCACGAGGTACGTCTGTCTCTCATTGATTTCTACGGAAAGTTCAAGATGAATTCTTATTTATATGGTCCGAAAGACGACCCTTATCACAGCTGTCCGAACTGGCGATTGCCTTATCCGGAGAAAGAGGCGCAACACATCAAGGAACTGGTGGATGCCTGCAACCGGAACTACGTGGATTTTGTATGGGCCATCCATCCGGGACAGGACATCAAGTGGAACGAGGAAGATTATCAGAACCTGATTAACAAGTTCAACTGGATGTACGACTTAGGAGTACGTCATTTTGCCATCTTCTTTGACGATATTTCCGGAGAGGGTACCAACCCGCTGAAGCAGACAGAACTGCTCAACCGATTGACTGAAGAGTTTGTGAAGGTGAAAGGTGATGTTTCTCCGCTTACGGTCTGCCCTACCGATTACTCCAAACTTTGGGCGAACCCGACCGAGAAAGGTAGTCTGGCCATCTACGGAAAAACGCTTAATCCTGAAATCAAGGTGTTCTGGACGGGCGACGTGGTGTGCAGCGACCTGACACCCGAAACACTCGATTTCATCAACTCGCGCATCAAGCGTCCGGCTTATTACTGGTGGAACTATCCGGTAACCGACTACATCCGCAACTTCCTGCTTCAGGGTCCGGTGTACGGACTGGACACCAGTCTCACGGCTAATGAAACCTGCGGTATCGTGAGCAACCCGATGGAACATGGAGAAGCCTCCAAGCTGGCTTTATACGGAGTGGCCGATTATACCTGGAACATTGCCGACTACAATGCCATCGACAACTGGGAACGTGGACTGGCGGAACTGGTTCCGGAAGCAACCGATGCCTACCGCACCTTTGCCATCCATTCCGGTGATACCGAAAACGGATACCGCCGGGATGAGTCGTGGGAAACCCAGATTTTCCGTATAGCCGACTGGACAGACGAAGCGGCTAACGCACTGGAAGAAGAATTCAAGAAAGTAGAAAGTGCACCGGCACGTCTGGAAAACAGTTGCAAGAATGCAGCTCTACTCAACGAACTTCGCCCCTGGCTGACAGAATTCGGTAAATTAGGTACACGCGGCAAGCAGGCCATCGAACTGGCACGTATCTACCGTTCAGGTAAAGACGATGCGCTATTTTGGGAAAAATACATACAGAATATCATGACTCCCGAAGACCGGAGAAGCTACGAAGCTCATAAATCGGGTACGCTGAAACTTCAGCCATTCTATGAGAATGCCATGGATGACATGGCACACGGATACCTGAAAAAGCTGTCGGGCAAGGTACCGACTGACTACAGAGGTATCGGTTCTTTCAGTAGTGCACATACCGTACAAACCAAGCTGATGCTCGACAATGATTCTACGACCTTCTATACTTCGGGAATTGCTCAGAAAGCAAACGATTGGATTGGTGTAGACCTGCGCGACGTGCGTGACGTGACAGAAATCTCGATTCTTCAGGGAAGAAATTCCAAGGATGATGTGGACTATTTCGACCATGCCATCGTAGAATGCTCGGCAGATGGAAGAACCTGGAAGGCACTGACCGGAGAACTCGATAAGCAATACATCATCCACTGGCAGGGAGCTCCGGAAAAGGCACGCTACGTACGCCTGAAACGACTGGATTCCAAACGCACCAACTATGCGTCTGTCCGCTCGTTCGACGTCAACCCGCTGCGTCCGGAAAACATGGGATTCTCACTTGAAGCAGACAGTCTGGACAAGGCCATCTATGCTTTCGACAACAACCTGGCGACTTCTTACAAGAGCACTAAGGCACTGACTTTCGGAGTAAAGGAAAATGTCAAGGCATATACCTTGCTCATGAACCGCCTGTCTGCCCCGTTGAAGTGCATCCAGCTGGACAAGAAGGGTAAGGTCGTATCAGAAACCATGATTGAAACTCCTTTTGCAAGAATCGAACTGGCCAACAAGAACGTAGCCAAGATTCGCCTGGAGGGAGCTGCGGAAGTGTTTGAAATTGTGGCAATAAAGTAACACAACTTCAATAATTATACCTCTTCATGTTTATTTATGGCTTATGAAATGGGTTCCTCTCATTTCATAAGCCATAATTTCTGTTTTTCCACTATTCTACACACAAAGCTTCCCATTTTTCAAGAAAAAACATTCATCTTTCAATTAATATCATAAAAAAAACAGTATATTTGTAATAGGACATTCTTATTATGTAAGTATTCAAATAAGAATAAACGGGGAAAACAAGTCAAACTATAAAACAAATAGTCCTATGAAAAATGTATTTTTATCGCTCATGTTTGCAGCATGTCCGGGAATTTTCTTTTCACTTAATGCGCAGGGGTATAAAATACCCGAGAAAGTAGTGGTTATCACCAAACAAAACGTAAATGTCCGTCAGGCTCCACAAGCTTCATCAACGGTGCTAGAAAAAGCTTCCAACGGAGCAATGTATGAATTCGTTTCACAACAAGGTTCCTGGTATGAAGTCAAAGATGTAAAAACTGGAAACACCGCCTTTATCTCTACTACAGCAGGACGTGTTTCTGCCGGAAATCAAATTGCGAGAACCGATAAAGGATTAGTAGAATCCAATGATTGTCCTCAATTTGTGTATCAAAGACAAGAAAAAATATCTGGCGGTGAAAGAACGACCTCCTACGGCTTTTATCAAAAGCAAACAAAAGATGTGGTTTATGCCATAGTTTCACAAACCACAGCTTCTACAACAGGACGAATGTTCACTTCTGAATTATATTATAAAGGAAAACAAATGGGATGGTATTTGTTTTTTGATGAAGTGGTAGACATGGATGGTGCAGTACAAAATAAGTTAGATACTCCGACTGTTGTATTCTCCAATGGAACACAAGGAGTCATCATAGATGGAATCACTTATAAAAAGACTAGCAATGAATTCTAATATATTCTAAAGCAGAAATATATAGAAAACATACAGAAATCTGAAGACCTTTGCGTTTCGCCCAAAACGCTTCGACGTTTGAAACCAAACGCAAGGACGTTTTAGGTAAAACGCAAGGACATTTTGAGTGAAACGTCCTTGCGTTTTTTTATGCCTTATTTTATTACCCGGAAATATTCCGGTTTGCGGGGTTTCGCCGGAGCCGACTCTCCATCAGGATAACCCAAAGAAAGAGCACCGATTCCCATCAAGCCTTCCGGAAGGCCCCACTCTTCCATCAGCTGCTTGCCTTCTTCCGTAGCAAACATTTCTCGTTCGCGGTGAATCCAGCAGCTGCCCAGTCCTAATGCATGAGCGGCCAGCATCATATTTTCGAGTACGCAACTACCGTCCTGCACCGGATTGTTGGCTAGCGAGGGCGCAAACACCAGCACGTAGGTAGGCGCATCGTAATAAGGGTTCGAAGTCACTCCCATAATCTCAGCATTCATTTTTGCCAGCCGGGCAAGCACTTCCTTCTTCTGCACTGCCACAATGTAGGGCGACTGCATACCGCGTGAGGTCGGCGCATAAGTACCGGCTTCGAGTACGGCTTTCAACTCTTCATCCGTAACCTGCTCCGGTTTATACTTGCGGCAGCTACGGCGTGTTTCAATTACTTTCAAAAAATCATTTTCCATATCGTCACTCTTGTTTTATTCTTAATATTACATTCCTTTTTTATAATCTGCCCTACCGCCGTTTTTTGGACAACAGGGTTTGTACAATAGTCTGCATAAGGTAAGTGCGAACGTCTGTATTCTCCACACATTCCAAAGGGAATCCCAACACAAAAGTACGATAATCTTCTCCACGATAAACCGTACCGCTACCGTAATTTCCATTGGTATAGGCAAACGCAGAGTAAGCTCCTTCCACCGGCATCACACACTCCATGGACGGAACAGCGTAAATGCTTTCATTAGCTCCGCCCTGAATACGGAAGCTTGTACCGACTCCCTTCACCGGAGCGGAAGAAAGGTTACTGAAACGACCTCCGTACGTGCATTTCAACACATTCTTGCCGAAATCGTCTTTCTGCAAATTCGCTCCCCATTTCGAACCGCTGACCAGCAAACGGCCTCCCTGACGGCAATAACCGGCCAGTGCTTCTCGCATGGAAGCGGAAAAGGTCTTGGCATCGGCACCGCAAATCAAATCGACCATGTCATAGTGAGTCAAATCGGTACTTCCACTTTCCAGGGTTTCATCGCTGCATGACACAAACGAATAGTGTCCGGCACGCTGAATGGCCTTGCCATGTACGAATACATAATCACGGGTATTGCCTGCAATCAGTCTTCCTTCCAAGACATCATCACTTACTCCCAGTCCGTCGCCCGTTTCCAGTCCGGCTTTGTCGCGGTTGAATCCCTGCTGGTATCCGCAATAAGCAGGCGTCTGTCCGTCGGGAATTCCCGGATCGGCTTTAAGGTCGAACCCTTGCAACAGAGCAGAGTTGACTTCTACCGGTCCCGACGTAGCATCAAATCCGTTAACGATGAGCAGGGTACCTTTGCTTCTCTTAGCTTTATAGGCAGACAGAATCTCAGAAGGGAAACTCTCTCCTCCCCGGTTCACAGCCGTCACCTTGAAACTGTAGACCAGTCCCGGCTCCACTTTCACCGTATATTCCGGCTTGCGCACATACACTCCGTTATCGAATCCGCCATAACCGATACGTGTATAGACGATATATCCCTGCGGCTTGGCAGTGGGCTCCATCACATCTTCCACCGGATTCCAGTTCAGCGTAAAGGTATTTTTCTTCTTTCCTTCACGGATGGCAAAGTGATTCACCGGAAGCGGCTGCACCACATAGTCCGTACCGTGCATGGTAGAGAGAAACTTCAGCACGGACTTATACACGGAGCGTCCCACCGTAAACTTGAAATCCGGATTATGCCCCCACTTCATATCGGCAAAATTCTGGTGTGAGAGTAATTCCAGAATCATGGAAGGCACAGCCGGCAGACGGGTTTCACTGTAGTTCCGGTTCCACATGCTTCGTCTGGCCCACTGCACGCCAAAACGGGAAGAGATGTCACGCTGCAATCCGGTCAGTACCATGTCGGTCAGGTCGCGCGAAGCATAACGGGATACGCCACTGTTCAACTTTCCGTCACTGAAATCTGTGGTATAGATGCCCAGCGAACCGACCAGTTCATCATCGGTATTAAATCCGGCATCACTGTGCAGCCCCAGTGTCATTTCAAACGGTACCTTCAATCCTTCTTCCGTCGGATTGTATACCGAACCGCCACTCAGGTAATTCACCGTCAGCGAGCGGGCATTGATGTCGTCCGTATAATCATTCTTTCCTTCGCTCTTGCTGTACACCGGATAAGGCATTCCAGCCCATTGTGCCCAGTAGCGCGCTCCTTCCAGGTAACGGGGTACTCCGCTCACTTGTCCACCCCGCACAATGTTTCCCATACCGCCACCAAAACGGACCGCATCGGCACAAACCACTCCTTTTTGGGAACTTTCGTTACTCAGCACCACCATGCCGTAGTCGTTCCGGCCTTTATCGAATTCAAAGGTACCCAGATATACCCAGGTTCCCCCTCCCATCTGCTGGTTGACCTTGAACTCCGTCACCCCGCCGTTATGGAACACCAGATACTTGGCATCCGACACACTCTCCGGCAGGGTCTGATAACTTACGTACACTGCATATTTCCCTTTTTCCGGAATATCAGGAATCCACTCGGCAAAGGCTTTTTCAGGCTGCCCCTGCGTAGGAATAAAGCGGACGGTACCGTCTGTAAACGGGTTATAGTTGTCGGGATACTGCTGGTATTTTTGGGCAAAACCCGGTTTATCAGTATCTTGCCAGCGGTATTTTTTATCTTCCACTTCCAGATAATGGCTGCCTTTTGTGCAGGTATTGTTGTCCACAATCACTTCATGACGCTGCCAGTCGCGCTCACGTGGCGTAAAGACCACTGCCCCGGCATTCTCCAGCATCGGAATCAGGTAAGGCACCACGAACGACTGCGTAAACAGGTCTTCCGTAGTACAGAACAGTCTGGGCCGTTGCCAGCGCCACTCATTCTGCTCGTTCCGGTACACCTTGCCATGGCTTTGCCACAGGGCTATATGCCGTCCCTCCAGTCCTCGGCTGATTTCATACGGACGTGACACATTTGTCACCCACGGATTTCCCTTCGCCTCCAGCTTGCCATACAGACGCGTCTTGTCCTGTTTCTTACGGTACGCATTAGGTACCAGGTCTTCAATGAGCTTGCCGTCGGCATACACCTGCAAGGTATAATAATTCACCGGTCCCGGTAGCGACTGCTTCAATAAACGGTAGATGGCCGACACGTTTTCTTCCGTAAACGGCTGATAGCCAAAAGCCGGATTGGCATACACACGCAATACCTTCTTCTCATGCTCCACCTCAAAACGTTCCAGCTTGCACTTACCGATACGGGCATACGAAGTCTCATAACTGGTAAAAAAATCTTTCAGACGTTGCTCTGTGGTCTGTTCCAGACTTTGTCCGGACACCGCCCCTGCCAGGCAAAGAAAGCCCAGCAGCAAAATAGCAAATTTATTCATATACATTTTATAGGGTTGCCACAAAGGTACAAAATATCACAGATTCTTGTTCATCCAAATAAAAAAAGCCGTCCGGCATCTTTCGGATACCGGACGGCCAATGCATTTATTTTCGACTGACTTTTATCAGTTGTTTTCCGGACGAAGTTTACGTACGGTTACCGCAGTCTGCCACATTTCGCTTTCACGCAATGCCTTCAGTTCTGCATTCAGTTTCTCACGATAGTCAGGCTGAGAGTTGCTGTCGATAGAAATCTGAGCTTCGTTTCCTGACTTCACGCTCTGATACAATTTCTGTACAACCGGTTTGATAGCATCGTGGAACGGGCCCATCCAGTCAAGTGCACCACGCTGTGCAGTAGTAGAGCAGTTAGCATACATCCAGTCCATACC
>CAMFND010000126.1 GCA_945965395.1 uncultured Bacteroides sp.
TATCAGTATATTGCATAAAAGTAAATTCTAATATGAAGGAAAGACTTCTTATAAAATGTGATACTACTATTTATGCAGACGAGATTACAAATCTGCTTATTGAAAATAACATTGTTTCTCGCCAGCATGATGAGGGGCAAGACCAAAATCCTGGTGCTTATGGTGCTATCACAGGTATTGCAATATATGTTTTCGAGAAAGATTATGAAAAGGCTGTTGAGATAATAAATCCTATTATTGACAGTAGAAATGAATCTCATGTCTGGTGCCCTAAATGTGGAAGTTACAATGTGTCAGCCATAGCCGTAAGCAACAAATACGGAACTGCTATAGCATTATGGTGCATCTTTCTTGTTCTTATTCCGGGGCTTTATCTTGTTTGGGCAAATGATTTGGGTATCAGATCAACTATCGCCGATTATATAGCATTGTCTATGTTTATTTCGTTTCTTGTAGTTGCATTCTTGGGGAAAATTTCTAATGCCAATTATATATGTAAAGATTGTAATAAAAGGTTCCACCATAAATGATTTTTTGTAGTGAGCTTGCTGAATTTGAAGTAACATACTATTCTTTTTTGCTACATTTACAAATCAAATAAAAAACGGAGGTATCATGAAAAAGACTTTATTTTTCAGTTTTTTATCTTTTATTTGTTGTATATCATCATATTCTTCGGAAGAAACTAGTTACCTAAATGGTAACAGCACTAATTTACAACAGACCTCTTTAAATGGAGAAGCAAAAGCGTTAGCCGCCTGGAACAAACTAAAAGAAACATTTGGATATTCTCATACAGTTTCAGACAGCATAGAATATCCTGATTATTACGGTGGCTCCTATATTGAAGATGGGAAACTAATAGTTTATATCGTTAAAGGATATAACGAAAAAACTCCCCAATTACTAAGTTCTGACTCTATTTTTGTTGTCAAAGAATGTGATTATTCCTATAATGAATTACTAAAAGCAGCAAACGAGGTTTCCGAATTTATGGTATCAGAAAAGAATGCAGAAAACCCCATAAGAGAAAAGTTATCTCTATGTTCTTTAAGTGAAACATTTAACTGGGTAGAAGTATATGTAAGCGACTTGTCGCCATCTTTTATTTCTGAATTCAAAAAACAAGTATCTAATTCGCCTGCAATAAAATTTATTATTGCACCTAAATATGATGATTCTGAAAATATAGTTCCAACCCCTATTATTATCGATAATAATCTATAACCTTTAGGAATTACTTATATCAATTCCGGAGATTTCATTTACATATCGAAATATCGACCTCTCAATTATCAAGCAAAGCCAATGCTGGATACAAAACTATTAATGACAACAGACTGGTCAACTAAAAAGGGTCAAAGCAAGTTTGAATTCAAAATTATTGCTGGTATCTAACTACTTCTCCATATTCATTTAACAGGGAATCGAACTGCATGAGTTTATCCGCTGCGCTGTTCAGCAAAAATTAAAAAGACTTCATCAGCGAACTGTTCACCGACTTATCGACCTCTCGTCTGACCTTCTTCGTTTTGTAACCGAAGTCGAAGGTATAAGCTAATTTGATGTGGCAGTACTGACCGTTTGTCCTGAAATCTTCGTCCGAATAATATGTATAGAGTTCATGCTGGAACGTTTTTCGAAACTTCCGGTCGGTAAACGGAGACACGACATTGACTTCCGCAAAGAAATTTCCCTTTCCGTATGTACACTCCAAACCGTAGTTGACGGGAATTTCTTCTACTCCCAGCGAAGTGGTGTTGACAACCTTGTTCCTGAAATTTACATAGGGAGAAAGGCTGAAATCGCCCACATAGATATTGGCATTAAGGTTTCCGGTCAGATTTCTGTTGCCGAAATTACACACGGAATGAACAGACGTATAATTGTATCTTATATCACCCGACAGACTGAACATCCGGTTAAAGGAGTGCGAAGCCGAAAGTATAGCAGCATAATAATGAATGTTTCCACGGTTAACAAACGACCTGACGAGATAAGCATCCTGAACATAATAGTCGTGAACCACCGGATTATGGTCCAATTTGTACTGGAGAATGGCCGAAAGTCCGGTTTTCTTTATCTTACCGGAATAATACAGGAACGAATTGAATGAACGTCCGCTCTTCAAGTTCGGATTGCCAGTCTGTATCAGATAAGGATTGAGCCCGATGCGTGCCTGATTGATGAGGTCCATGCCGTAATTGTAATTGTTATAGGAAGAAGACCATAACAGCATACCTCCCTTCAACTTATATTGAAGGTTCAAATTGGCACGTGGCGACAGCTTGCTGAATTTTTCGCAGCCGTGAAGCCGGTACTGAAGCCAGTCCACTCCCACCCTTGACCGTAATGACAATTTCGGGCTAAAAGTATAATTGTAGGAAAGGAAAGCCAGCGACTCATTTTTCCATAGTGACTGCCTCAGCGGATGGCTACCTTCGTATTGCGCATTCCACACGTTATGGAAATCGAACAGTTCGGCCGAAAAAGAGTGCTTTCCCTTGGACAGGTTATAGATGGCCGACAACCGAAGTCCTCCGGCATTTTCCGATTCATAGGAACCCGTCTCATAATTCCGTTCAGAGTAAGTACGGTTGTACAAGTTACGAGAATAAGTGCCATGCAATCCAAAAGTAAAATCCTGTGTCTTTGATATAGAGATAGTACCCGTAAGATCTAATTTAGGAAACAGGCTCTTCTGGTCAGTGTACAGCACAAAATTAGAGGCATTACCCATCGACTCTACCGTGCCAGCCACATTTTCACGGGGAGTGTTTTTATTTATAAGCGACAGTTTCCCAACGATATACCGGCCTGTCTTCTGGTGCTGGAGACGGAATTGTACATACTCACTGTGCCGGAAATGATTTTCATCGGATGTACTTAAACGCCCGACGGACTGCCCTGGTAATGCATAAGTTTCAGACATGCTGTTCCGATTATCCCTGACATTAAAGTAATCACCTCCAGCAAACAAGGAATAAGTCGTATTGTTACGGTTGACGGTTGTAGCAATATTGTAGTCGCCATGCGTATATCCAATTGTCTGCCGACCATCCATCTGCAGGTAACCACCCGTCTTATATTGCTTCAGTATAAAGTTGACAGCTATCTTGTCTTTGGCATATTTCCCGGTTGGATTGTCATGATACTCAATTTTTTCTATGTCCTTCGGACGGAGCATCTGGATGTCTTTGGAATCGGCCTGCTGCCCATTGATATAGAACGACACAGGCATACCCATTGCCTCAGCACTATTAGACTGTGTATCGATAATCATACCCGGAATCATCAAGCGTTTCAACACTCCATACCCGCTGTTAGCCGATTTCTTCTGCTGAGAGTTAGGATAAATTACCAAGTGATTGTCCACCCGCGACACATTCGATGCCACAATGGTCACCTCATCCAATGCGATGGTCCGGCTGACGGAATCATTTGGCAACGTCTGTGCAATCATGCGGAAAGGGCATGAAAGGAGAAAACAGCCCATTACTATTCTGGACATGTATTTCATTTTATCCATATAAGGCCTGTACTTATTCATTTTATTCTCATGACATTTGCAAATATATAACATTATTTCATTTATTTCCATACCTTTATGTCTATACAAACGAAAAAAAATATGGTTGGAAGCATCCTTGGCGACATCGCAGGCAGCGTCTACGAGTTCCACAACATCAAGACAAAAGAGTTTCCTTTCCTCACTCCGCAAAAGGGATATACCGACGACAGTATTCTGACCCTCGCTACGGCCGACTGGCTGCTGCACGGCGGAGACTGTGCCACCTATTATTTCCGCTATGCCACCCGTTACCCGTGTCCATTAGGAGGCTTCGGCGGACGTTTCCGTGAATGGCTCCACCAGGGACAGCAAACGGGACAGCTTCGTCCTTACGGCAGCTGCGGAAACGGTTCGGCCATGCGCGTAGGCCCCGTGGGATGGGCATTCCGCACGGAGGAAGAGACGCTGGAGGCTGCACGCACATCGGCGGCCTGCACACACAATCATCCCGAAGGAATCAAGGGTGCCCAGGCTACGGCACTCTGCATCTTTCTGGCCCGGAACGGGAAAAGCAAGGAGGACATAAAAAATACCGTCGAAGCAAAATTCGGCTACAACCTGAACTTCACCTGCGACGGCATCCGAGAAACATATCAATGGGACGCCACCTGCCAAGGCACCGTGCCCCAGGCCATCCGCGCCTTTCTGGACGGGACGGACTTTGAGGACTGCATACGTACGGCTATCTCACTGGGTGGCGACAGCGATACACTGGCCTGCATCACGGGCAGCATCGCAGAAGCATTCTACGGCATATCCTCTACCCTGCACGCTCAGGCCATGCACTACCTGCCAGCACATTTCCAACAGATAGTGATGGAATTTGAAGGGAAATTCGGAGCGAGTATCCGCTAAAATTCATTCCTCCCCAAAACGCAAGTGCATTTCACACAAAACGCCTTTGCGTTTTACCCGAAACGTAAGTGCGTTTTAAGGAAAACGTAAAGGCGTTTACATCCAAACGTCGAAGCGTTTTTTACCGAAAAGAAAATTTCTGATTCTCAGCCGGTTATTTTTTCAGAAAATCGGCCCGCATCGGAGAGAAGCAATCGATAAGCAAACCGGCCTCCAGGCACTTGCAACTATGCAATACATCCGGTTCCATGTAGATACCGTCGCCTGCAGATACCACCTGCGTCTTGCCGCCCACGGTAAACTCAAACTTTCCGCTGGCCACGTAAGTGGTCTGCGTGTGATAATGCGTATGGGCTGTGCCTATGGCACCCTTCTCGAACTTTACTTTCACGAGCATCACCTGTCCGTCGTATCCCATAATCTGACGGGTTACTCCCTCGCCAGCCGGTTCCCACTCGGTTCCTTTCTCTGTTATGAAGACCTCGCTGCGTGTCTTCTTTGTCGGTGTGTCGGTCGTGTTTTCTGCGGTAGCCGATAACACACTGCTCATTGCCAAAGCTGCCATCAATACAAATGCTTTTTTCATGTTTCTATTTTTCTTAACTGATTGGTTAGTCTATTTCAAAACGAAGGGTCGTGCCCCGATTCTTTCCTTGCGGAAGCACATGTGTGCCACGCTTTCCGTTCACCGTAATCTGCACCTCATCCTGACACTGCATGGGGTCACTGAAGTACACCTCCCAGCGTCCGCCCGTTCCCCGTCCGATGCGGTACAGACCAGGCGTGTAAAAATCCACTTCCAGTTCCGGTGTTACGCGAAGGGTAAAAGGTTCACGCACGGCTGCCCAACAGACCGAACGGTCGACCTGCCACACTGCCTGCAAGCGGCTGTCGTTGCACATCACCCGGAAATTGTCGCTACGGAAGTTACGCAAGTCGGCTTCCGTAGCCTCGGGAAGCACGGCATAACAATAAGAAGACTCTTTCGGGCGTACACCGTGGTCCAGATAAAGGGTAAACAACCGGCCCGAAATGGTATCGTTCTTGTACATCTGCATCACGTCATGCCAGCTTCCGGAAGATGCTGCCGTGCGGGCAAAGCAACTGTCTGGATTGTTCCACAGCACATACCCGCGTCCGTGATGCCAGATTCGCGTATCGTCGGCAGTAGAGATGCGAAGCGGTTCCTCCCTGCTCCAGCACTGCTCCACGGCAGTGGTGACATGAAGAGCCGAATCGGAAGAGATGCCCGCTCCCAGGCAAAGCACCGCCTCATCGGCAAAGAGCTAGAACTTCTGCGCCTTCAGTCCGTCGCGGTCCAGCTCCATGGCGCTGATTCCGTTTTTCTCATCCGACAAGCCTCCCACAAAGCGGCCCCGATTGCCCGGATAGTAGCTGTGCTTGAGCAACGGTACCGGACGGACATCGTCGTAACAGGTCACACCGGGCAATTTGCGCCAGTCCCATAACGGGAAGATATCGTAATATTCCGTTGCATCCTTATAGATATAGAGGACCCCGTCGGCCATGTAATAGCCTTTCATGTTATCGCCATTCATAGTCTCCACTCCCATCACGCGGTCGGATGCCATCTTGAGCGAGGCCATCCATCCGGCACGACGGCTCAGCGTGTAGTCCGACTGCCAGAAATGCTTGTGGCCAATCAGCGCGTTGTGCGGCGAGAAACAGTTTTTCAGCAGACGGGCAGCCACCTGATTGCAGCGTGCATCGCGTCCGCCTCCCAGTTCGGTAGCGGCAAAAGCCAGGCTCAATGCCTTGTGCAGCGGAGCCGAAGCAAAAAGCTGGCGTCCCAAGGCGGCAATGTCCATTTTCCCCTGCCAGATAACCCACTGATAACCCTCTTCCAGCAATCCGGCAATCACCTCCAGTTGCGAAGGCGTAAAAGCCATCGACGTATCCGAAAAGAGGCCCGACAAAAGGCTCATGGTGTACACATACGCCAGTCCGTAGTTTCCGAACTGAGGTTGCGGCCCGTGCTGGTGGAAGCACCCGTCGTCCTTGATGCCTTCCTTTCCGCCCCGCACAATCTCCGACACAATCGTATCACGCGCCTGTTTCACTAAATCCAGGTCGTTTTCCAGCACCCCTCTCATCATGACGTTGCCCGCCAGCCACACCTTGTTCTGTCCGGTCATACCGAAACGGGCCTGCTTCATCACCGTGATGGCATCCTGCTTCTCGGCATCGGTCAGAAAAGGCTCAAACAAGATAAAGGCAGTGCCCAGCGTACGGGGAATGCCAATCTGATTATAGTACCAGTTCAGGCAGACCGGCTTCTGGACAAACCAGTAGCGCAAGGCCCGATGAATGGCCTTCTCCACCTTCTTCGAATGATAATATTCGTTTTCCGGATTGCTGAAGTGCTTCACCATCTCGAGTATCCGTTCGGCATGCAGACGAGGGTCCCATCCCGAGCGGTTGGTGTCCTGATAATTGATGTCACTCCACGAGCCGTCGGCCTGCAACGCTTTGAGGTAATGCCTCATCCGAGCCGCTTCGTACGGCACACGCTGCTGGAGTTCCATCACCACACGGTCGGACACCGAGAAGCCCGGCTGGTTCTGCAAGAGCAGCTCTTTCAGAGGAGACTCCTCCCCTTCCGACTGCACATAAATCCGGTTGAAATTCTGCCGGATGACCGACAAATCGCCTTCCGCCTTGCCGAACGCCTGCGAGAAGGCCAGGCATGCGCAAAAAGAAAAAACTAAACGGGTGTATTTCATAGACATAGACTGAACGGTATTTTCTTATGACAACATTCCGCCCGGCACGCGACCGATTTCCACTTTCTCGAATTTATATCCCAGGCGTTTGAGCTCAATGGCTACCCCGATGCGGAACATCGTACGGCAGGCACGGGCAAACACATGGAAGGCCAGCGGGCTCTGCGGCTCTATCAGTTCGTGGCGAATCAGTCCTACGGTAGTCTGTCCGCAACGGCGGATGATGTCTTCCAGCTGACGGGCTTCTTCACCGTCGAGCGACAAACCGAGTAAATCGCGCACGATGTGTTCATCCATGTCGTCAAATCCCTGCTCTCCGTAGTACGACTGATAAGTAGCCTGTGCACTGGCCTCCCAGTCTTCGTCCCAGCAGAAAGCTACTCCCAGACCCAGATAAGCAGCCCAGGCCACCGACACCACGGGATAGTCACGAATCTGTTCCACGGCATCGGCCACATACTCCGGTGCCAGGTCGTGCCAGCGGTTGTCCAGGTCCTCCGTAGCCAGCAGGGTGCCGTCCAGCACATGATAGTCAGTACACAAACGCAGCAGTTCCTGCTGCAATCTCTCTTCAAAACGGTTCAAATATTCTGTATCCATTGGGGGTTCTTTATTTTTTTGCCAAAGATACGAGTTATAGTTTTTAAATCGTGTGAATTGCTTTTAAAATGATTTGACATTTTAAGGACTTATGCCTAAATTTGACATAGGCAGGTGCTTTATTTTGCCACATCACCAAAACTTTTCATTTTATTATTTATGGCAGCAAACAAATTCGGACGATATATATGGCTGGTGGGTTTAATCCGATGCCACCCGTACATCACCTTCAACGAAATCAGTGAACGATGGGAAACCTGCGGACTGGGCGACGGGAAACCGCTCCCGTGGAAAACCTTCATGAATCACAAGAAGGCCGTGCAGACCATCTTCGACATTCTCATCTCCTGTGATGCCAGTCGAGGATATGGCTATTACATAGAAGATGCGGAATCGCTGGAAGGCGACTCCTTCCGTTCGTGGCTCATCGATTCATACGCCACCCTGAACCAGCTTCAGGCAGACCGTCAGCTGGAGAAACGCATCTCATTCGAGAAGATTCCTTCGGGCAATAAATATTTGCAGACTTTCCTTCAGGCCATGCGTCAGAATTGTGTGGTAGAAATTACTCACCAAGGCTTTGGCAGGTCCCATGCCAGCACGTTTCAGGTAGAACCTTATCACCTGAAGGTGTATAACCGTCGTTGGTATCTTATAGGGTGGTCGGTATATTCTGAGGAAATAAGGACATACGCTCTTGACAGGATTCAGCACGTGAGCCTTACGGACGTGAAATTCCAGCTTCCCAAGGATTTCAGCATAGACCGGTATTTCGAGGGATGCGTGGGCATCATCTCCGACCCGGAATATGACATCGAACGGGTAGTTATCAAGGCATACGGATGGGCACGAAACTACCTCTCTACTCTTCCCCTGCACGAATCACAACGCGAGATTGCCTCTGACGACGAATCCATCACGTTTGAGTTCAGGGTTCGCCCGAACTATGAATTCTTCCAGCTGTTGCTACAGCAAACTGACCAGATTGAGATTCTCGAACCGCAATGGGCAAAAGACGCCATGTGCCAGATGGCGGAGAATATATTGTCGTATTACAAGAAATCCGAAAATGCACAATAAATCCGGTATAAATTTCATAGCAATAGACTTTGAAACGGCTGCCGCCAAACATGCTTCAATATGTGAAGCAGATATCTGTGTGTGTATGCGAAACTGCATTTGAGGGAGTTAGAGGATATTTATATGGTTTGAATTATAATTACAATAAAAAATATTAGTTATGTCAGATTTAGTTAGAAGTGTAAGTGAAATTTTCAATGACTCACAATTGAAACAGGTGTATTATAATATACCTGATTATCAGAGAGGCTATGAATGGGGAGACAATAACGTCAGATTGTTATTGGAAGATCTGAAGAAATTTCTTGATAAGATTTACATCTCCGATACCGATAAATTTCTTGATGATAAATTGTTTTATTGTCTGCAACATATCACAATCATAAATAAAGATAATGGAGAATATTATAATGTTGTTGACGGGCAACAGCGTTTAACTACCATTGCTATTATTCTTTCATATTTTGGCAAGACAGATTTACTAAAAGGGAAACTTAAATATTCCAGTAGAGAAGATACCGGAGAATTTCTGAATAATGAGATTTTTACCAGAAAGTATTGGGAGCAAAATGACAAGAAGCATGTAAAGCATAAGGATGAGTTTTATATAAGAGCGGCTGCCAATATGGTTCAGACCTGGGATAAAGAACAAGCATGGAATTCCAATCAAAGAGAACGGTATATTGAGATTTTACTAAATAGAACCAAATTAATAGTCAATGTAGTTTCTGGTAATGAAGAAATGATTTTTGCCAATATTAATGGTGCTAAAGCAGAGTTAGATGGAGCAGACCTATTGAGAGCAGTACAGATAACCCATTCATCTAAAGAGAAGTATGAAACAACACATTCAGATAATAGTAATGAAGTAAACGAATATAGGGTTAAGATGGGAATGTTGTTGGATGAAATTAATAATTGGTGTGGACAGAAAGATGTAAAGACATTTCTTGGCAGATTTTTAAAGGATGACTCGTTTGATAAATCCGGTTTCAACGAAAAATTATACCCTATAAATTATCTTTACAGAATGATGTATGAAATGCATCCTGATAATAATATGCCTTTTGAATTCCGTTTTTTTGAATATGGATTAGACATTAAAGGTAATGGTGTTGGCGATGATAACTGGGAAATGTACATCGAACTGAAGCGTATTTATGGATTCGTGCGCGATTGGTATGAGAATGATGAAATATATCACTACTTGTCTTATCTGTTTTCCAACTTTAAATCTAAAGTTAATTTTGTTGCAATATACAAAACCTGGGAAGATAGCAAAGGCAAGGAATCATTTATAGTTGAATTAAAAAAAGAGATATCAAAGCGTATATTTGAAGGATACAGTGGTGATAGTGGAAATAACGAAAAACCTGCCAAAGAAATGTTGAAACATGATCTTACGAATTTAAGTTATAACTGGTATAATGAAAAAGAACTACTTGTCAGGATACTTATACTTTTAGACGTAATTTACTCCTGCAAATCCAAGTATCGTTTACCTATAAATTATTTTGTATCAAAAGGTGAAGACATAGAACATATAGGATGCCAGACTCCAAACGAGGAAGACTTAAACAATAAAGCAAAGTGGTTGGAGTATATTAAGAAACTGAATGATTATAAATTTGATATAGACAAAGGTAAACTTGATGAGTGGGAAAAGTTGCTTAAAGAAAAAGAGGTTATAGATAATGTTACATCAAACATAATAGACGAACTCAATTCGTATGGACTTAATTCAATAGGCAACTTAGTCTTACTGCATTCAAGTCAGAACAGAAGCTATCGTAATGCCTCATTTAATACAAAGAAAAGTATAATAATCGAAGATTACTATAATGACAAATATTCTATCAGACCATATACTTTGAAGGCGTTTTCATCTAATCATACAAGTATGTGGACTCTTGAGGATATTAAGAAAAGCACTGAAACTTTAGCACATGATATTATTGATTTTTTAATTTGACAGACTATGGACAAAAAAAATATAGAAGGACTTTTGGGCAATTACATGGTTGTACCTGAAATACAAAGAGAATATGTTTGGGGTAGTAATAAAAACATAGTAAACCAGTTTATTGATTCTCTTAAAGAAAATAAAGATATTAATGTAGGATTCTTATATTCCTATTCTAATGGAAACCAAGAATATATAATTGACGGACAACAGCGACTGACAACACTTGTGTTGTGTCTCTATTATGCATCCCTTATGCAGAAGGAGTATTATAATGATTTCAAATCTTTATTGAAAGTAAACAGTCCAAACATGGCTTTCACCTATCGTGTTCGATCTAATACGGAGGAATTTATGCAATGTTTGTTCAATAGCGGGTTGTATAAAGAAAAAGAAATAAAGGATAGTAAATGGTATCATGCGTGTTATGATTCTGACCTATCTATATCTTCTATGATTGCCCTCTTAAACTATTTGGATGAAATCAAGTTTAATGTAAAATATAATGATATTCTCAACATAGAATTCTGGTATTATCCTATAGATGAAACTTCTTTGGGAGAAGATTTGTATATTACTATGAATAGCAGAGGAAAGACACTTGATAATGCCGAAAAACTGAAACCATTGCTTTTTGAAAAAAGCAGGAAAGAGTTTAAAAATTGGGGTAAAATATGGGATGACTGGGAGGATTTCTTTTTTACATTGCTAAATGGTGATGACATCACTAAAATCAACGTAGCGATGAATAATCTAATCCGGATTGTTTGGGAATTGAAAACTTGCGGCGAACATAATGAGTTGAAACCGTTTGAAGCAATAAAAGATTTGAATTTATCTGACATCGAACTGTTTTTTGATGCACTCAAATTAATCGTAAATTCTGAGTTTAAAGACAAAGTCGATTTGCTGTTTGGCAATAAAAAAAGTGATGAGAGTGATGGTAATTTCTTGATTTTAAAATCCTTGCTGTTGGTATGCATTAAGTACAGAGAAGATGAAAAGATGAGAAATGTAGAGATGAAGCGAGTTTATCAGTTGATTTATAATAAGATGTATCGCAGAGGCTCTCAAAAGCATATTCCTTTACTTACATTACTTAAAACTTATCATGAGCGTATTGATGGTAATTTCTATAATATAGCGCTTGACGTATGTAGTGATGCCGGAAAAGATGACTATTTTGATACATCTGATTTATTGATGATTCAGATAATGTCGGATTCTGTAAAAGACAACATTTCAGAACTTTCTGAAGTTGAGAAAGAATTCTGGAAAACTCAGAGTACGGATGTTGTTAGATGTCATTATATATGGAAGGGTGATTTGTCTACTTTAATAAACTGGAGTTCGGAAAATAATAATTTTAATATTGAAACTTTCTGTAGATACTCGTCTTTTTTCGACAGTTTGTTTACTGATTTTTCAGGACATGAGATTAATTCGTTAAGGCGTGCCTGGATAGTAGGAATGAAAAAATATTCTCCTGTAAAAGTAGGCTCATATTATACTTTCTGCTGGGAATGGGAAGACTGGAGAAGGTCTATTACACAGCACAGTACTGACTTTAAATTGTTTATGGACAATTTGATTAAATATAAAGAAGATGAAAAGACTTTGGATGATGCATTGGAAAAGTATATTAATAATAGTAGTGATAAAGATTATATTGAATTTGCAAAAAATTCATATTTAATTGATTTTACCAATAATTCAAATGCTTGTGATATTTACTATCATTGGGGAACTGATGATTGGTGGATTTGTACAAACTGTTCTCAAAGTCGTCGTCATACTGGATTTATTTCACGGCATAATGCATATATCTTAAAAAGTTTTGGAGCGGATTATAATAATAGTATAAATAATTCTAAGAAGATAGGAATAGGAGACTGGTGTGTATGGTATTGGGCTACGTCAAATGACAACTGTATAGCCGTTGAAAATTCTACATACCATATAGTTATTGATATAAGATATGATAATAAGCAGAAGAAATGCAACTTTATTTTAAAACCTCGTGAACCTCGACAAGATATTGAAGATAAGTTTGCAGAAGGATTTATTAAAAAAGAAAATGAGTATCACCTTGAGTTGGATATGCAGGATGGATTTAATGCTGATTTGATTAAAGATAAAGTGCTGGAATGTATTAATCGTTTCGAGCAGCAAAATAAAAATGAAGAATAGAATAACTATATTTTTTCTTGCTATCCCTCAATTTGGCATATTCGCATACATACTTTTGGCATATCAAAGATTAATAACACAGAATGTCTAACCTTAAAAAATGAATTTATGTCAAGAGTATTTAGAGTAACTCCGAAGAGAGTAAAGAGAACAAACGGAACAGTTCTGACACCTGAAATGGAAGTCACTGTAACTACCCAAAGTCACACTTCTGACCCATTTTATAATGGAGCAAAAGAAGTGAAAGAAGCATATATGCGTATGTACGGCTTTGATTATCAGAAAGCTTGTTGCAGTAAGAACGATTTTGATTTCAAGAAATTAGATTAGTACTTACATTGACTTAACGGAAGGCTGTCTCAAATAAACTTTTGAGATGGCCTTTTTTTGTGTTTACAAAAAAATTGGGCAGGCCTAGACTTCGCCCAGTCAAAACTTGCCCAGCTCCCAGATACAATAACCATAGAAACCATCATCAAACCAGTATTCAACTTTAAAGCAGCTGAATAAAGCGTAATCTCGCTTCCTCTTAAAAACACCTCAGGCTGTAACTCCCCGCTCCTCGCGGGAAAGTTACAGCCTGAGTACTATATCAACAAGCCGTTAAGGCTTACAAACTTTCTTCAATCACAGCCTGCGCCACTCTAATATAGCTTTGATATTCAACTGCTAACACTATCGTTGTAAGCGGAGTGTAAGCGAATGTTTATTTAAAGCTTAAAGTTTGATGGATTTTCCATCATGGCTTAAAGGCATCGTTGAAAAGTTGGCTTAACTATCAGATGCTTACACTTTGATGGCAAGATCTGACTCTGCAACTCAAATCAATTTCTTCACTAAAATCTTGTACTCACTACAAGCTCTACCAATCTCTCCAGACTAGGCAACTATGGTTAATACTATGGTTATTTCTTTATGGGTTCACCCACCTTCTCCTTATAGAAGGATATGATGAGTGTTTTATCCTCAAGTGATTCCTCCAGACGTTTGATCTCGTCAGTTAGAACTTGAATGGTCTTGTCTTTTTCCTCCAAAACAACTTTCGTTTGGGACAGCTCACTCGCTACTTCCGATTCGCCAATCGTATTATTGGCATCTCCATGAATGGACACTGCTGCTAAATATGCAGATACGTTGTGCGTATCGGAAGCATACAGATCAAAGAAATTCTTCTCCAAGGCTACACTTATATCTATAAGTTTGCCTGTGTCGATGGTTTCTTTCTCCAGAATGCGGTTGATGTGCTGCTGGGGTACATGAATACGCCGCCCAAGCTCTGATTTACTGATACCTAGCTCTAGACGTCGTTTATCAATCTCCCTGCCTATATGAACATGTTTTATTCCTATACTCATAGCATCCGAACGAAATTTTTAATTGAAGCTCAAAAAAACATCAAACACTTATTGGTTATATAAACATAAATCATTTAATTTGCGGTATGCAAACCCATAACCATGGGGGCAAAATTAAACATTAAACATCAAACATCAAAGTTTTATGAATGAAATTTCTACAAAAATTCGTCCTGCACTCGTTTCTCTTGAAGTAGGCGAAAGCATGGAGTTCCCCATCGAAAAGATGAAAAGTGTTCGAACACAAGCTTCCGAACTGGGAATGATTCTCAACCGACAGTTCAAAACCAGAACAAATCGGGAGACCCACACGATTATGGTTACACGAGTTTCGTAGAGTAAACCTGAGTCCTATGAATGTTCTAGAATTCTCGGACCGAATGATTCCATACGAAGAGTTCGCCAATGACCTAGCAGCTAGAATTGCCAACATGATTCAATCCACCCATGATGACCCTGAATACATCAGTCAAAACAAGGCCTGGAGATTATTTGGCAGACGTAATGTTGAACGCTGGCGGAAAGAAGGGAAGGTTGAGCCGTGCAAACGACCAGGAAAGTTAGAATACAGAACTGCAGACCTTAGACTTCTACAGCGTACCACTCAAGACTACTTTAAAAAAGTTCAAGTAAGAACTAAACGAGTACGTAAGCAAGATAAAAAAGACTAGATTAAAAGCGACAGCGACTATACTTAACCTCGTCATCCTCCCAGAGTATAGCCACTTAATTCATTATTGGGAGACAAACCATAATAGTAGGAACTGGATTTTATCAATTTGAATATGTAATGAGAATACCACACAAATCTGGTGTACCCCATTCTCATAGGCCATTGGTATATCCAAAAAGTAGAAAGATATGATAGAATCAAAGCCAATAGTAGACCCCCTGGGAGTCTATTCTGTAAAAAGAGCTTGTGCGGAACTGGGTGTCTGCTACAAGACATTGCGTAAATACCGGATGAACGGCTACATACAGCCCATCAATCCGAGCATTTCCCGCCGTCTGAAATATTCCGGCCAGTCCATCCTGGACTGCTGGCTTAAACTCCGTATGTTATGATCAGCGAGTCCACCATAGACAAGGTCAGGGAACTTCCCATCGAGACCATTGTGGGGCAGTACGTCAAACTGGCCAAGGACGGACGTACCAGCATGAAAGGACTCTGTCCGTTCCACAACGAGAACACCCCATCCTTCTCGATCAACCTGAACAAGAACCTCTATCACTGCTTCGGATGCAACCGAGGCGGTGATGGCATCTCCTTTATCATGGAAAAGGAGAACTTGAACTTCCAGCAGGCGGTCCGCTTGCTGGCCGAGAAGTTCAACATCCTGATGGAGGACGAATACGACGAAGAGCGTTCGGATGCCGACAAGACAAAGCAGGCACACAAGGATTCCCTGTATGCCATACTGGAAAAGGTACAGACCTTCTTTACAGAGAATCTGCGCATTTCAGCCAATGATGACAGCCGTCATGCCCGGGAGTATGCCTACAACCGATGGCCGGAGAACTTCTGTGCAGAAGCAGGAATCGGTTATGCGCCAAGGGAAAGCCATACGTTCATGGACTTTTGCAAACAGCAGGGATTGAACGAAGAGTTTCTGATTGAGCTGGGGATGCTCCGGAAAAATGAAGACGATAAGCTCTATCCGATGTTCCGTGAACGTATCATGATTCCCATCCGGAACAAATGGGGACGCATCATCGCTTATACGGCCCGGTATATCGGCACCCATCCCAAAGCGCCCAAATACATCAACTCCATCACCAGCCTGCTCTATACCAAGGGAGAAACCTTGTTCGGCATTGACCGGGCTTTCCGTCTGCGTGACGCGGCCAACTTCATTATTGTGGAAGGAGCGCCGGATGTGCTGCGCCTGCAGTCCATCGGATTGGAGAATACGGTGGCCACCCTCGGAACAGCCTGGAACGAGAACCAGTTTGAGATATTGAAGCATTACACCAGCTCGCTTTGTTTCATTCCCGATACGGATTTGGCCAAAGGCAGTCCCTACGGACCCGGTTTCAAGGCGGTTATGGAAAACGGCGCCTTGGCCGTACAGAAAGGGTTCACCGTCACCGTCCGAGAACTGCCGTTTGGCTTGAGAGAACTGACGGATGAAGAACTGCTGGAAAAGTATGAAGGGACTATTCCAAAAGATGCCCAACGGGAAGTGCTTGTCAAGAATGATGCGGACAGCTACATTCTGGACATGGACATCTACCGCAACCTGAAGGAAAAGTATTTCATTGTCTGGATGGCGGAGAAACTGTTTGCCCAAGTGGATTCACTCGCCGAAGAAGGGCAATGTGTTAGCCGGATTGCCGGACTGCTGCGCTATGTCAAGGACCAGATGGTCTATACCAAGTGTATCGAGCAGCTGGGAAAGATTCACGGCAAGACCCGGCTGTGGCGGAGCGCCGTGGAGCAGGTGCGCAACGAATCCAAGAAGAACAGCCGCTCTCTGGCCATGGACCGGAAGCAGGAAGAAACGGATGCGCTCCGGCAAGTGGGACTTTTTGTCCGCAACAACTGTTATTTCTGTATGGGGAAAGAGGATGAAGACCCTATCCGGCTTTCCAACTTCGTGATGGAACCCCTGTTCCACATCCATGACGAGAGCAACGGTGTACGTCTGTTTCGGCTCACCAATTCGTTCCGTGAAATCTGCATGGTGGAACTGAAGGAGTCGGACCTGGTGTCGATTGCCAACTTCCAGCAGAAGATTGGCTCCTGCGGCAACTTCTTGTGGTTCGGCAAGATAGACAAGCTCAACAACGTCAAGGAGTTTCTGTATGCCCGCACCCGAACAGCCGAGCGCATCCGCAAGCTGGGCTGGAACGAAAGCAAGGAGTTCTTCGCTTTCGGTAACGGCATTGTTCAGGACGGCGAGTTCCATGAAGTGGATGACATGGGCATCATCACGGACAAGCAGAATTGCGCCTATTACATTCCGGCGACCTCCAAGATTTACCGCGACAACACGGAAATCTTCCAGTTTGAGCGCCTGATGGTGCATACCAACAAAAGCGGCGCCTTGCTCTACGACTATGTAGAAAAGCTGACTGCCGTCTTCGGAAACAATGCCCGGGTGGCTTTCGGCTATCTGCTTGCTACCCTATTCCGTGACATCGTATATCGAAAGACCCGGCATTTCCCCATCTTAAATTTATTCGGTGAGAAAGGTACAGGTAAAACCACCCTGGCCACCAGTCTGGAGGCTTTCTTCCTGCATGACGTGGAACCGCCGAACATGGGTGTGGCTTCCGTTCCGGCCATGAACGACCGGGTATCTCAGGCTGTAAACATTCTTGTCGTGTTTGATGAATACAAGAACGACCTCGACATCCGAAAGATTGCCTTTCTCAAGGGACTTTGGGGCGGCGGTGGACAGACCAAGAAGAACACCCAGACGGACGGTATGGCCACCCAGACCATTGTGACGACCGGAGTGGTCATCTGCGGTCAAGAAAAGCCTACTCAGGACATGGCGCTCTATACCCGTGTACTATTTCTGGAATATTCCAAGACCAGTTTCAGCATACTGGAAAAGAATCACTACGAAGAGCTGCAGGCCATCTGCAATTTAGGTCTGACCCATTTGACCCTGGAGATTCTCAAATACCGCGACCTCTTTGAGAAGAACTTCTCTACCTTGTACGGTATCACCAAGAACGAACTGGCCATCCGGATGGAGGATGAACAGATCCATGACCGTATCTTCGGCAACTGGGTGATTCCGCTGGCTGCTTTCCGTACGCTGGAAACCGTTCTGAACCTGCCGTTCAACTACACCCAGATGCTGGAGACCTGTATCAGCGGTATGCGCAACCAGAATGAACTGGCCAAGGAAAGTTCCGAAGTGGCAGACTTCTGGAATATGCTCCAGGGCTGGCAGAGTATCGGCAAATGCGTGGAGAAGGTACACTTCAACATCCGTTACCTCACGAAGTTCCGTCCGATGCTGACGAACATGGACATCGAGTTCAAGGAGGCCCACCCGATTCTTTACCTAAATATGGCGGCCATCTCCTCGCTGTTCAGCAGCCGGAACTCCACCCAGAACATCACGGCCAACCGCTCGTCGTGGTCCACCATTCTCTCTTATCTGAAATCCCATCCGGCATTTCTCGGATTGAAGCAGGACCGGTTCCACATCATGCTGTCCAACGGCACCCCGGACTACATCATCGAAGAGAAGGACGGCAAAATGTGCCGGCGCATCAGGGCCAACCGACCGAAAGCCATGTGCTTTGATTACCTGCAGTTGAAAGAGATGTTCGGACTGGATTTGGAAACGGTAGCGATAGCGGAAGATAGTGAAGACGATACATGACAACTGACATTTTTAATTCAAGCGATATACTAACATTATTATACACCCAGAAAAGGCTAATAACCATGCAGAAATAAGCTAAAGAATTTGGTTAGACCAAATATCTTTCTTATCTTTGCATCACAAGAACCCGCCAAGCCTCTTCACAATGCTTAAATCGGCGGGTCGTTTTTTTTATATATGAGATACACCAAGCAATACTCATCACCAGCCGAGCTTTTAACTATACTGAAAAGCAGAGGATTAGATTTTTCTGAAACGATGAATGCCGAGCAGATTTTAAAATCTATAGGCTATTACCGCTTGTCAGGATACTTATACCCGTTCTTGGAAATTCCCAAAAACAATCATATTTATAAGAGAGGCAGCACTTTGAATGGTGCATTAAGCCTCTATGAATTTGACCGGGAGTTTCGCTTACTTGTTTTTAATCAAATCGAACGCATAGAAATTGCAGTCCGCAGTGCCATCACCAACATCCTGTGTGCAGAAACCAATGATGTGTTCTGGATTTCATCCCCATCGTATTTTGCCAATACAGAAAAGTTCAATAGAACCAAGGCACTCATTGATAAAGAACTGCAGACCAGCCGGGAGGATTTTATCTGCCATTTCAAGCGCACCTATGATGAACCCTACCCACCTTCCTGGATGTTGGCTGAAATCATACCTTTGGGAACATTGACACGAGTTTATGAAAACATTGCCAGCAACCAGCTCCGGAAGAAGATTGCAAAGTACTTCGGGTTGTCGGTACCCGTTTTCGTATCATGGATGACCATCATTACTTTGACGCGTAACTCCTGCTGTCATCATGCCCGTCTGTGGAACCGCTCTTTGTCGTTGCGTGCCCTAACCATGACCAGGCCAATGCGCCCATGGCTTACAGGTGAGGTACAGCAGGGACGTGTATTCTTTACACTCTGCATTCTGAAGCACTTTATGGATATTATCCGCCCAGGCAATGATTTTAAAACTCAGCTTCTGGCGTTGTTGGAAAAATATCCGATGATTGATATTTCAGCAATGGGGTTTCCTGAGAATTGGAAAAGCCAGCCAGTTTGGGCTGATTAACAGCCTATATCCTTAATCGAAGCTTAATCCGGCTGATTTTTCTTCCAAACAATCTTTCTGGAAGAAACTTTCCAAGGAACGAACGCAAAAATATTTGCGTTCAACCATCAAAAATAGCCCATTTTCACGCAAAACGGGAAGCTGGACGCAAATATTTTTGCGTTTAGCTTCCCGTTACTCGTTTATTGAAGCAGTAAACTAATACACATTGACGACAGGCATCCGCTTCTCCCTTGCCTTGCGACAGGTGTAGGCTGTGCCGCCCTTCGGCTTGCCGTCAAAGTAGGCTATCACACTGCCGGAATGCGACAGCATGTAGTCGTTCCGTTTGAAATAGCATCCGTTGAAGTAGTCTTCACTCAGATGCACCACATCGTCTGCTTTGGAAAGGATATAGGCATAGCGTTGCTGCTCCACCATGGACCAGGAAGCGCTCTGTCCCTTGAAGGGAACGACTGCTACCAGTTTCAGCATGGGGATGCTCAACTTGAGGGAAAGGACTTCCTCCGCTGCCATCATGTCGAAACCGAGCGCCATGCCGCAGTAGAACTTGCTCGCTCCTTGACGGATGGCTTGTAAAACGGCTTCCTTCAGCCGTACCCTTACTTGTTCTTGGTGGATGTGGGATATTTCTCTATGTCCGGTAAAGGCAACCGCCTTTGCCGTTGCCTTTACCTTCGTCATTTTCTTTTCTATCATTGTCAGTTCGTTGTTACTTTATAATGGGTTTTAGCCAAGAAGATGCCACTGAGGACGTGTGCACCCAAGTTCTCCAATTGGTCGGAATAGGTAGCCCAAGTGATGCCGCGGGTGATTACATCGTCAAAGGTAACAATATTCTTGCCTTTGAACCAAATTTCATCAAACTCGATGATGCTCACCTTGCGGATTTCCTTCTCCAACTTGCGGTTCTCGTGGATGGCAAGGCGCCCACCGATTACCTTTACATGCTCAAAGCCGTTGATGGCTCCGGTCAGTTTGCAGACTCTCTCGCAAAATGCCTTGTAGCGGAGTTTGTTCTTCTCGGAGGTGGATGCCGGAACCGGAACAAAGGTGATGTCCTTGCAGCCATCGCCATACTGCTCCTTTAGGCTTGCTGCGGTCATTTGTGCCACTGCTTCAAAGCTTCTTCCGTCCTTGAAATCATATACCATCTGTCTGTCAGCCATTTCCTTTTCGCCGACGTTGCGGATGCGTTTCGGGAAATACTTGCAGAACCATGTCTGAGGCTTTTCCAACTGCTTCTTGAGGTGATTGTCCATGTGTGCCATACGCTCTGATTTTTTTTTCCCTCTTGTTTTGCTGTTTTGCAGCTTGTCCGAAGGGATGTTTTTTGCTTTTCTCAGAGTGCTGGCAGCCACCAATTAGGCAAATTCAGGGCAGAAAATACGCTCAACTTGTTTGAGGAAGATTTTCTGCAAGGGATTTGACGTTTGGTGGGGACAGCCTACCTTTGCAAAAAAATATCCTCGTAGGCAAGATGAGAAAACGGTGAGCGTTTATCTTCCTGCTTCATTCATGAGCATGTATCACGACAGAAACTTAGCCTCGTAATCACCATAAGCTATGCCTGCTACATCCGCTTTCCATCGTCTTCTCCTTCTTTTAAAAAACATATCATTTCCACTCAGACCCACCTTATTTTGCAATGACACGGTTGATATTTCATTATCTGCTGATTATCAATTACATCTATATAGCCATTAGTGTTGACAATCGTTGACAGCCGTTGACAAAATCCATTGGCCTACTTTCGTTCATATCCTCACGTTGACACTTTTCCGACATCTATCTATACTCTTTATTCTTTATAAAAAAGAAAAGTATTGATATAGAGGGGGTTCGGAAATCCAGGAAAAGGGCTCAAGGGCCATGTCAACAGTCACCCGATTCAACGCCCGAATATATGCCGCCCATAGAAAACACATTGTTTTTTGGCTGCACACCATACTAAGCGCTATTCTTGGATGAAAGATGGATGAATGTTTAAGCAACCTTTTGCAAGGGGTATCACAAAATCCCACAAAGTCACCCAAAATCCCTCATTGCATCACACGGAAGCTATTGTCACACAAGAGCTTTCTTCGTAATTTTACTGCATCAAACGCTTATGCCTATGACCGACTTGAAGAACACATGGATAGCGATAGCTCCTGACCGGAACTACACCATCAAGGAAGCCTGCCTGTATCTCGGGGTACACCGATGCACCATCTACGACTACATCAACAATCCCGAGCGACCTTTGCCTTTTATCCGGATCCATACCGATAAAAGGGGCATCCTCTTCCAGGGAAGCGACCTCATTGCCTACAAGGAAGCAGGTCTCCCGAGAAGAGGACGCAAGTTCAAGAACAGCCCTCGTGGATAGAGGGCTGCCTTTTAACTTGCCTTCTTGCGGAACTCAGTTCCACTGGCTCCAGGGCAGACCTGCCAAGACAAATTTGCCGTCCGCTTCGGCCAGCTGGCAAGCCAACAGCCACGCTTCGGTGCGGATGGCATCCATGTCGCTCACGGCCTGCCGGAAACGGGATGGTGCCACGGCGCCCGACCGGACCATCCACTCCGAAGCACAAGTCTCCGGTTCGATGGCATCCACGAAGGACTCAATCTCCTTCACCAGGTTACTTACCTTGCCGTCCTTCATTTCTGCCGTGAAGGTAAACGGCACACCGCTCAAAGTCTTCCGTTGGAAGTCAAAGAAGAGTTTGCCTTCCTTGTACTGAGCGGAAGCAGTCCAACCGAGTTGGGCTGCGATACTGAATATATTTCCATTCCTCATATCTCAGACTAAACCTACTATTTGAGACCTGCCCGGTCCGTGACGGATAAGGCAGGTCATTTTGTTATTACTTCATTGTCACACTCAACTGCCCATTCTTGCAAGGAACTCCTGTAGCCGGCTGTCGCGCAGTTTCTTCAGCGGTGTCGGCTGGAAGTCTTCCTGCTGACGGACCTGCAGCTTGCCGAAGCCCTGTCTGGTCAAGTCCAGTTCGATTTCAGAAAGCTCGTTCAGGGAGATGTAGCCGTACTCGTCCTCCATCAGTCCGATGACGATACCGAAGAGGATGGTGTCGCTGCCTTCCTTTTCGCCTTCAAGAATGAACCACCGCACACCACCGAGCGCAAAGATGGCACGGCAAATCGCTTCCTTTCCCTTGCCGTCCTGGGAATAGAGAGGATAGCCTTTCAAGGCTTCCTCCAACTGTGTTGTCATAAGTCTGCACATAATTGTATCATTTAAGTTGGTTACGTTTCCGATTCTTCTCCCTCTTGTGAAGCCCTTTAGAGCTTCTTGGTCGGGAAAACCGTTTTTCGTGCAGTTCCTCACTGCGGACAACAGGGAGAATAAGGCAAGTGTGAGGTCCGAGGACTTTACGGAATACCCAATTTGACACAAATTGTGGAAGGCTGCCGGAAAGTCCTCAGTCCGAAAGCTTCAGCGGCACTTGACGTTTCTCCCGTCCGCAGTACTTTTGCACGTAGAAAACCATTGGACCAAGAAGATCCAATGGTTTTCAAAAAATTCCAGATTATGACTACAAGGGAAAAGATTAGCCCTAACAGGCTGTCTCAAACATATTCCTCAGAAAGTCCACGTTACCCGGCATCCTGACCATCTTGAAGATGAGCTACCCGAAAACCGTTGCCGTTGTGGGAACCTACAAAGTGAAGCGAAGTGGAGCCTTGCAGGTTCTCTCTATGGCAACGGATTGGAGTATTCCGCTTGTCGCAAAAGCCTATCAGCCGAGCTTTGCTTGGTGTCACCGACACGGAGCAAACCGGATGACATATCCTTCCCCAAAGGTCATCACTTCCGGCATCGCATAAAATACGATAAGTCGGAAGTGGTGACCAACATCTGTGAGCTAACTGCATAAACCATTCGATGGCTCTACTTCTGCAAGCGTAAGCCTGCGTTCGGTTGAACCATCGTGCAAATCACCGTTTGAAGACCAGTTTCCCAACCTCATTGACACTGTGAGAAACAGCTGAGTGGAGCGAAGTGAAACCCTGCTGCTTCTCTCTGTGGCAATGGACTGGAACTTCCATCAGTAGTAACAGCCTGTCAGCCGAGCTTTGCTTGGTGTCACAGACACGGAGCAAACCGAATGGCATATTCTTCCCAAAAGGTCGTCACTTCCGGCATCGCATACAATACGATAAGTCGGAAATGGGGACCAACATCTGTGAGCTAACCGTATAAACCATTCGATGGTTCCACTTCTGCAAGCGTCAGCCTGCGTTCGGTAGAACCATCGAGCAAGTTATCATTTGTAGATATGTTTCCCAACCTCATTGACACTGTGAGAAACAGCTGAGTGGAGCAAAGTGAAACCCTGCTGTTTCTCTCTGTGGCAATGGACGGGAGTCCTCCACCTGTTGCCAAAGTCTATCAGCCGAGTTTTGCTTGGTGTCATAGACACGGAGTAAACCGGATGGTGTCTGTCTATAAATCATTAAACCGTCATTTCCAATTAGAATAGCAGCATTTGTTTAACTATCCACTGATCAGTAATACCTTGTTTAGCAACTAGTACAATTAACAATGTTAAAGTCGAAAATATATCAAGATATTGTTCTTTCGTTTCAGAAATAGTATATACTTTTGCGCGTTTTTAAAAAAACATCAGTTTAAGACAAACTTTTAAAAGAAAGGATTTTAGGTATGAAAAAGATGAACCTAGCCTTGGCAGCAGCTTTGCTGATTAGCATGGCAGCTTGCACAAACAGCCCTAAGAAAGAGGCTGCAACTAAGGAACCGGCAACTACTGCAGCAGTCGCAACAGCAACCGATACAACAACCACTCTTGTCATGACAGGTACTTTTGAAGGTACTTTGCCTGCCGCATCATCTGAAGGTATCCGTACTTCACTGACTGTAAATGCAGACAGTACGTATTCTTACAAACAGGAATACATTGGTGAAAAGGATGCGAACTTTGAAACAAGCGGAGTTTATCACTTGATTGGCAAAGACCTGATCGAATTGGTCACTCCTTCTTCAGGAGAGAAGACTTACTATAAGCGTGTTGAAACTGGCTATATGCTGTCAGATAGTTTGGGCACAGTCAATCAAGGCGAACTTGCAGAACACTACATTCTGAAACTGCGCTAATTTTTTCATTTGACATAGAAACAAGGGAGGAAGTTTTACAGGCTTTCTCCCTTTTATTTTTTGAGGATTACATATCCCAACCATTTACCTCTCGTTGGAATTTGTTCCATTTATTCTTTGACTAAACGTAAATAACAAGGAAAAGGCAATCCTACAGTTATAACCTGGTTGTATAACCGCAGAATTGCCTTTAATAATGAAGGACAGTTGCCTTCTATTGTCTACGGGTCTGTATGCATGAAGTCATTGCTTACCGATGTCATCCGGATTGGAAATTTCAACAGAAGTTAGTTCACTACTTGTTTTGTAATTCCCAATCAAATCACCCCGAAAAACTTTCTCAGCTTCCAGCCTCTTACCCTTTTCTATCTTGTGTATGAGAAGAATATCGTTTGGAAGAAGACTGCTATTCGAAGCTTGGATGACTTCCAATGTCTTTTCTTCA
Organism: uncultured Bacteroides sp.; assembly: GCA_945965395.1. Classification (GTDB taxonomy): domain Bacteria; phylum Bacteroidota; class Bacteroidia; order Bacteroidales; family Bacteroidaceae; genus Phocaeicola. Next base: position 25,343 of record CAMFND010000126.1, read on the forward strand.
TGAAACATGATTACCTTGAATCTGACCACACGATCCATGTACTTGACGCATATTTCCGTATTTACATCCAAGGACTTTACATACACTGCCATATCTTGAAATCCCAATATACTATCTACAGAACGAGCCAGTAGATAAGCATCCCATGTAGAGTAACCTAAGTACAATGCAATGGTATTGAGCGTATAGGAATTTGTGCGATGGTCATCATTAATATACCCCAACAATCTTTTTAGCGTGGTTATGCCGATAGAACGTTGTGTAACCTCCAATATCAGTTTTGCCAACACTTCAAAATCTTTAGCCTGATCAAAAAGAAGACCGGATTTTGATTTAATATCGTCAATGACTATGTTGCTCAGTATCATTATAATTCCACTTTTATGAATGAATAATTATCATCCATGTCAGAAGCCATGTCATTCAAACACTTCAGATTGGTATTGTCACTTGACGCCATATATTCCTCTACGGGAAGCTGTTTATGAAAACCATCTGAACACAATAAGAATACATCGTTCTTCTGGGCAGATACCACTTTAATAGGAATTTCATCTTTAAGTTCATCACCCATGACGGCGCGAGTTACTATTGCTCCATATTTCTCATAAATCGAGGGCGTTATATTCACTTTAGCAGACAGCTGCTGCACGATGGAATGATCTGTTGTACAGGTCATCATCTCGCCATCACTGTATTTATATACTCTACTATCACCCAACCAAGCAATATATGCCTGGCTATTGAGTATCAAAAGGACAGCAATAACAGTTCCCATCTTTTTTCCACCCAATTCCATTCGTTTAACCATAAGGGCATCGTTGGCAAAAGCGATTGACTCCCTTATTAAATCTTCCGGAGAGTAATTTGTCATATTTTTCTCTATAAAACTCACAATTTTTGTAGCCACGGTCTGAGCGGCTATCTCACCATGTGAGTAGCCACCCATACCATCAGCTAAAACAAATATTGCAGAGTCAGCAGACAGTGACCGATGGATTATATAATCCTGATTCACTGTTCTGCTTCCTTTATTTGAATATTCTGTTATGTTCATTCTTTTACAGCTTGTATCGTATCACCACCATGTTTTGTTACACGTGGACGAATACTGATTTTTATAGGACGCTGGGTTATTGCCTTATCAGTAGCTTTGTTTGCCCACAGATATGCTTCACCAGAACCCAATGCAGCCATTTCTGTGGCTGTTAAGGTCTGCAGCGGAGTTATCGCTTTCTGAACATGCTTAACCCAGGCTGGTGAACTGAATCGGTGCATCACAACCATGGAACTTAGTTCTATAATTTCCGTAGGTAAGCTCATCGGATCCTGGCTTGCAATCATGATGGAAACGCCCTTATGACGCATCTCTCGGATTGCGGTCGTAATAGAATCCACCAGTTCCTTGTTGTTCATGTATTTATGCGCTTCATCAAAGACGATGAACTTATTGAAAGCCTTTCCGTCCACCGTCATCACACTTGAGAAGATATTAAGCATGACAACAAACAGACCAAGAGCTTCCTCTTTTTCAATAAACTCGTCACGCAAATCGACTATAATCAATCTTCCCGGACGGAGATATTGCTGCAGCTTACAGCCGTCAGAAATATACTCCTCTGCAAAATCCAATTTTGTATTGGCTAATGCCCTCTGAGAAGTAGAAAGGTGGTCGCTGCTTGCAACACCTTGGCGAATATTTGCCAACGACATATTGTAGCGACATGCTTTCATGATCTGTTTGAGTTCTTTGATATAAGCAGAGTCATTGCCTAAAGCAGCCAAAAGGAACAACCAGTCTCGTACAGCCAGCTCAGAAGAATCAAAACCGATGGCATGTACCTCCAAGTCCGGATATTGAGCCTTGCGTAATTCCACTTGTGCTTCGGGGGCAAGGAGGATAACGTCCTTGACAGAGTGGGCTTCAGCACCATATTCAGCCTTTAACTTAGCCAACTGACCAGCTTCATCATTAGGATATACCATCGACGTGAACTCGGGAGCATAATCCATGCTTTCGCTGTAGTGGAAAATAACCCCGGCCATAGGAGCTGGCAGTTTGTTTACCTTAGAATACTGCTTCAGAACCATTTCTGTGACAGAACCGATGGTGTAACTCTTACCAGCACCCTGTACGCCAAACAAGCTGATTGTATTACACTCGTTCAAGTCCATACCAATCACGCGCCCATTCGAAACCATTTTTCCTAATACACCGAATTGGGGAGAATCACTGTTTTTCCCAACGATGACATCTACCAGAGGTTCCTGATAATTCGGATCGGTTTCAGGCTGGTGAACCGGTACATCTACAGGGTCTGCCGGTAATGGATGATCATCTCCAGTACCATTTTCTTCAGTGCCTGCATTGGCCTCAGGAACTTTGGGTTCGGTATGTACGGAATCAACCGCAGGAACTTGTCCTTCCGATTCAGGACAGGTTTCTACAGTTGCTGTTTGTGAATTGTCTGACTCTTCTTCCGGATGGTCAAAGATTACAGAATGATTTTCTGTTTTCACCTTAGCTGAATTTTCAGTCTTCGACACAACAGGATCGGCTTCCGGTTCCTTCGGAACAATCACTTCATAATCCGTGTCAATATGCGTTGATACTTCAACGGGCTGAACAGGTTTTGGCTGAGCTTCCATACCTGTTGTAGTTACACTGAATGTCGGCTCAAAGAAATTGACAAAGTCATTGTCTTGAGCTTCCAGAATTTGAGTCTTCAAGTCACTACTTTCATCGAGAATCTGCTCAATGACCGGATTACCCATCGTGTAGATTAGCGTATCACCATAGAAATCCTTCTTTTGGCGTTCAGTTTGCATGAAATCAAAGATTACGCCAAGCCGTTTGAAACGGACGGAATAACCATCAGAGAGTTTGCTCAAAAATACTTTGTATTCATGAGCCTTATCCGGATTAAGTTGACCATATCGTAACGAGCGATTGATGTAAAATTCCAGGAGCGACTTTAATTCCAGCACTTTCAGTTCACGGTCAAGTCGGTCATGTCCATCCACCGCAATTTCAAAATGGGAGCGAAGTGCCAGGATGGTATTTTCAATCTGGTTGACAATCTTCATGTGCAGTTCATCAGCCTGATAATAGGCATTTCTGCATTTTATCTCAACCACATTAAATAAGATTTCCTTGCGCTTAACATCAATCTTGACAACAAGATTATCTGCCCGTTCTTGGTTTTCGCTATCCAAATCAACGAATAACTCTTTATGCAGATCAATCGGAATCATGATTGATTCTGTCGTGATACCCTTCTTTTCCAGGAAGCGTTTGGTCAAGGTGGTACCTATTACTTCGAATCCTTTCCGGGATGTTGTATTAACTTGCATAATCAACGAGCTGCTCACGGAACGGACATCCTCCAGAATTTGCTTGAAGTTCTCCTTGTCTTCAATATCAATTCCATACTGTTTGAAAAGCGGAACCATCAAGGACGCAATTTCGCTGGTAGGTTTCGTGGTCAGATAAGAAGATATACCTGTCGCTTCATCATTCGGGACATAATCTAACAGATACGGGACATCGGAATCACCGCAGGGAAGATCATAGAATTCAGGTCCCATATTCTTGTCGAACGTAATCACCCAATCGCTGCTGTCATGAATGAACGACAGCAACATCATATCACTCTCCTTCAAACGGAGTGTTGTTGCCGGTACAGATTCTTCAATGGTAGAAGAAAGCATTTTACCAATCACTTCCTGTAAACGGGCAAACAAGCTAACTTCCAAATTCGCCGATTCTGATACTGGGTTCGGCAAGCTCTTGTTGGAATAATAGCGATTCCAAACGAATGTTTTACCAATCGGCTTCGCTTCTACTATATCCCTGCAAATGGTACCATTCAAGAAGAAAGAGCGGCTCAGCTCACTTGGGCGAGAGGGCTCTGTACTTACAATAAACGGATTTACCAGGAAAGACAGATGAGCTTGATAGTCATCATGCTTGTTGATAAAGTCACTTGTCTTATTTAAAGAAAAGCGAAGCTTGGGGAACAAGCGGTTAGCAGAAGCTTGTGAAAATACTTCCGCATCGTTGGCAACAGCCGATTCCGGGTCAAGCAAATCCTTGAAAGATTCGCCAGACTGCAACATGTTTTCATCAGTAAACAGTCTGATTTCATAGGTCAGTTCATGCCCGATTCCAATCTTTTCCAAGCGTACCAATGCTTCTGCAAATGTAGCAGCATCTCCTGCGTTAAATAAATTGATTACCAATTTGTCCGTATAGGGATGAGATACGCTGTAGTTGAACAGATGGCGTACCACTAGGTCCAGATTCACATCACTATCAATGCGCTTTTCCCTTGCCACATTCAACAGCATGGAAACGTAGGATTTCAACTGACGATTGCCTGAAGAAAAAGCCTCTTCCGACTGGGTCGGTTGTGCATAAGCTCCCCAGCCAAATGTCAGTTCACCGATGTACTGATAGGCTTCCTTCAGCGGGTCATCACTCAATACGATAGGCGCTACATTCATAGGTATTTGACCCTGGAAAAGCTTGTCCAATTTCCGATACCATGCTTTTCTATACTTTGGATTCTCAATGGTACGCTCTTCCCAGTCTTGATACAGTTCATAGAGATTTACAATCCAAGCCAGTCGCAACGGGTGCAAGGGACTAATCATCTTAATCTTGGTCTTACTGCCATCAGGCATTTCTACCGACAATAGAACTGTATCAATATTTTGAAGTTTGACGACAGCTTCCGTGCTCAGGTCTTTCTCCAATTCTTCTCTGAGCCAAGCATCATACTCAGACAGATAAGCTTTAATCAAGCCCAAATTGCTGGTGAAATCCAAAGTGCTGGTCAAACCGGTTTCGTCTTCTGCTGACTCTCTGATGATAGCAAAGAGGTCTTCTCTCAATGCTCCCAATTCGTTTGGAATATGAATATCAGACACAGGAACGAACAACGGTTCACGAACGGCAGTATCATTCGGATTCATCAAATACGCATCTGTAGGATTACCGCCGAGCAAAGCCTCGATGTAACCAAAATCATTCGCATTTTTCAAGAAGGTGGATTCGAGTTGGATCAACTTCTTTGACATTTGAATTTGGTAAGCATAAGCCGCTCCAAAATCAAAATGATAGGTGTTGTTGAGATTACCATCGACCCACCGATTGCGATCAACGCCATCAGTTGGAATCTCCAAGTCTTCATTTTTAGCCAAATGAGCCGAGCGATAGAGTATGATGGCCTGTGTGTAGCTGTTGACTTTGGCACGTTTGTCAATCTGACCTTCGGGCACTTCTCCATCGTTCACAATGGTAAATACAGCAGATTCGTTACAGTAAGCAACATGGTGTTCCAAGCGATACTGTTCCATCTGAAGGTTGGGATTCTCTTTCTTGGCTTCTTCCCAAGCTGCCTGTACCTGGTCTTCCTTGAACATTTTCTTTTGCTCAAGCACAATGCCATTCTCATCTAAAGCTCGCACACGAAGCAGATAGTCACCTTCGTCAAACATGCCGTCTGCAATGTTCACTGACATCTTGCGTGTAGCACGTTTGTTGGTTCCTACCTTGGCTTTTTTGATTACACCCACCTCTGAAAAGTCGTCGATGTCAACCAACGCAATTTCGAAAGAAACAATGGCAGGGTTATCTTTAGGCGCAGGGTCGGTTGTAATGGTGAAGGAAACTTTTGATTTCTTCTCCGACAAGATGTTCAGGACAAAATTCCCTTCTTCATCCTTGACCAATTCTTTCTTGGAATCCTTACCTGTATTCAAGTCCACCATGACCTTTACAGGTCCGGAAGAACCTATTTCAAGCCAAGGCATCTTCGCATAATTAAATTCCGGATGTTTGCAAAGAATACACTCAAACAGCGAGTTGGCATCGTTCAAAGAATCATCAGAAGTCAAGAAGGTCATGAGCGCACGCTGAATGGTTCCTCTTTCAATCGGAAGAGAAGCTATACGGTCAGCTGCAGTCAAAGAAAAATCAGCAAGAATGGCCGATGCTTTTTCTTTGTTCAGCATAAAACGTCTGCGGACAGCATTCTCTTCTTTGAAAAGTTCACTGTCCGGCCACATGCCAAATACGAACAACCCATTTCCCCAAGCCTCACTTGAATACTGGTTCAGTTCAAGATACAGGATATAGGAAATAAGATCACTCATGTAGGCATGCACTTCATCCCTTAACAGTTCGAAGATTTGGGACCAGTTCGACCTCTTTTCTTCGGGCATCTCATCCATCAATTTATAGACAAAGGAATCCTGAAGGTCTGATGCCGACAAGTTTTGGAACGTAGCGTCACCATAGGAGTCTTCAGCCGATGTTCTACTGTTGGTCGGGACCAAAATCAATACCGCTTTGGACGGGTCATTTCTCAATTCAATGAGTTTCGTTGCATGGATATATTCATCCCCTTTTTCCTCTTCCGAGAGGATGAATACAGACAGATTCTCATTGATAGGACGCAACAAAGGAAGCAATACACGAAGTTCCTTCAGAGCAAGACCGGTTATCTTCATACAGTGCCCTGGGCGAACCTGCTTCAGCTTTGGTGCATATACTTCAACGACGTGTTGAATAAAACGTTCGTAATATAGTGTTCTAATTTCTTCCATTGTTTACAATTTATAGCGTGGACGAATCTTCTGTAGAATACAAGCATCACTCATGTCCGTATAGAAACCAATCTGACGAAGTTTGTCCTTGAAAGCTTCTACATTCGTGCGAAATGCTTCATTCATTTCTACATCAGCGTTTGCAAAACGCTCTTCATTGACACCATTGATAATTAACCCATAGCGATTTCTTATTTCCTGGATCAATTCATCGATGGATAAGGAACGGGTTTCATAACTTCCATCTGTCTTTTCTTTCAGTACCAACAGTTGAACCAGCGTTTCCAACAACTTGGAACCCAGTGCACCCCGTCTGGGATGGCGACGAGAACGACTGTCAGCCAGCAGTTTGGATGGAGAGTTCTTCATCGTAACCGCATCCAGGAAATCATGCAAATAGCGATATTGATAATTACCCAAGTTTGATTTTTCCAAGACATGAACCAGCATGTCGAAGTAATCTTCTTCGGGGAAAAGTTCCAGCATTTCCCTAAAGTCCTCCTTGTCAAATTCCTTCTCGTCAGAATTGGGAAGATCCTTGCGTATTCCATTCAGTACCGATTCATAAAATCCGTCTGACTTGTTGTTGTCTTCTTTCAGTATTCTCAAGGCTTCATCAATGGAGCAGTCTTTTCGGTCTTGGATGATATCGGCCATATAAGTTGCCCGAATGTACTTGCCAATGCTATTCTGAAGTCTTTCGACATCCTTACAAGCATAAGTGGAAACAATACTATCCAAGTCATCAGTCACATCCAAAAGCATCGACCAGTCATCGACGACCTGACGGGAACCGGCATCAACCATTTTAGGCAACAGATAAATCACCTTCATGGCATACAAAGCCAAATGAAAGCCACAGAGGATTCTCAAATAGTCAATAAACACCGCTCTGGGCAGCTTGTCCTTATAAAGCAAGAGCCTGCGAATATCATCGTTGAACAATGCAGCCTGTTCACGCAGGAAGGGCTGTGGTATGGATTCAGCCACTTTGTTCAAGGTCTTACGTTCCTTCAAAGGTTTCGTAATATACAGAATACCGGTAGTGTCCACATCCAAATCCTCACTCTTGACGAGTTCGCCTGTTTGCTTGTCCCAGCCTTTACTGAGGTATCTTACCAAACCGTGCATGACCTCCGGATTACTGCGCAGCATCAGATAAAGCTGGTCGGAAGCGCGGTAGTCACGGCAGTACTTACTGTTTTGTACGCGGAAACTCAACAGATGCAACGGCTTGAGTGTAGAGACATGTTCTTTCACCACATTTCCACGGTTGACCAATTCAAGCAGCGAACTGCGAAGCCAGTCCTCTACGCCATCCGGATTATCTGTTACACCACGGATGACACCCTGATTTTCCAAGATAGCCAGGTTCTCTTTCAGTATGTCGATGGTATATTCTTTACGGAAAGACATATATACAGGAGCGCCATCAGCATACATCTTGATGAACAAATTGGTCAAAACACGATCCAATTTTACCGACTTAACATCGACATAGAATATATCTTTATTGAGGAACGCCTGTACCCCCGTTCCTTTCTTTAGTTTTAATATCATATCATTACACGTTAAGAGGTTCAATGACTATGTGCTTTTGACTGTCTAAACGTATTGCAGTAAACTTGCGATTGTTCTTTGTCACAAGTATTTCTGAATAGGTTTTTGCCTCCAGCAAATTCTTAAATATCTGCAGCTCAATGAAGCGTCCGCGCAAATCGTTTACAGAAGGACTGAATCCAGCATGGATGTACTTGAGCATTTCATATAGGTCGAGACTCACCGTAAGTTGGATAAACTTATCCTCTTTATGACGGAAAATCAAGCTGTCGCTTTCATACTCAATGTACTTCGTCAAGTGTTCGGTCTTATTCACATAGAGCTCGAATTCATCCAAAGAGAAACGGCGGTAACTCTTTGAAATCGGATCAGCTACGTTTGAACTGGCTAACAGAAGATACCCTTTGGTCAGCAACTCATTTGAGCAGCCTTCACTTGCTGAAATGGCACTTGCTAGGTCCTGCATGGTTTGCGCCAACTCCTTCGGGTCCTCCAGACGCAACTGCTTTTCAAAAGCACTGGCATATCTGTATGGCAGTCTTTTTTTGAAGTCTATGGCACCTTCAAAATACTGATGACGAACAAACGATTTATGCCGGTTGGTAACCGCCATGCGTACATCGTCCGATTTCACCTCATAAGAGGGGATAATCATGTTATGATCATTGAAGTCCTTCAACAAGGAATGCTTGCGGTCGCTAAATATGATGTAGTCATTGGGACGTTTGATACGATAATACAGATCACGGTCGAAGGCAGGAAGTGCCACACCAGCCACGTCTGTCTCACGAAGCAACTTCACCAGTCGGTCATTGGAATCCAATGTCGGCAAGTTGAAATATTCCACCTTGTTGGCATCGGGATAGACAACCGGAGCAGTGAGATTGAAGTAATAGTATTGCCAGTAATATTCTGGAATGTTATTGGCATTGACCAATTCAATCAGCGTCTTGACTTCATCACAAGAATAGTCACGAGTCAGCATCCAGGCTATCATCGAACGCAAATCACGCATGGTGATATGCAGTTCCCGCTTATATACAATGGTACGAACCAACCATTCCAGTCGGTTGATGACTTCATCGCCTGCACTGGTGTCCTGGAATGTATCTACGTTATACTTGATAAAACAGCGGTCGGCAACCGGACAGTTCTGGCATTTGCTCCACAATTCAGGACGAGTCAGCTTCTTCATTTGCTGAGCCAACAAACTTGGAGTTTTCGATTCCACATCCCGTGCTGTCACTGACCGCAGATTCAGGTTGATGACCATCAATCCCGGGAGCAATTCAGCATGTCCTTCCTTGTAGAAATACTCCTCGATATTATCCTGCAATATCCGCAGTTCGGGGTGCATGGACAAGAAATCCACCAGACGTCCCTCATTGATGGCTATCACACGACCTTCCTTGGCTTGCGTGTAATCGTTCAATCCACAGAAGGGAGAAAGAAACTCACTCAGTACCTCATCGTTCGCCTTGTTGTCTTCATCCTGTGAGCCGTCGTAGTTCGATTCAAATCGAATGCCCGAGATGTAGAATTGCGAACCGTTGTTGGTATCAAACTGCAGCTTGTCCTGTCCCTTATCTTCAATCCGGTGTATAAATGCCGTTTTACCATCACCTGCATTACCGGTGATGATAATCAACTTGTATTTCAAGGCTTCGATATCAGCTATCAACTCTCTATCCAACCGTGTCTCAGAATAGGTCAGCGCATCAAAGGCATGTTGGGCGACACCAGCTCTTGTACCGCCATTGCCGTGACGACTTTGGCTATACAGCGAGTTGATGTAATCCACAGGATTACCCATTTCTTTACCCTGATGAATGATTGAAATCATCGTCGAATCCTTCTGCATAGCATCCAGTCCGATAGCTTCCAGGGTATCCAGCATTTCTTGGGCTGTCTTGAACCGCTTGTTCTTGTCTGTACGGATAGACTTCATGATGAAGTCTGCCATCGCATCAGACAACTTATCATTATAGTTACGGATATCTGTAGGTTGCTTATGGATATTAGGACGCAGGTTACCTCCAGGCCACGGATAGGCATGTGCCAGAAGTTCATATAGGGTGATACCCAACGCAAATGTATCTGCGGAGCAATCCCAGTCAATTCTGTTTCCAGAGAGGATTAGGTCTGGAGCCATGTAGGGGAAAGTGCCGCCAAATGATTTATCCTCAGTGGTAGCCGAGATATTGAAGTCTATCAGCTTGTACTGCTGACGCTTGTGCCACATGATGTTGCTTGGCTTAATATCACGGTGGAAAACTGGCGGTTCCTTGCTCTGCATATAGGTCAGCGCTTTCAGAATTTGCGTAGCCATCTTGAAGATTTCATCGGCGGGAAGTCGCAAGTCGCCCTTGGTGTATTCGTGCAAATTCTCTCCCTCCAGCAACTCCATCAACGTAAAGAACAAGCCACCGGGAACTGTCCGGTCATTATGCTTGAACTCTACAATATTGGGATGATGCAGTTCTTTCAGCGCATTAAATTCATTGATGGCGTTATCAATCGAGGCATCCTTTTCGAATATCTTGATGGCAAGATATTGTTTCTGCATATCGTGCCACACCTTGAATACCCTTCCAAAACCACCTTTACCCAGAATTTCGTGAAGCGTCATACTGGGAGAAACCTTCATACCGGGTTTCATATCCTTGAGGTATAAAGTCTTCTCCTTCTTTGTAGTTACGACCGTATGGGTCGTGGCTATCGTTTTATGTACTTCTTCATCAAAAGCCCGGTTCAGGAAGTCAAGCACTTCGTCGGCTGTTTGCCAGCGTTTATTGACATCAGCCACAATCGTCTTCTGAACAAACTCATCCATCCATGCAGGCAGTTCCTTCAGTACATGACTGGGCAGATGGTCTGCCGGCAGTTCACCCCCTAAGGCAGCCATGAAGGTAACCACACTGTCAAAAGGCAATTTGCCAACCATGAGCTGGTAAAAAATCACCCCCAAAGAATAAATATCGCTGGCAGAGGAAACGTCACCGTCCAACAGCTCTGGCGCTGTGTAGGGTGAAGACTGATTGCCCGTGGCATTAACCGAGAAGCTCAGGTCGATGTGCTCCACAAACCACGACATTCTGAAGTTTGCCAATGCAGCTCTACCCCCTTCGTAAACATAGATGTTCTCAGGGCATACATCGCGGTGATATACCTGCACCTTATGTGCCACTTTCAGCGCGTTCGCCACATCCATGATGATGCTCAGCTTATCCGTCTGTTTGAATGTCTTCTGATTGAGCTTGGCCCGCAATGAACTTTCATCCTGGTAGCGACTGATTTCATAGTAGTAGGTCTGCTCTTCATTCATCTGGCACTTTGTGTTGACAATGTATGGAGAATCCCCAATCTTCTCTTGTGCCATGTAAGCATTTTGTACCGAATAGGTGAGCTGCTGCAGTTCCTTCGGACTTTTGTCAGCCACATCCAGCGGATATTCACGAACCCGATAACGAGCCGTAGCAATAAACTGAGGAATACAAAGGTATTCGGTAAATTCTTCCGTTTCCTGAAGCTTTTCCTCTATGCGATAATTGAATATCGTGGTACGTTCAGCTCGTTTCCGCTCTACCGATTCCCCCGTGAGAAAATCCGTCAGCTGATTCATCAAAGGCTGGATGCCATTGGCAGAACGAGAAACCAGTTCGTGATTGGAGATAAATTCAGCCAATGATTCCCCTAATGTAAAGGTCTGCTTGTAGGTGTCGCACGTAGGATCCAAACCAAACTTAGATTGTTGGGGATGGCTGAGCGTTACCAACGTAATGATTTGACCAAAATTCCAATCTGGATGCTGGTTCTTGATTTTAGATGCAAGAATACGGCTCTTTAACCCAGCCGTCTTATGCGGGTTAGCCACTTCCTGACCATTGCGGAACCAAGCATAGTCGTCTCCTTCCAGATTGCCAGCCCAATCCTTGTTTTCAATATGGTAGAGGGCATGAGGAGTCACCACCAAACAGTCATACTCCCAATATTTCATGATGCGGTTCGGTCCCGTAATCGCTATGTTACAATTGGGAATAATGTAAAAATTGTCAGGCAACTTCACCGACAGAAAATCCAGCAAACGCTGTTCTCCGGCATTTACTGGTCCATCGTCATGAGGAGGTCTTTTAATGATTGCCATAATATTTCGTTTTTTAATTGTTGTCAAGTATATCTTTCAGTCTGTCAATGATACGTTCGGCTCTCAGCGGAATTTCTTTCTGCAAGAGATAAAAAAACTCCCAGTTTTACAATCCAGCAAATGACCAGCAAATAGAATCAGCTTGATAAGGTACTGATTCTGAATGCTAATCATCATAGTGAGCACGTTTCAGCAAATGACCGGCAAATAGAATTTGCCATGTAACTGAAACGGCTATGGTGTCCTAATGCTTCGTGGTTATAGCCGAATTATAACCGAAGCTTGCTTGTATTTGCTTAGCTGAATGCGCTTTACAAAGACGAGCTAACATTATAACCGAATTTATCTCAGCAATTTATCTCAGCAAATGACCAGCAAATAGAATCTGTACCATAAGCTACTGATAATCGAGCTGTATTTAGTCCAATCACACTAGTCAGCAAATGACCAGCAAATAGAAATTTATCCCCATATAGGAATGTATTTCATATAGCGTTGGCCAGTTTCAGAGTCAATCGGTTTAATCAATTTCTTTTCCAAGGCTTCTTTAATAAGTCTTGAAATGCTTGCAGAAGAAGTTGGTTTCAGCCCAAATCGTTCTCTGAGAGAACTATTTGTAATACCATCGCCTTCTATATACTTTAAGCAAGCATGCATATATGTTGACCAGAGTCTGTCATCCATCTGCATACTGGTAAAATCTAAGTGTGAGAACAACGTTACTTTTGTGTCATCTTGATAGATTTGTATGCGAGGAGCCGGAATCTGTTTTAATTCGCAACTAATAACCATTCTATCCCAGCCACGCCCCAATTCTTCGCACATGCCTAAGCGTCTCATCAGGGATGCCAGCTTTTCATTGCGCGATTTCGGAGGATTATCAATGATACGCATCACATCCACTAAAGGTGTACCGGGATTTGTAACCTCTACACGATTGTCAAAGAGTTCAATGACTACACCAGCTCCTGTAATATAAAGGTCTTGGTGAATGCAAGCATTTGCAATGGCCTCTCTAATTGCAGGAAGCGGGAACGTACTTGTTGAGCTTCGTTGAATTTCATTAATATTTTCTTTAGAGGGAAGTAGCATATTTACTACTTTCACTGCTTTTTCAAAAGAAATAGCATAGCCCTCATCAAGCGTTTCTTCCTTTAGAATGGCCAATCTGTTCAGCTTGTCATATTGTACTACTCTGATAGCTTTCCGTCCTAAACGAGAAAAGGACGAAAGTTTCTTTGCAAAAAGAATAGCTCCTAAATTCGTGATGGCATAAAGGCCATCGTCTTGTTTGACCAAAAGGTCTTCTTCGAGCAGATAGTGAGCACATTCTTCAAGCGAATCAGGCATCGGAATGCGCATGATGGTGAAATACGCTTCATAGTTCAGCAGCCGCATAGCTTCTTGCAGTTTCAAGCCCGTTTTAGTAAAAGTTTCTTCAAACTGCTGATGACGTAATTTATCCCAAAGCTGGGTTTGCAACACAGGAAATTCAATTATCTTTTTGGTGTAGCTACCCGAACGGATATAATCTACTTTCTGGAAGGTGACAGGTGTACCTTCTGCTTTTGTTATTACAATCAGTTCAACATGCGCTCCATCAATATCGACATCATGAAACTCAAAGTTAGCATTCTTGGAGAGTAAGTAGCGCAACCAATTCTCAAGTTCCTGATTACCTTTCTTCTCGCTCTTTAATCGTACGGTTGTGCCAATGATATCGTGTGTACTATCATCTACGCCCCATATCATGTAGGCATTATTTCTATCGGCAAGCACAGCACTATTGGCAAGGGCACTAATGTCCTCGCCAATCATTTCTGGTGACCAATTGTTGTGCTTAAACTCCACCCATCCAGATTCATTGGGTTGCTTGCACAGTTCTTTAACAAGTATATCTAAATTTTCCATTGCTATTCTACTTAGTCCAACTTTCGATTTCTTGCTCTATCATCGAGATGGCTTTACGTTCGTTCTCAATAGCCTTTCCTACTTTTTTACTATATTCTAACACGAGTTTATGTATGTTATCTATGATAGAGTCTTCGATGATAGGAATGGGAATTAACTTTAAATGATGGGGCTCTATATGTTGTATTACAGATCCAAATATATGTTTCTGAATAAGAGCCTTACCTATAGAAGACGAAAGGAACGCATAGATATACCCACCTCTGAGGATGTCATTCGGTTGTAGCCGAATGACATCCTCAGAAACAAGCTTCTGAGCATGTCCGGCATGCGCCCAAGCGACATTTCCAATTGTACCCGATCTTGGTATCAAAATGGTGTTTTCTTTTATGGCTAAGCTAGTAATGTTTGTAGTTTTGGTTTTTGATAGTTGTTTTTTACTATCAGGACTAGCAAGAAAGATGTCTGCACCTCCTAGAAAAACGATGCCATTTTGCACATAATATCTTTTAAATATATCAGGCCGTGAGATATCTTCACAAACTTGACCCAATGGCTTCCATTTAAAGTTTTTGTAGATATATTTTTCAATATCGTGACCTTCTGATATATAATAATTTGCTTCGAATCTTCTATTGTGAGAGGAGAGAATAGTGCGTGAAGAAACACATCCAACATTTTTCTTTGATGGATAAGGAATGATATCTTCAACTTGCTGTATTGCTTGCTGCAACGCATCAGCAGCCTCTTCACGCAATCTTGCCGACTCCTGTATTAAATCATCAACTTCCTGCTGGAAGGATGCAGGGAAATCTGGTATAGGAAGATTTGCAACCATTTTATCTGTGATAAAAGGTTGAACACCGCCTGTTGCATGTTTCCAGAAAGATAGGTTGCCATATTTTGATGCCAAATAAGCATAGATAAAACCATTTTTGAATTCATCTTTTACAACAATTCGAATGATATTATCAGACCCCATCATCTTATATTTTTCCCAATAATTGGGGACAAAAGCTGTTTGTCCTATGGCTCCTACACGTCCAGTTAAAATCATTCCACCCTTTAAAACAGAAGATTCATCATATCCATATTTTCGTGACATGTAGTTACAACTCATTAAGGGATTTTGTGCCATCATATCAGAGTTACTAAGAAATGGCACACCACGTTCTGGGCGGGTATAAACACGACGTCCTCGACCTGTTGTGTATATATTGGAACAGTAAAAATTCAAACAATGACTAGAATGATTATGAAGTGTATTATCATAGATGTTAATATCTGCATTATGATAACTTCCATCCATTCTCATTGATTGTCTTACTGTCTTGATTGAAACTGAGATACTTTTCATTTCTGTTCCTCCAAGAATTTAGCATAAGCAGCAGCCACTTCCGGCAAATCATCAGCCAAACGCTTTACACGTTCACGGCGACTGCGCACAATTTCATGACCATTTTCTGTGTAAGCCAACCATTTCTTTTCGTGGGCAAAGAGAATCTCTGCACCATCTTCATCCTTCTTATAGATAGGCACACCGCGTCGGTCTTTACCCACTTGCTCAACAATGGCCATAAACACATCGTAATCCTCTTTGTCGATGGGGATAAGCAATTCTTCGGATGTTTTCTTTTGGAGGAACAGCAAAGAGGCCTGCACACCAACCTGAGGCAAGAAGGTTTCTACCGGAAGGTCGATGGAGGCCAGCAACTTGAAGTGCTCTAAGATCCATTTGCGCACACTTTCCGTGTTTGGATTACCCAAAATGCCATCAGGCAATACAATACCCATTTTGCCACCGGGCTTTAGGAAGTTGTAGCATGCCTCAATAAAGAGAACTTCTGGCGCATTACTATCCAGAGCATACCGGCGGGCAATCTCTACATCCACCTGCACCTTGGCGCCAAAGGGAGGGTTTGTAAATATCATATCGAACTTACCCTGTGCATTGTCCGATGAAGTATCAAAATGGAAATCCTTATCCTTACTGTGCAGAATACTTTCATTCACAGCTTCTGCAATCAAAGGACGGTCGGGCTTGTCACCCTGCGGATAATCCAAAGAGTTGATATTGAAAATATTGCTATGTCCATCACCTGCCATCACCATGTTCATTCGTGCCGCCTTCTTCAAGTCGGGGTCGAAGTCGAAGCCGAAAATCATGCGCTCGGCATAATGACGCACTCTTTCATCCACTTCGGGTGAATTGACACGAGCGGCCAAGCGCACTTCGTCCAGGTCCGGGTAAAGATTGCGTGTGATTTTGCGGCGCACATGGTCGAGTACCATAACCAGGAAACCACCCGAACCACATGCCGGGTCGAGTACACGGGTGTCCTCGTTGGGATCGAGCATTTCCACCATGCACTTAATGATGTTTCGCGGAGTAAAGAACTGGCCGGCTTCCTGCTTCAAGGTGTTGCTCACGATGGTTTCATAAGCAGTACCTTTCACATCGACCGTTGCATCCAAAAAAGAATATTTTGCCAATTCTGCAGCAACAAAAGCCAGTCCACGGTCAGAGAGCATGATTTGCTCAGAACCATCAAAGACATCGCGGAACATCTGGCTGTCCTTCAGCTCCTCGAAAAGCCCACGGATGCGAGTGGCAACTGCCTTTCGGCCTTCTTCCGTGAATTGCTCTGTTACGCCCACCCAGAAACGGCGACGATAGCTGATGCCCTCTTTGGCATCGGCATTGCGGCGTTTCTCATCATAAAGCTTACAGAATATCAGGTTCAGCAGCTCCCAGAAAGCCGTTTTCTTCATGCCTTCATTGCCATAGATGTAGTCATGACAGCGCTTGAATGTCTTGATCAACGATTCGTTTGCCGGCTTACGGGGCATGGCACGATCACCCTGCGCTTCCAGGTCGGCAAGCGTTTGACCATTAGCCGGGAAATCGGAAATATCTTGTACGTCCGCCTGTCCAAAGTCATCTTCTGCATAATAGCGGTATAGCAAATCCTCTCCGTTGGTCCAGCATCCAAATTCACAATCCGTAAACGTCAGGATATTGTCGAGCATGGCTTCTGCGCCTTTCTTCGTATCCGTCGGTTTCACCTTTGCATCTTTGGCAACAACGACAAAGCGAATGAGGTTCTCCACCTCATGTGCCTTACCTTCATTGAAGATAGCCAAATCAACACTTTGAGCCCGACTCTTTTCAGAATCAGGATCTTGGTAAGTCACCCTAAAGTCACGCTCCATGTCTTCAGGAGCAAATCCATATTCTTCAGCCATCATATCTATCATTGACTGAAGGGTCAGTTCTTTATCTGTCGCTTTCACGACCTTATTAGTCAGCACACAAACCAGTTGGTTATCTTCCAAAACCAATTCGTCATTTTCCTGTATGCCATCCATCGGGGTTGTTTTATCTGCCATAATTTACAAAAATACCATCTAAGTTTTACTTAACCATATCCAAGTTAGTCCATGTTTCAAATCAGCCATTTACTTCTGGGAATTGCTCTTCATTTCACTATTAGCAAGATGAAGGGCACGCCGTGCTACCAGCGTAGATTCATCCTTGGTTACATTGATAATCTTATCGGCCGTCCATAAAGACCGCAGTTCTTCCTCTTCCACATGAAGTATGTCCGCTATAGGGACGATATACTCATCTCGAAAAGGACGAATGCCTCTTTCAATCCTGCTATACATTGGTGCATCCACACCAATGGCGTCAGCAATCTGACGCTGTTGTACATTCAGCTCATCACGGAGCTGTTTTATTCGTGCGAGTAACATGTTTGAATTTACCATGTGTGCAAAATAAATTGTTATTGCTCAACAAAGATAGTATTTACTTGTCAATTTTAGACAAGTAGGAGCCTTTATCTTCTACTCACTACGTGCTTTTTCTTCATAATCATGCCGTGCAACACTTTAGATGGCATGTTTGGTGCCAAAAACCTCCTTTTCAAAAAGGTTTTCTATCCATGTTAGTCCATGTTGATACAGAGTCATGGCAATCCGAAATAAACCTTATAACTTTGCTTTCAGAAACAAAAAAAGACCTTAAAGAGACCGAAAAATTAAGTATATAATCTATAATCAAACAACGCAATGAAAAAAGTAATTTCTATCATGGCACTGGTATTTTGTGCCTTATCTATCAATGCGCAGATTCTGCGAACAGAAGAATTAGAAGACTATGCCAAGGAAAAGTATGGTGAAAAATGGGTGGATGCTGCTGAGAACTTGGGTAGCCAGCTTAAGTTGGACAAGAATAATGCCTTGACTTTTACTCAGGTCATTGAAACTCCGGGAAAGACAAAAGATCAACTCTACGTGCTGTTGAACTATTGGTTCTCTGCAACTTTTAATGATGCCAACTCCGTTATCCAGCTGAACGACAAAGAACTTGGAAGCATTATCGCCCAGGGCTTCATGTCAGGCATTGCCCAGCATGCAGGTGGCATGAACGCCTATAGCGTAAATATCAAGCCGGTTATCAAATGCGACATCAAGGACAACAAGATACGAGTGACCTATACGGTACCTTTCTATTCTGTTGTACGCCAAGTTGGTGGTGGATGGGTAGGAGCCATCGGCGGTAGTGTGCCTTCACGTTCCGATGAAAATTGGGTATTGGATGAATGTTTCCCATTTTCAACCAAGAAGGATTCTCACAAAAAGACATCCAGCAAAGCCCTTATCATGTCTTATGCTTATTCAAATGTAGTGATGGATAAGATTGAAGAATGTGTTAAGAATGGCTTGGTTGGCAATGAAGATGACAACTGGTAAGGTTTAATATCCTTTGAATGATGCCTTGATAATTTCAAAAGGTGTCAGAATCATTAAGGGAGCAGGCTAAGGTAGTTTGCTCCCTTAATTTTCATATACTCACTTCGCCTTCGGTAGCCGGATTTTCTTGTTCTTCTCCTCCCAGGCATCCACATAGTTGTTCAATGCTTCAGAGATAACGTCTTTCAACAGAATACCTTCCACGAGGGAAATGTATTTCACCTTACGGACCAAATCCGGATCCACGATGAAGGTGGCGCGGATTTCCTGGGGCTTCCTGGCACTTTTAGCTGTTTCGCCTTTCTTGGGACGACCCACATTCTCCCTGCGTTTGGCATCCAGTTTGGACTTCATTTGTTCGGTAGCAGCCGTTTCGGATGCTTCCTGCTTTGGAGCCACTTTCAAAGATGGTGCCTTCTGACTTTCCTGCTTATCATCTTGAACTGCTGGCTGTTCAACTTGTTCTGCGGCTTGCTCTACAGTCTGTTCCTTAGGCTGTTCCTGCACCGATTCTGATTGATTGGCTTCACCCATAAAGCCGTCCATCAATAAGGATAAATTTTTCTTACTCATATTGCTTACTTTATTACTTGTTTACTTGCTGATTTACTTACTATGTTACCAATAACCTTTGTGATTAGTCATATAGTAATATAGTTTACCTATTTTCTTCCCGACTGATTATTTCATCGGTCAGTGTACGATAGTCCGTTGCGCCATTGCTTTTCGGGTCGTATTCATAGATGGTCTGACCGGAAAGCGGCATTTCGGCTATGGCGATATTCTCACGGATTTTCGTCTGAAAGACCTTCTCTCCGTACCGCTTTTCTACCATGGAAATCACTTCCTTGTTCAACTTCCGGTTATTGAACCGGGTGAAGAACACCCCACCCAACTCCAGTGTCGGGTTCACCCGGCGCTTCACTTCCCGGACTATATCGTCCAGCATGGTCAAGCCTTTCAAGGGCAAGGCTTCAGCGGTGAGCGGTATATAGAGTTTGTCTGCTGCCACCAGTGCATTGGTTGTCACGATACCGAGTGAGGGCGAACAGTCCATCAGGATGTAGTCATACTTCTCCTTCTGTTCATCGAGGTAGGATTTGAGAATGCCCTCCCTTGCCATCATGGTAGCCATGTCTATTTCGGCTCTTGCCAGGTCCAGCGATGCTGGAACGAGGTCCAGGTTTTCACGGATGGGAATGATGGGCAGCGGTTGGTCTTTGACCAGCGTATCATAGATGCTTGTTTCCGGGTCTTCATTCTGCGTCAGCGTGAACGTGAGGTTCTGCTGTGCATCCAGGTCAATGAGCAACACACGTCTTCCTTGCAGTGCGAGTGCTGCACCTATACATGCGGTAGAGGTAGTCTTGCCGACTCCACCTTTCTGATTACCGATGGTTATTGTCAAGTTATTTCCTTTCATTATCTTCAAGATTAAAAGTTTACTATTCAATTTGTTTCTTTACTTACAAAAGTACTTTATTACTTGCTGATTAGGCAGAAAGTTTACTCATTTATTCTGCAGAAAAATCACTTTTCTGATGATTTTATTTCCTTGTTAATCAACCATTAAATAAGCATCAAACAAATATCAAACAAACATCAAGATGGTTTTTGTCCTGCTGAACAATCTTCCTTATATTCAAGAATTGGCAAGCAGAAAGAGCGCCTTAATTCAGCTTGAAATAATTTGTCAATACATTTCGTATGGTATGCTTTTAAACTCCGACCCACACCTTACGGCGGAAGTCGGAGCGGAACATATATAAGGAATTTACGCTGTCTGTTTGGCTGCGAGTATCTGATGGGCATGCGCATTGACCAGTCGGACAATCCGGTCATGGTGCGGAGTATTCGTATTGCACAGCCCACGGCTCTGTATCACTTTCCCCTCTGTCAATGAGAATTCAATCGTTTCGATGGGATTCCCCTCCTTGTCATGAGCCGATAGTATCAAGCTGTCCGCCTTGGCATAGTATTCGCATTGGAAGACACAATGATGCAGGGCATTTCCCTCGGCTTGGAAGGCTTCCAGACTATCGAGTACCGAAATCACCAGGTCTTTGTCGGTGATGGTTATGCCGAAGTAGCGTGACTTCTCCTTGTAGAACTCGGCTTCCTTCCGTTTGGCTCGCTGCATCTGCTCCTGACTTCTGCGTTTCTGCTCCATTTGGTTGTGTCGGTTCATCCAATAGTCATGCTCGGCTCTGAGGTTCTGCGGACAGATATACTTAGGGTTGCAGATGTCCTTGCCACACTGCTCCAGCAAGCGGATGGTATCTGCCCACAATCCCATGTCCGAAGGGCGGTAGTGATGCCGGGTGGCTACTTTATACGACTGCCAGCATCGGTCAAGTTCCAAAGGTCGGTGTACAAAGTAAGACACGGCATGTAAATCTTTTGACTTGAGGATGGTTTCCATCCGGCTGTCCGTCAGCACGGCTTTCATCAGTTTCATCGGGTGGCAGTCGGGCAGCTTGCCTTTCATGCCGTTGCGTTTCAGTTCGGGCAGCAGCCGATAATGCGGATAGACATAGGTGTCGGCAATGAGCCAATGGACTTCGTTCGGTCGCTTCAAGGTGATTTCAGATGCCCAATCGAAGCAGTCCACATAATAGCTCAATGTCCTTGCTCTTGCTGTGACAGCCAACTTGCCTTCGGCATTGAGCCACAGACGGCATGCCTCCCAGTAGTCTACCTCCATAGGCATTCCTTTGCAGAAGGTCGTTTCCAAACGGAATACCCGTTGCACCTGCAAGCCTTCCACCACTTCAAGGGAAGAAAAGTAGTAGGCTTCCTTGATGGTGCGTTTGAGGGTGTCCTTTATCTGTAAGCGAGTACCGCAATAAGGGCAGCATACCGACTTGCCTTTTCCCTCATGGTCGAAGTGTCTGCCACAATCGCCACATGTACACTTGTGTGCGGAAGTACGGAAGCAGACATGTCCTGCCACTTTCCGCACTGCCCATGTGAGCACTTTGCGGCTTATGGCGGTCAGCTTCTCATTGGAAGCTGCCACCTGTTTTTCTATTTTCGTTCTTGCCTTCATAGTTCCATACCTTGAAAGAGTGAGAGTTCTTGAATGGGTTGGGGTTGCGGTTTGGCTGCCTTGGGTCGGCTGTTGCGTTGCTGCAGCTTTCGCATTTCCTCCTCCTGGTACCGCTTGAGGGCAATGGCTCGTTGTTCTGTCTTCTCAGCCTCGGTTAGCTCAATGTGATGGTTCACTACCACATTGCAGTCCATCGGCTTGCCGATTTCCAAATGGGGTTCATCAATCGCATGGACTGCCATGGCATACACCTCCATGTCGCTGAAACCGCAGCAGCCGGATTGTTGTACGGCATGGAAGATATAGTTGACCACATCGTCAATGGTGCGTGTGGTGGTTTCATACTTGGCACGGAAGAGTTCGTCTTCCTTGGCTCGGTTATCAAGATAGTTTTGGATGAGTTCCTTGAAATGGTCAGTTCCTTTCATATGTTCCTAATGTTTAAGCGTAAATAATCATCTGTAGTCACCGCCTGTATTCAGCCTACCATAACGTGGCAGTCCACCACTTCGGCAGGAAGACCGAAAGCCGGAAAATGTGAGAAGTAAGGGAAATATTCTCCCTCTTGTTCCGTTGCGGTAGTGATACCCATAACCTTGTTCTCCGTGTACCACTGGTTAATCAGAACGATTTCTTCATCCGTCAGTCCGGTTGCATCCGAGTTGAACAGATAGCAGAGTGCCCATGTCGGGATGGCTTCAATGAGAGTGTCCATAGCGTTTTCTTTTTAAGTTCGTTACTATTAGATGGGAAGCAGTTCCAGCAGTTTCTTTAGTGGAATGGAGTTGATGTCCGACTTGAGGAAGTGAACTATCCATTCTGGCTCTTCAAAAAGCGGGTGCATGGGTTCCACACTGAAATCGTCCCCGGTGGAATAGCAGTCGATATGTGCGAAGTTGTTGCCATCCTTGCGGATATGTGCATAGAAAGGAGGCATACCGCAAAAGCACTTGCGGAGACTCTCTCTGTCCCACTGCAGGGTGAGTTCGTAAACACTGCCCTTATAGAGCATCTTTTCTTTTCGGTCTTTAAGTTTGTATGCCATAGCTGAACTAATTTTTCCCCTTTGGTTTGAAGCCTTTCGGCTTCTCACTCCCGGGTGATTTTTACGATGCCTCTTCTCACGAAGGGTGTAAGGGACGGAAGGCAAATGTGGCAAGGGGAAAGCAGACGGAATACCCAATTTGGCACAAATTGCGGAAGGCTGCCGGCTGCTTTCCTTGCAGCCAAGCGCAGCGCCATTTGACGCCGTACCGACCCTTCGTACCTTTGTATCGGAAATTTCATCGGGAGTGCGGATGCTTTAGGATTATCAAATTATCCATATAGATGTTCACAAGCAAGATAAAATCAACAAAATGACTTGTAGAACAATTTATAGGCATGGAATTCTTATATTCCTGAATTTTTACACATGATAATCATATAAATTAGGTATCTTTGCACAACAATATGAATCGCGAAACTATGGAACAACGAATCAATAGAATAAAAGTCGTATTAGCAGAGAAACAGCGAACCAACAAATGGTTAGCTGAAAAATTAGGTAAAGAGTACTCTACCGTTTCCAAGTGGTGTACTAATACAAATCAGCCTGATTTAATAACGCTATCGAAAATTGCACATCTACTAGATGTAGATATACGCGAACTATTAGTGAGCGGGAAACCCATCATAAAAGAGTTTGACTATACCTCCGATAGTAAATAACACTAAGTAATAAAATCTTATCTTCTATAGTCCACACACTCAATATACAGGAAAGAATTCAGATTTGAATGCGTACGGCCATCACTGTGAAGTTGTGCCTTTTGGCACATAAATTTATTCGTATTATTTTGCTTGGCAATAACCCTCTTTTCGTTGAAGAAGGATGATCTGAAAGATAAGAAACGAACGTAACAACATATGCATATTTGATATAGAATAAGAGAAAGCATACTCTCTACAATTCAATAATCGAAATGAAC
>CAMFND010000127.1 GCA_945965395.1 uncultured Bacteroides sp.
AATAAAATTATACCTCTATTATAATTTACCATATTATATTTTTTATTTAACAATAGTCGTTAATAATCTGCTAATGCCGAAGAACTTGAGTAGCAAATAAATGAGGCCTTAAAAAACATGCAAGTATTGTGCATGACCGGCTTACATAATGATATTGAATATTTCATTCCTGTTTTCTTACAAACAGCTTTTAAGATGTTCTCTAAATATAAAGACTTCAATGGTTTATCTAATATACTTGAACCGTCTAATACCGATTCTTTTTTCTAATTTATCTGTAAAAACTCGCCAAAAACAAATAAGTCTTTACTCAACAATATCTAAATAGTACATAACTTTTTCCCATGAAGAATCTTTCAAAATTACCTTTTTATTATGGTCAAGTAAATAAATAGAAGGCATAGCTTTCAAATCATATATAGCATTATCTTTTATAAAGTTATTATCAGTTCCTAAAATCCAATTTTGAGGCATATCTTTAATACTGCCTTCCCAGATTCCTTTATTCCCTTCTGTATAAATTGCTAATACTGAAATTTTTTTTTCATCTATTGCTTTACTTAGTGTAAAGTTAGACTTCATAGATGAAAGAACAGTTTGACAGTTAATACATTCCGGGTCATAAAAAAGTAAAATAAGGTATTTCCCGTTTATCGGGGTTTTAAATAAACTTGTTTTTGTTCCATCAGCAAGATAATAATTGAATGGACTTGCATTTGTTTCCGGCATATTTCTGTTTATGAGTTTTTGCAGAAACTGTGGTCTTATTATAATCTCTTTATCATTCTTGTTTACCGCAATAAACTCTTTCAAGAATGAAGAAAAGATAGTTTCATTATAATATGGTGAATTCGGATTATATAGATACATTTCCATTAATTCAAGAAAAATATTACGCGAACTGTCATTTATACTCAATTTCCTACAAAATGATTTCATACTCTCATTTACCTCATTGCATAATGAGTCTGAAGAATATATCAAAGTAATATAACCCACTATCCCTTCTCCTATGATATTTTTATTATTAAGTAACAGAGAATCTGAAAAGTTAAACTCATCCCAATAATGTTTTAGCAGATATGAATATAATTCATCTTGAGTTGCTATTACAGAAGGAATGTCTGGTAAAGGAAAAATGCCTTTATTGTGCTCTGTTAAATGTGTCAAAGTGCTATATGTATCATTAACATTACCCACAAAATTGACAGAACAAGATAGTACAAATACAATTAAAAGGATAAAACAAATTCTCATACTACTATATTCTCGATTTTAAAACGCACTGCAAACAAATATAGTTTCATCGTCAAAATCAAACAAGTTTTTTTTTACTGAAACGGAAAATCCACCATATAAAACGGGAAAAATGGGGAATGATTTTTGCTTCTAGAAATTCCCTTTTTTAAGAAAACAGAAACATAGTTCTGCAATAGCAGCTATTTTAACTATAATACGGGTATGGCCAGCATATCCATTCGCATAATATACAAACGTTGGACACAAATTCTTTAATCGATAGATTTGTATCGGGAGGAAAATCGTTATATTACAGCAAAAGAATTATCAAACAACAAGAAAAAGATACCTCGACACGTTCGTGCGGAGACATCATCACGTACGTGCGGAGAGTTCGACACATTCGTGTCACGACCTCGACACGTTCGTGTCGAGGTATTTTTAACTATATTTTCACACAAAAGCACGAGATTGTTCTAGAATTAATTCACTCCCCAATGCACATTTCTTCAGTATCCTCTTTTTTATTTCCAATTAATATCTAACTTTGTAAAAAACCTCTAAACGAAGTAATATATGAAGAAATTATTCTCTACACTGATGGTAATTGCCTGTCTGGCACTTGCCATTCCGGCGCAAGCCCAAATAAAATTTGGAGTAAAAGGCGGTTTGAATGTTTCCAAGCTGCACCTTTCTGAAAAGACATTCAACTCAGATAACAGAGCTGGATTCTTTATCGGCCCGACAGCAGAATTCACTCTGCCGCTTTTAGGATTAGGCGTCGATGCCTCTGCATTGTATAACCAATTCGGCGTAGACTCAGAAGAAGGAACTTCAGCCAAGAAAAGCATAGAAATTCCTATTAATCTAAGATGGACTGTCGGATTCAGCAGCCTGATTGGCGCATACGTAGCTGTAGGTCCTCAGTTCGGATTCAATGTAGGCGACCGCTGGTTCGACAATGTATGTGAATTCAAGAAAAACACGACCAGCTTCAATGTCGGTGCCGGCTTGAAACTTCTTGGCCATTTGCAGGTAGGAGCCAACTATAACTTTGCATTAAAAGACAATGGAAAGATACATAGCGGCGACCCGAATGATTTAACTACTATCGGTTTCAAGCAGAACACCTGGCAAGTTTCTGTAGCTTATCTGTTCTAAAGAAAGATACATAGAGAACCATAAAAACCTCCTCTCAGGTGACACTGGATATTCACTTGAAAGGAGGTTTCTTTTTATATCATACAGACCGTTTGTTCGTTATCACAAGGATACACCACTCTCCATTCCCAGTAAAGGGCATCCATCTACTGCATGATACGAAGTGTCTCAGCATGCAGCATATAGCGGGTCCAGATAGCTTCAGTCAGGTTTTGAATTAAAGATTAAAAACAGCAGGTACAAATCTATAAAAGTTTCAGGAGGGAACCACCTATGTGAGGGGCTTTTTGTAACTTTGCAATATGAAAAAATTCGTGGATGTCATAGTACCCCTGCCCATTGCCAGCCAGTACACGTACTCGCTTCCGGAAGGTATGGAAGCCAGCATACAGCCTGGCTGCCGGGTCATTGTGCCTTTCGGGCCTAAAAAGTTTTATACGGGCATTGTCACCAAGGTACACGAAACGGCTCCGGAGGCGTATGAAACCAAAGACATCTCGGAAGTGCTCGACTCACGCCCGGTTTTGTTAGGACAGCAGTTTTCTTTCTGGAAATGGCTGGCCGACTATTACCTCTGCACGTTGGGAGACGTGTACAAGGCAGCCCTTCCTTCGGGTATGAAACTGGAAAGCGAAACATTGGTGGAATACAATCCAGACTTTGTGGCTTCGGAACCACTCCCTCCTCGGGAACAGCGTATTCTGGACTTGCTCAGTGCCAACCCGGAGCAATGCGTCACCCAACTGGAGAAGGCCAGCGGCATGAAGAATTTGTTGCCGGTCATCAAATCGCTGCTGGAGAAAGAGGCCATCTGCATCAAGGAAGAAATCAAGCGAAGCTACAAACCGCGTACGGAAGTACGGGTACGACTGACAGAAGCGTTGCAGAACGAACATCACCTGCACATTCAGTTTGATTTACTGGCACGGGCCCCCAAGCAACAGGCCATCCTGATGAAATACCTTGAATTGTCGGGATGGAACGCCGAAGGGAAAAATATCCGAGAAGTCAGCAAGAAGGAGTTGCTCGATGCCTCTGGACAGGCGCAATCCGTCTTCAAGAACTTAGTAGACAAACAAATACTAGAGACGTACTTGCATGAGATTGGCCGACTTACGGGAGACCACGCGGAGACATTTCCACTACACACCCTGAGCCCCGCACAGCAACGGGCTTTTTATGAAATCCTGACTTCCTTCCAGACCAAGAACGTATGTCTGCTCCACGGCGTGACGGCCAGCGGAAAGACAGAAATCTATATCCACCTGATAGAAGAAGTGCTGAAAGCTGGAAAGCAGGTGCTCTATCTTCTTCCGGAAATTGCCCTGACGACCCAGATTACCGAACGGTTACGAAGGGTATTCGGCAAACGCTTAGGAGTATATCACTCCAAGTTTCCGGACGCAGAACGGGTGGAAATCTGGCAAAAACAACTGACCGAACAAGGTTACGACGTGATATTGGGAGTCCGTTCCTCGGTATTCCTTCCGTTCCGGCGACTGGGACTGGTCATCGTAGACGAGGAACATGAAACGAGCTACAAGCAGCAGGACCCTGCCCCACGCTATCATGCACGGAATGCCGCCATCATGCTGGCTTCCATGTATGGGGCCAAAACCCTGTTAGGTACAGCTACTCCCAGTCTGGAGAGTTATTACCATGCCCGAAACGGGAAATACGGTCTGGTGGAACTGACCGAGCGCCATCAGCAGATTCAGTTGCCACACATTGAGTTGGTAGACATCAAGGAACTGGCCCGTAAGAAACGGATGACGGCACAGTTCTCTCCACTTTTATTACAGAAAATACGGGAAGCACTGGAGCAGAAAGAGCAGGTCATCTTGTTCCAGAACCGACGGGGGTTTGCCCCGATGATTGAATGCCGCACCTGCGGATGGGTACCACGTTGCAAGAACTGCGATGTGAGTCTGACCTATCACAAGGGGCTTCATCAGCTGACGTGTCACTATTGTGGCTATACCTATGCCGTGCCTACAGCCTGTCCGGCTTGTGGAGGAGTGGAACTTATGAACCGCGGATTCGGCACGGAAAAAATTGAAGATGACATCAAGCAGATTTTTCCGGAGGCCAAGGTAGCCCGAATGGATTTGGATACCACCCGCACCCGCACGGCCTACGAGCGCATCATCAACGACTTTGAAGAGGGGAAGACGGATATTCTGATTGGTACGCAGATGATTTCCAAAGGACTGGACTTCGACCAGGTAAACGTGGTAGGTATCCTGAATGCCGACTCGATGATGAATTATCCTGATTTCCGCTCGTATGAACGGGCGTTCCAGCTCATGGCACAAGTGTCCGGAAGAGCCGGACGAAAGAACAAGCAGGGACTGGTGGTGCTTCAGACGAAGTCGCCGGAGAATCCGCTGATTCATCAGATTATGGCCAACGATTACACCCGTTTGTATCAGGAACAGATGGAAGAACGCAGCCTGTTCAAATACCCTCCCTTCTACCGGCTGATTTATGTATATTTGAAGCACCGCAAGGAAGACATCCTGAATCAGGCAGCCGACCTGATGGCCGCTCACCTGCGACAAGGCATGGGCGAACGGATATTAGGTCCTGACAAACCACCCGTGGCACGAATACAGTCGCTTTTCATCCGGAAGATTGTCATCAAGATAGAGCAGGAAGCTTCCATGAGCAAGGTACGCCGCTACCTGACGCAGGTACAACGCACCCTCATAGAGGATGAGCGCTTCCGCTCACTGATGGTATATTATGATGTAGACCCTACCTAAACCCTATACACATGAAGATAGAATTAGATGTACATACGCACACCATTGCCAGCGGACATGCTTTCAGTAGTCTGCAGGAAATGGCACGGGCAGCCGCCGACAAAGGCCTGAAGTTGCTCGGCATCACAGAACATACACCGGGTATTCCCGGAAGCTGTCACCTGATTTACTTCCGCAACCTACACGTGGTACCGCGGCAGATGTACGGCATCGAACTCCTGCTTGGGGCGGAAATCAATATCCTCGACACACAAGGTACACTCGACCTGGATGAATTCCACATGAACTTGCTGGATTTGCGAATCGCAGGTATCCATTCCTTGTGCTACACGCCGGGCACTCCCGAAGAAAATACGCAAGGAATGATTAAGGCCATCGAGAATCCTTACACCCACATCATCAGCCATCCGGGTGACGGTACGGCCAAACTGCTTTTTGAACCGATTGTGCAGGCCGCAAAAGCCCATCACACCCTGTTGGAAATCAACAACAGCTCCTTGAAGCCTTGCCGCAACAAAGTGGAGGCACGGCCCAACAACTTAGAGATACTCCGTCTCTGCAAGCAATATGAGGTGCCCGTCATTTTGGGAAGCGATGCACACATCGCATTCGACATTGCAACTTACGACTATGCCCTGGAACTGGTCAAGGAAACCGAGTTTCCCGAAAGCCTCATCCTGAATACGGATGTAGCACATTTTAAACAGTATTTACACCTTGATAAATGATGAAACAAAGAATATTATTCGTCTGTCTTGGCAATATCTGCCGCTCCTCTTCTGCCGAAGAAATCATGCGTACGCTGGTGCGCCAGGCAGGAAGAGAAAAAGAGTTTGAAATTGATTCCGCAGGCATCAGCGGTTTTCACGAAGGAGAACTGCCCGATGAACGTATGCGGGCTCACGCCAGCCGCAGAGGCTACCAGCTGACTCACCGCTCGCGTCCGGTACGCACGGAAGATTTCTATCACTTCGACTGGATTTTAGGTATGGACGACCGCAACATCGATGCCCTGCGCGACAAAGCGCCCGACGTGGAAAGTGAACAGAAGATTCACCGCATGACCGATTTCTGCCGCACCAAGGTAATCGACTATGTGCCTGACCCCTATTATGGAGGCGCTCAAGGCTTCGAGAATGTGCTCGACATACTGGAAGATGCGTGTGAAGGACTGTTGGCGCATCTGTCCGACGAAAAGAAATAACTTGAAACTTAATTAAACCCGATACCATGAGTCAAACCATTGCACCTTTTGCCCGTCCGCTATACGTGATGACAAAACCCGTAGGAGCAGTCTGCAACTTAGCTTGCGACTATTGCTACTATCTGGAAAAGGCAAATTTATACAAGGACATCTCCAAGCACGTGATGAGCGACGAGCTGTTAGAGAAATTTATCCGTGAATACATCGGCTCACAGACCATGCCGCAGGTACTCTTTACCTGGCACGGCGGAGAAACACTGATGCGTCCGCTCAGCTTCTACAAGCGAGTAATGGAACTGCAACAGAAATATGCCGGGGGACGTACCATCGACAACTGTATCCAGACCAACGGTACCTTGTTGACAGATGAGTGGTGCGAATTCTTCAAAAAGAACAACTGGCTGGTAGGCGTATCCATCGACGGGCCGCAGGAGTTCCACGATGAATACCGCAAGAACCGTCAGGGACGCCCGTCGTTCACCAAGGTAATGCAAGGCATCCACTTGCTGAAAAAACACGGGGTGGAATGGAACGCCCTAGCCGTAGTGAATGACTTCAACGCAGACTATCCGCTGGACTTCTATCATTTCTTCAAGGAAATTGACTGCCACTACATCCAGTTTACCCCGATTGTAGAGCGTATCAGTCCCCATGCCGACGGCCGTCACCTGGCCAGTCCGTTACAGAAAGACGAGAAATTAGCCGATTTCTCCGTATCACCGGAACAATGGGGTAACTTCCTCTGCACCTTGTTTGACGAATGGGTACGCCAGGATGTAGGCAATTTCTTCATCCAGTTGTTCGACTCCACCCTGGCCAACTGGGTAGGTGCGCAGCCGGGTGTCTGCACCATGGCCAAGACTTGCGGGCATGCCGGCGTCATGGAATTCAACGGCGACGTATATTCGTGCGACCACTTTGTATTTCCGGAATACAAGCTGGGCAACATTCATGAAAAGACACTGGTGGAAATGATGTACAGCGAACGCCAGATGAAGTTCGGACAAATGAAACAAGACTCCCTTCCCCACCAGTGCAAGGAGTGTGAATTCCTCTTTGCCTGCAACGGTGAATGTCCGAAAAACCGTTTCGCCCGCACAGCCGACGGTGAGCCGGGACTGAACTATTTGTGCAAGGGATACCTCCAGTTCTTCCGGCACGTAGCTCCTTACATGGATTATATGAAAAAAGAACTGCTGGCCGAACGTGCTCCGGCCAACATCATGGAAGCCATAAAAAAAGGAGAGCTGTAAGGCCCTCCTTTTTTTATAGTTGTCTGAATATATCACACCTCAATCGTTCTTCAACAACACATTCTGAATGGCATCCTTCAGGTTCTTTTTAGGCAAGGCTCCCTGCGCCATCTGCGGAGTGCCGTTCATCGGCACAAACAGCAGGGAAGGCACGCTGCGGATACCAAACAAGGCTGCCAGTTCTTCCTCTTCGTCTACATTCACCTTATAGATGTCTACCTGTCCGGCATATTCATCGGCCAACTCATCCAATACCGGAGCCAGCATCTTGCACGGACCACACCAGGTGGCATAAAAATCAATCAAGGCCGGACGCTCACCCAGGAATTTCCATTCGTTCGGATTCGCTTCATAGTTTGCTACTCTTGTCAAAAAATCTGCTTTGGTTAAATGTACTGCACTCATATTCTTCTGTTTTTAAATTTTTACTTACTTTCTTTTGTTGCCTGATAAGGTTTCACAAAATCCTTATACAATGCTTTGTTCCCGGACGAGGTGCCACATCCTCCTGCCGCACAGCAAGACCAGTTCACCATAGCCATCAGCATCAACAACCCGCCCAATACTATCATCAGGGAGTCTGAGGCATAGATACCATAAGCGGCAAACACTGCTCCCGAAAGGAGGCGTATCACCCGGAGAACATCCCAATTACGAAATAACCTTTTCATTGTCAACACCTTTTTTGTTTGTTTCTGATGCAAATGTAGATGGAAATGCGCAGGGGCACAACAGATTTTATTTATCTTTGTATTGATAAAATCTATTGAACCATGACATTACAACAAATGGAATATATCGTGGCACTGGACAAGTACCGCCACTTTGTGCTTGCAGCCGAGGCGTGCGGCGTGACACAGCCTACCCTCAGTGCGATGATTCAAAAGCTGGAAGAAGAACTGGATGTCAAGATTTTCAACCGCGACCGGAAGAATATCACCCCTACCCGCATCGGCGAAAAAATCATCCGTCAGGCACAGATTGTGCTGAATGAAACCCAGTGCATAAAGGAAGTGGTAGCCGACGAAACGGATAGCATGAACGGTAACCTGCGTATCGGCATTCTGCCCACCATTGCTCCCTACCTCGTGCCCGACTTTATCCATCATTTCCGGAAAACCTACCCGCACGTAAGCTTGTTCATTGATGAGAAAGAAAACAAGTCATTGCTTCAGGAGCTGCACTATGGCAACCTGGACATTATCCTGACCACCCCGCCGGAGGACTTGAACGGCTTGTTAGAGATTCCGGTCTATACCGAGAAGTTCGTGGCCTACTTTTCTGAAGCATGCGACCAAGCCAAAAGCTGCATCGCCAACGGTACCCTTCCTCCCGAACAAATGTGGATTCTGAAAGAAGGTCATTGTGTGCCCAATGGCGGAATGAATTTCTGCAAGAACAAGGACATCGGTAATCACATCTATGAGGCCGGAAGCATCGAGACCCTCATAAAAATCGTGGACCGAAACGGTGGATATACCATCATCCCCGAACTTCATATTGCGTCGTTAACCGAGAAACAGAAAGCCCACGTCCTGCCTCTTCAGGCAAACCCTCCGGCACAACGCCAGGTATTCATTCTTATCAAAGAAGACTTTATTCGCGAAAGAATGGTCAATGCGGTCATAGATACTCTTAAATCCATCATTCCCGCACCGATGCTGGAAAAGCGTTTGTCTTCACATTCCATCAGATTACGGCACTCAAAGAGTGAATAAATGACAATATGTCACAGAATAAGACTTTTTGTCTTTACAATTCAAACTTAAAGTGACAATTTGCTACAATCTATTCCATCAGACAGCTAATATAGTTTGCAAAGGTTTAAAAATCGGCATAGAAGGTTTAAAATAAAGGTATTACATTAAAAATGGAAGTTACAACAACCTCCATTCAAGATTTGTGGTACACTGTTTGCAAAAGAGTAAGTGAACTTGAATTTCAAAAGGGTTCGGGTTCAGAAACAAAATTGATTAACAACTAAAAATAGGAGATTACAACTATGATGCCGACTAGAAAATATTACAATCAAAACTGGTTACCAAGTATCTTTAATGACTTCTTCGATAACAACTGGATGGAAAAAGCAAACGCTACCGCACCTGCAATCAATGTGGTGGAAAGCGACAAGGATTACAAAGTAGAAGTAGCCGTTCCGGGAATGACTAAAGAGGATTTCAATATCCACTTGGGTGATGAAAACGAACTGGTCATCTCTATGGAAAAGAAAGTTGAAAACGAAGACAAGGAAAACAAAAAATACTTACGACGTGAGTTCTCTTACACCAAGTTCCAACAGTC
Organism: uncultured Bacteroides sp.; assembly: GCA_945965395.1. Lineage (GTDB taxonomy): Bacteria > Bacteroidota > Bacteroidia > Bacteroidales > Bacteroidaceae > Phocaeicola. The sequence goes on from CAMFND010000127.1 coordinate 9,924, forward strand.
ACTTTACTTGCCCGACAATGTCGATAAGGAAAAGATTACTGCCAATGTAGCAAATGGTGTATTGACTATTGAGCTGCCAAAGTATTCTCAGGAAGAAAAAGCAAAAATTAATCGTGTGATTGAAATACATTAATCATCACAAATAACGGAAAACTCTCGTCTGCATCCATTGTGGGCGAGAGTTTTTATTTTGGAACTAACTTAAAACGATTGATATATGGCATTTATTGATTACTATAAGATTTTGGGAGTAGACCGTAATGCCACTCAGGATGAAATCAAGCAGGCATACCGGAAGCTGGCCAAGAAATATCATCCTGACCTGAACAAGGATGACCCGTCGGCAGAAGGAAAGTTCCAGCAAGTGAATGAAGCCAACGAAGTATTGAGCGATCCGGAAAAGCGTAAGAAATACGACGAATATGGCGAACACTGGAAACATGCCGATGAGTTTAAGCAGGAACGTGAGGCATACAGCAGGGCACAACAACACGGTGGCTCCGGCTACTGGTACTCCATGAACGACGGTGAATTTACGGAAGGATTTGGAGGAACAGGAGCAAGCGGCTTCTCCGACTTCTTCGAACAGCTTTTCGGCCACGGAAGAGGTGGACGAGGAGGATACCACACCATGTCGAGGGGACAGGATATAGAAGCACAGATGTACTTGTCGCTCAATGAAGCCTACGTCACCCACAAACAGACTTTCAGCATCAACGGTGAAAATATCCGTATCACTGTGCCGGCAGGAGTGGCCGACGGACAGACCATCCGTCTGAAAGGCTACGGCCAGAAAGCCATGAACGGAGGAGAAAACGGAGACTTGTACATCACCTTTGTCATTGATAAGGATGATACCTTCGAACGGAAGGGAGATGACCTCTACACCCACGTCAATATCGACTTGTACACTGCCGTGCTGGGTGGAGAAGTACAGGTGAAGACCATGGACGGAATGGTCAAACTGAAAGTAAAACCGGGTACACAGAACGACACGAAGGTCCGTTTGAGAGGAAAAGGATTCCCGGTGTACAAACAGACCGGCCAGTTCGGCGATATGATTGTATCGTACCACATCAATATCCCGACCTCCCTGACCGAAAAACAGAAGGACTTGTTCAACCAGCTGCGTGCTGCCAGCTGATAAAGCAGCAATTTCATAACAACTTCATTTATATCAGCTTCATAATTTCCAGTACTTCCGTGGAAGTACTGCAGTACTGTCAAGGAAGTACTGTAGTACTTTCAGGGGAGTACTGTAGTACTGCCTAAGCAGTACTGAGCAAACCACACCAGGACTTGTAATAAATGCCATGCATGAAGAATTAGAGGGTTAAGTGATAGCCGCAAAATTTGCGACCACCACCCAGCATGGAGGTTAGAGCCTGTCTTCAACTATCCCCGCAGCACATAACCTTTTTTCATCACCGATTCGATTTTAACAGATGAATCTCCTTTCAAAGCCTTGCGCAGGTACGTAATCTGTACGTTCAAGGCCAAGGAGTTAGCATACGAAGCATCTCCCCATACCTGCTCCAGCAACTGCTTCCTACTCACTACAGAACTCTTGTTCTTTATCAGCATACGGAGGATTTCTGCCTGACGGGAAGTAATCATCACCTTATTGGCTTGGGTACGCAATTCATTGTTCGTATAATCAAAAGTAGTATATCCCAACTGATACACTTCTTTGTCCACCGTATCTTCCACATCCCCGAAACGCTCCTGAATCCGGGCAATCAGTTCCTCTGGGTAGAAAGGTTTGGACAGATAATCATTGGCCCGCACTTTAAAGCCTTCCAGACGATCCGTCTTGTCAGAACGGTCTGTCAGGAAGAAAATCAACACATGCCGGTCACGCTCCCGAATCTGTCGAGCCACCTCATACCCATTTACCTCGGGCATATTGATATCCAGCAACACCAAATCCGGTTTCACTTCGGGATATTGCTCCAAGGCAATCCGTCCATTGCCGGCATAGAACACCTCATATCCCTCAGCTTCCAGAAAGCGTTTCAGAATCATGGCATATTTCAAATCGTCATCTGCAAAAAGAATCTTCAAGTGTTTCATACATTGTCATTTTGATTGAGGAATCTCGAGGGTAAAGACTGAACCTTTACCCAATATACTTTCTACACCCACAGTCCCTCCATGGGCTTCCACCATCAGTTTTACATAACTCAATCCCAGCCCAATTCCCGGCAAGCTACGGTCAATGACCTGCTCCGAACGGTAGAACTTATCGAAAATGTGCAACTGGTCTTGGGGAGATATACCGAAGCCATTGTCGGCCACCTGTATCACCAGCTTACCTTCTGTCAGCGAGGCACTGATACGAATGCAGACCTCATTACCCGAATACTTTATGGCATTCTCCACCAGGTTACTGATGCTATTCGTGAGATGTACGGAATCGGCAGCTACCCACAACGAATCAGGAGAGAGCTGGGTTTCAAAACGAACATGTTTGTCAACCGGAATCACGGTTAGCCTCAACAATTTCTCCAAGGTCTCACTCAAATTAAACAAACGTACAGAAAGCGGAGTCTGCTCATCATCCGCCCGCGTCATCTCGCGTACCTTCACCAAATAGGCTGAAAGATTATCAAGTTCGAACATAGAGTCTTTCACCACTTCATCCATCATCTGCTCATCTTTCCGCATCCGCTTGTTGTTCAAGAACGCCACACACATCTTCAAGGTCTGCACCGGACGTTTCAACTCATGAATCATCGTATTGACGAAACCTTTCCTCAATTCATCCAGTTTGTACTGTTTCAAGATGGTCCGTACTTGATAAATCAAACAGAAAATCAATAACAGAATCAGTATAAGTGAACCGACCAGCTGCCATCCCATCTCTTTTAACAATGGATTTGTCGGAAGGTCGATATATCCTGTCACTGCATCACGGACAAAAGGATTGTAAGGGTAGATAAATTTCATGCGATACCTCATGCACGATTTCTCAACCACATACGTCCCCTGCCAAAGAAAAGAATCAAGTTTGACCAGCTGCAAATCCATTGCATGAATATGGTGGCTGGTGAAGAGTGAATCTAATGCATGCAAATCAAACGACCTGCCTGCATACTTAGTATAATGCAAACTTGCATTCACAACCTGGTCGAGAGACAAACCGGTGACATTAAATGAGTCTACCAGATGCAAATTACCCAACGAATCCGCATCATATAATTTAGAAAACCTGACATACGATTCAGCTTTCCCTTCCTCAAAATTCATTTTCAAAGAATACCCTAGCTTGACCAAATCAGAATCTTTCTTTGTCCGATTCGTGTCCATCATTTTGATGGTATGGTTAGCATCTAATGTCGACGTAAAATTCTTATCCTGAAGCACCAGCAGGGTATCATTCAACCGGGCCATATAGGCCAACGCTGTATAGGCGTATTGATGATGCAGCCAATACACTTGCCCACCAATTACCAGCAAAGCAGTTACGATTGTCAATACCCACACCAGTTTGATTTGTTTTCCCATCTTTCAAATTCTTTTCTACAAAAATAAAAACCTTATACGATTTATAAGGCACGTCCCTTCTCCCAATTTAAAAAGAATAATATTTCAGTAATAACTTTTCTCTGAAATTCGCCGTGTATCCATTTACCTTTGTTGCATCAGAAAACTTTAAATTACGGGAAAATGAAAAAACTTTATTTCTTACATTCAGTCTGTTAGGCTGTCTGTACACTGCAATCTCTTCACACGCACAGATATTTGTCGTGGATACAAGTTCCATCTTTAACCAAGACTCCATTGATACCCAACGCATCAAGGTACAATATGAGATGACTTATCTGCAAGATACGGTTTCAGAAGATGCCAAACCCAGTCAAGAAACCTTGATGCTCGAGATTGGCAAACAGTATAGCAAATGCTACAGCTATAACTTTTATGTACGTGACTCGTTATTGATGGCTGATGCCAAAGCAGGCGCATCCAAGGAAACCATGCTACAACATGCCACTGCTATTGGAAATCCCCGGATTTCTTACCAGATATTCAAACATTACCCCGCAGGAAAAGTCACCACGCTCGACCGCCTGGCAACCACCAATTTCTTGTGTGAGGAAAAAGAGGAAATGCCGGAATGGACGCTTCTTCCTGATACAACTACCCTTCTTTCTTATTCCTGCCAGAAGGCTATCTGCCATTTTAAAGGCAGAAACTATACTGTTTGGTACACCTTAGAGATTCCGGTCTCGGAAGGGCCCTGGAAACTGTTCGGATTGCCGGGACTGATTATCAAAGCAGAGGATGACAAGAAGCACTATACGTTCAATTGTACCGGGATAGAGCAATGCAAAACCCCGAAACCCATTCTAATCAATCTCAAAGGAAGGGAAAAAGTTTCACGTTCCAACTTAAACAAAATGTATGAACGGATGACCAAAGATCCGATGAGTTTTCTCGCCTCGACTGCACCCAATGTAAAGGTCAGTGTAACCGATGAGCATGGGAACCCGATGAAATCATTCTCCATACCTTATAACCCCATTGAACTGTCTGAATAATCCTCCTGCCGTATGAAATCCCTGATTTTTTTCTTCTTCCTGTTTTTCACCTGTCAGATGCAAGCGCAGTTCTTCATAAAAGGAAAAGTCATCGACAGCGAAACGCACCAACCACTGGAAAGGGCTACGGTCACCCTCACCCGTGACTCAAGCAGTACCATCTACAAGTATGCCTTGACCGACCCGAAAGGATGTTTTTCATTTTCCGTCTCCGAAAACAATACATGGACGGTACATGTCACCTACTTGGGATACCAGAAAGAAAGCCAGCCAGTCCAGAAGGGAAAAGGAATGACATTTCAATTGAAACCAGAAGCCATCTCCTTGAAAGAAGTGGAAATCAAGGGAGGACGTATCTATGGACGACAAGATACCGTGAAATATGACCTATCTCGTTTCACTTCCGGGAAAGAGCAGAACATCAAGGAGGCACTGAAAAGACTACCGGGAATTGACGTAAACGAACAAAGTGGGGAAATCCGATACAACGGAAAAGCTATCAGCCAGTTTACTGTGGAAGGAATGGATGTGTCAGGAGGCCGGTACAATCAAGTCACTGAGAACTTGAAAGCAGATGCGGTGAAAGATGCCGAAGTGATTGAGCACTTCCAGCCCATCCGTTTCTTACGCAACAAAATGCCAAGTGACAAAGTGGCTTTAAACCTTACACTAAAACCGGAGGTCCGTTCCCGCTGGCTATTCACCTTACAGGCAGCCGGCGGGTATGGCGACCAAATGTTGTATAACGGAAAGCTCAATGCTTTACAACTGGCTCGTGAACGGCAAGGCATCTATTTATATAAGGCAGACCAGACCGGAAAAGATCTTTCCACCGAACTGCAACAGCTGACTTCCGATAACCAAAACTTTCTCACGCCTACCAATGTTCCGACCTTTATCAACCAACCCACTTTTTCATTCCCCTTGGAAAAACAACGGTTAATGGACAATACCACCCATCTGGCATCTGTGAACCGTCTTTACCGAAAAAATGAAGAACAACAGTCCCGTTTCATCTTCCACTATCTGTACGATGAACAGCACCGTAACCAGGGGACTCAAGAGATTTACTACTATCCTTCTGATACAATCCATGTCGCACAAGTACAAGATTACAGTCTGTATACGCATCAGGCACAGGCCTCCTACAACTATGAACGAAATGGCACACGGTCTTTCTTCCGTAATCTACTGGAAGCCCACGGAACTTGGGGACATAGTCAGGAAAACCTACAAGGTAATCGGGAACTGACGCAGAGCCTGCAAACGAACAGTCTTCAGCTAGCTAACCAATTGAATCTCTTGACCACTCGCAAGCAAACGACCTCCGGCTTCCGCTCTTTCTTCCGCTATGCCTACCACCCCACCACACTTCAATTTGCGCAAGTCAACCAGTCGCTCGGGCTCCAACAGGCTTATATGGATAACCAAGGTTATTGCCAATGGAAAAAGAACGAAATGACTTTTGGAATTACTGGAAGCATCCAAGGGGAATGGTTGTGTCTGCACCAGACAGCTAATTTCTCCAGTCCCCAGTTCAAGCTCTACGCCATTCCGATGTGGATGTGGGAACGAAACACTTTCCGCTTGACTGTATCTGCCGATGCGGCTTATCTAAGAAAAACCAATCCACAATATACAGACTTACGAATCAGTCCGACAGCCTCACTATATTGGCAATTCAGTCCACGTTGGGAGTTAATCACCCGGGCCCAACTCCAGCAGAAAAACGAAGAAGCCACCGCTTACTACCCGTATTCCTACTGGCAGAACTACCGGACCGTAGTTTCCTTTTCATCCCATGTTCCAGAATTTCAGAATCAACTCTACTCCTTTTACCTGACCTACAAACGGACTGTCCACGAATTTTTCTGGTCACTTTCAGGAAGCTATTGGAACCGGAAAAACCAACAACTGACTCATTCAGAATATCGAGATAGTATCTTTTCTCTTACAACTTGGGAAGTACCTAATCATAATCGCAGCTACAGCCTTACCAGCCTGCTCTCAAAAGGCTTCTATGACTGGAATCTGAAAACTTCACTGGAAACCCAACTCATCCATAGCGAAGGGAAACAGGCAGGGCAAGGCTCCATCCAAAACTACCGCTACACCCAACTCATACTAACCCCTAAAATCAACTGGACACCCCTTTCCTGGCTCAACACCTCGTATTTGGCATCTCTTACCTGCAATCGTTCCCTTATCGGAGAAAACAATAATTTACCTGCCTTATGGAACATCCGTCAGCAAATCTACTTTGAAATAGGAAACTCTACCTACCAAATCCGTCTTACTGGCGAACATTATTATAACCAGCTCGACGAAAACCATCATCAGCATGTATGGCTTGCCGATGCCGAAACTTCGTATATCAAGAACAAATGGCGGTTTCCCATGAGTCTGTGTAACTTGTTCAACCAAAAAGAATATCGATATACGACTTATTCGGCTATCCAACAATATACATCATGGATAAAAATGCGACCAAGAGAAATCTTAGTTTCAATTCAATATCAGTTATAACATAAACTAAAAGCAAAGACAAAGTTAAAGCTTAGTTTAACTTTCGGTTTAACTTAGAGTCTCAGAAACACATAAACTGAATATAATTAAGATAAAAGTACAGTGTCGTGTACATAAAGAAAAAGCTCCGTAAATCATTGATTTACAGAGCCTTTTTCCTGTACTCGAAGCGGGACTTGAACCCGCACAGCCGCAATGGCCAAGGGATTTTAAGTCCCTCGTGTCTACCGATTCCACCATTCGAGCATCCTT
>CAMFND010000128.1 GCA_945965395.1 uncultured Bacteroides sp.
CATTGTAATCTGTCCGCATGTATCCGAAAGACAGATTCGACCAGTCTATTTCTTTCATGGTTATCTTATTTTATAAGTTTTTTGAATGTTCTTTTAGCTACGCAAGCAAAAGTACGGTTTATATTTACAAAATCCAACATAAAAGCATTCTTTTTTGACAAAAACAAAGGAGTCGCTTTAAAAGGCGACTCCTTGTGTTAAAGTATCATTTTTCTTGGATTATTTCTTACGGTTGGCTTCCACCCACTTGCGGGCATTTACGAAGGCTTCCATCCACGGAGTGATCTGGTCTTCTTCTTTACGGTCAAGCGGATAGTATGCGTTATTCCATGGGAAGCAAGCACGTTCCAGGTGAGGCATCATGGCCAGATGACGGCCGTCCTGGCTGGCGATACCGGCTACGTTGTAGTCTGAACCGTTCGGGTTGCCTGGATATTCATCGTATGAATACTTCAGCACTACGTTGTAGTGGTCTTCCGGATAAGGCAATGAGAACTTACCTTCTCCGTGAGCTACCCAGATACCCAGTTTAGAGCCACTCAGTGAACCGAACATTACGCTGCGGTTCATCGGTACGGTTACACTCAGGAAGTTGGATTCAAACTTATACGATTCGTTATGCAGCATCTTGCCTTTCTTCTTGTCTTCCGGAGTAATCAGTCCCAGTTCCATCATCAGCTGGCAGCCGTTGCAGACACCCAGTGATAATGTGTCTTCGCGAGCGTAGAAGTTGTCGATAGCAGCTTTTGCTTTCGGGTTGAACAAGAAGCTTCCGGCCCATCCTTTGGCAGAACCCAGTACGTCAGAGTTTGCAAATCCACCGCAGTAAACTACCATGTTGATGTCTTCCAGTGTTTCACGTCCGCTAATCAGGTCGGTCATCGTTACGTCTTTTACATCGAAGCCTGCCAGATACAGCATGTAAGCCATTTCACGTTCACCGTTAGTTCCCTTTTCACGGATGATGGCTGCTTTGATACCGCTTGGTGTACGGCGGTTCGGGTCGAGACCGAATTGCGACAACTTGCCGGTGAATGACTTGTCGAATACAAATTCCAGCGGTTGCTGCTTGTAGTTTTCGAAACGTTTCTTGGCACAGCCGTTCATGCTCTGCTTGCGGTCGAGCAGGTAAGAAGTAGAATACCAAACATCACGCAAGTAGTCGATACCGAACTGGTAAGTTGCATCGTGCAGAGTTGCCAGAATGTGACGTTCTTCGGTCGGTACACCAATCTTCACGTAACCTACACCTGCATCTTCCAGAATCTTCTTGACTTCTGCCTTGTGCTTGTCGGCTACCTGGATAACTACACCCGGATTTTCGGCGAACAGAATCTTCACGATGTCATCGCACTTAATCTTGTCGAGGTTGATTTCCATACCGCCTTCTGTATTTGCAAAGCACATTTCCAGCAGGGCCGTAATCAAACCACCGGCAGAAATATCGTGTCCGGCCAGAATCAAGCCTTTGTTCACCAGTTCCTGAACAGCCAGGAATGCATCGCGGAAGTATTCCGGATTCTGTACAGTCGGCACGTCATCGCCCACCTTGTTGAGTGACTGTGCGAAAGCAGAACCACCCAGACGAAGCTGGTCGAAGCTGAAGTCAATATGATAGAAGGTAGATTTCGGTTTGTTGACCATGACCGGAGAAACCACTTTCTTGATGTCGGAAACTTCACCACCGGCAGAAACGATAACGGTTCCCGGGCTGATAATCTTTTCGCCGTTCGGGTATTTCTGTGTCATTGACAGAGAGTCCTTACCGGTCGGCACGTTGATTTGCAGTTCGCAGCAGAAGTCAGACAATGCTTTCACTGCTTTGTACAGACGAGCATCTTCACCTTCCTGTGCACGGCAAGGCCACATCCAGTTGGCTGACAATGAAATGCTGTCCATTCCTTCTGCCAGCGGAGCCCATACCAGATTAGTCAGTGCTTCTGACACAGCCAGAACAGAACCTGCTTCCGGATTAGCCAAGGCAGCCTGCGGAGCATGTCCCAGTGCAGTAGCGATACCTTTTTCGCCACGGTAATCGAGAGCAACCACACCACAGTCGCTCAACGGCAACTGCAATTCACCCTGACACTGCTGACGGGCAATCTTACCTGTTACGGAGCGGTCTACCTTGTTGGTCAACCAATCCTTGCAGGCTACGGCTTCCAGCTGCAGCACGCGGCGCAAATATTCATTCAGTTTGGTGACATCGTAAGAAACGTTTTCATAATGACGTTCTACAGTTTTGTCCACCATATAAGTTTTCGGAGAAGAGCCGAACATCTGGTCTACGGCTAGGTCGAACGGACGTACGCCGTCAGCCTGCTCGAAGGCAAAACGGTGGTCGCCGGTAGTTTCACCTACCACGTACATCGGCGCACGTTCGCGTTCTGCAATCTTGTGTACATGTTCGATGGCTTTTTCGTCAATCAGCAGACCCATACGTTCCTGTGATTCGTTGGCGATGATTTCCTTGGCAGAAAGTGTTTCGTCACCAACAGGCAACTTGTCCATGTGAATCAGACCGCCGCAGTCTTCCACCAACTCAGACAGACAGTTCACGTGTCCGGCAGAACCGTGGTCGTGGATAGATACAATCGGGTTTTCGTCTTCTTCGCACAATGCACGTACCACGTTGTAAGCACGTTTCTGCATTTCTGCATTGGCACGCTGGATAGCGTTCAACTCGATACCAGAAGAGTAACGTCCTGTTTCTACAGAAGAAACGGAACCACCACCCAGACCGATACGGTAGTTGTCACCACCCATCACTACGACCTTGTTTCCTGCTTCGGGGCTACCCTTCAAGCAGTCGCGCTGTGTGCCGTAGCCCACACCACCTGCTAGCATGATAACCTTGTCGTAAGCATATTTTTCGTTATTTTCTTCGTGTTCGAAAGTCAGAACAGAACCACAAATCAGCGGCTGTCCGAACTTGTTACCAAAGTCAGAAGCACCGTTTGATGCCTTGATCAGAATCTGTTCCGGAGTCTGGTACAACCATTTGCGCACCGGCAGAATGTTTTCCCAGTCGCGTCCTTCGTCTGTACGCGGATAAGAAGTCATGTATACGGCAGTTCCGGCAATCGGCCATGAACCTTTACCACCACCCATACGGTCGCGGATTTCACCACCTGTACCGGTAGACGCACCGTTGAACGGTTCTACGGTAGTCGGGAAGTTGTGTGTTTCCGCTTTCAGTGAGATGACGGTCTTGATATCTTTAATAATGAAGTAATCAGAAGTAGAGTGATCGGCCGGAGCGAATTGTTCTACCACCGGACCTTCGGCAAAAGCTACGTTATCTTTGTAAGCCGAGATAATCTTGTTGGGATTTTCCTGTGTAGTTTTCTTGATCATCTGGAACAGAGAAGACTCCATTTCCTGTCCGTCGATGATGAACGTACCACCGAAAATTTTGTGGCGGCAATGTTCTGAGTTAATCTGTGCGAAACCGAATACTTCCGAGTCAGTCAGTTTGCGGCCCAGGTCTTTTTCCACCTTCATCAGGTAGTCCATTTCTTCGCGTGATAGCGCCAGACCTTCCTTTTCGTTGTATTCTTCCAGGTTTTCGATGTATATGATAGGCTGCGGTTTGATGTCTACCGTGAAAATTTCCTGATCCAGTCCGTGATACATACGTTGCAACATCGGGTCGTGGTCGGCATTTTCATCTTTCACCGGGAAGTATTCCTCGATACGACGGATACCGTTGAGACCCATGTTCTGGGTGATTTCAACCGCATTTGTACTCCATGGGGTAATCATTTCACGGCGTGGGCCGATGAACCATCCTTTCAGGTTGTCTTCGTTTTCCACAGTGGCATCGCTGTACAGCCAGCATAGTTTCTTGACGTCTTCAGCATTCAGTTCCTGATTGCATTCCGTGGCAATCACACTGTTTGTGGGTGTTCTGAAAAATAGAATCATAGCACTTGTATGTTATAATGAATATTCAATGCGCTTTAAAAGTGGTACAAAGGTAGAGAAAATCCTCGGAATTACGAAGAAAAATAAAAGTTATCACAGAATATGCCTATCTTTGCACCTTAAATTAAAAAACTCTTTCTGTTTATGTGGTTACAATTACTGTTTGTGTTACTGGCAATTATTGTCGGAGCGCGTGTAGGCGGCATCGGTCTGGGAGTCTTTGGAGGCTTGGGGCTGGCCGTACTTACTTTTGTCTTTGGTCTTGAACCCACCACTCCTCCTATTGATGTGATGCTGATGATTGTGGCAGTGATTGCAGCTGCCGGTTGCATGCAGGCTGCCGGAGGGCTGGATTTGATGGTGAAATGGGCGGAGAAAATCTTGCGTCGCCATCCTCAGCGTATCACGCTGTTGAGTCCGCTGGTGACTTACCTTTTTACCTTCTTTGCCGGAACGGGGCATGTGGCCTATTCCGTACTTCCGGTCATTGCCGAAGTGGCTCGTGAAACGGGGATTCGTCCGGAACGCCCGATGGGGATTGCCGTCATTGCTTCCCAGCAGGCTATTACTGCCAGCCCTATTTCTGCAGCTACGGTGGCCCTGTTGAGTATGCTGGCCGGATATGACATTACCTTGTTTGATATTTTGAAGATTTCCATTCCCTGCACCTTGGTAGGCGTGCTGGTTGGTGCACTCTATTCCATGCGGGTAGGCAAGGAGCTGAAAGATGATCCTGTATATCAGGCACGCTTGAAGTCAGGTGAACTGTCGGGTGCCAATTATTGTACGGCTGAGGTGGCTAATCCTGGTAAAGCACTGACTTCTGTACTGCTGTTTTTAGGAGCTACGGTAGGTATCGTGCTGTTTGGCTCTATAGATAGTCTTCGTCCGTCGTTTCAGACCTCTGAGGGGGTAGTGGTGATGCAGATGGCGCACATCATTGAAGTGCTCATGCTGTCGGTAGCCGCACTGATTCTGCTGCTGACCGGTACCAGTGGCATGAAGGCCGCCAAAAGTTCGGTCTTCAATGCGGGTATGCAGGCTGTAGTAGCTATTTTTGGTATTGCGTGGATGGGCGATACCTTTATTTCGGGTAATATTGCCGTCATTAAAGAAAATATATTCGGTCTGGTGACTGATATGCCGTGGCTTTTCGGCATCGCGCTTTTTGTTATGTCCATCTTGCTGTTCAGTCAGGCGGCAACCATCCGTGCCTTGCTTCCTTTGGGTATGGCACTGGGCATTTCGCCCTATATGCTGATTGCCCTCTTTCCGGCGGTCAATGGGTATTTTTTCATCCCGAATTATCCGACGGTGGTGGCGGCCATTAATTTTGATACTACGGGTACCACCCGCATCGGAAAATATGTGCTGAACCATTCTTTTATGATGCCGGGGCTGATTTCTACCATCGTGGCGGTAGGACTGGGTATTTTAGCGGTATTCTTTGTATAAGCTTCTTTGAAAAAGTTAGAAATGTCATGGAGTAAGGTGTAAAATGGGCTTGCCTGTTTTATGTTTTCTTGTGCAGAAACGTAAGTTTCTCATGGCGGAAACCTACGTTTTCCAATAGGGAAACGTACGGTTTTGTGCCGGGAAACGTAAAAAATGCGGAAATGTCTTCCCGTTATCCCTTCAGGGTTTCTTAAATTGTTGTTTTTTAAATTGTTGTTTTTTCAAACATGCTCTTAATGATAATCGTATAAAAATGTAGGTACTTTCGTAAAAAAGTAGCATCTTTGCAGTATGAATTGGATTGAACAGGTTACTATACTTGATTTGTTGCTGAAGGGATTGATTATCGGCATTGTCGTGTCTGCTCCTTTGGGACCGGTTGGTGTGCTCTGTATTCAGCGTACGTTGAACAAAGGGCGCTGGTTTGGTTTCGTGACAGGAATCGGGGCGGCATTAAGTGATATTTGCTATGCGTTGATTACGGGATACGGAATGAGTTTCATGGACGAACTCATCCTGAAGCATCATATTTTTCTTCAGGTGGTGGGCAGCATCATGCTGCTGGCTTTCGGTATCTATACTTTCCGCAGTAATCCGGTGAAGTCGCTTCGTCCGTCTTCGGGTACGCGCGGAACGTATCTGCACAATTTTGTAACGGCATTTTTTGTCACCCTGTCCAATCCCCTGATTATTTTTCTGTTCATCGGTCTGTTTGCCCGTTTCTCGTTTGTCATGCCGGGCAGCCCCATCGGATTTCAGTTAGTGGGCTATCTGGCCATTATTCTGGGAGCATTGGGCTGGTGGTTCAGCATTACTTATTTTGTCAATAAAGTACGTTCACGATTTAATTTGCGCGGCATCTGGGTGCTCAACCGCATCATCGGTGCTGTGGTCATGATAGCGGCGGTGGTGGGAATCGTCCTGGCCATTGCCGGCAAATCTTTTTCTTGATAGGATATGTATATTTCTCAACAACTTAAAAAAAAGAATATCGCCGAATACCTGCTGTATATGTGGCAGGTGGAGGACTTGATTCGTGCTAACGGCTGCGACATGGAACGCATCCGTAAGAATATCATCGAGCCTTATCCGGCTACCGACGAGCAGAAGAAGGAACTGGCCCGCTGGTATGAAGACTTGATTAACATGATGCAGCAGGAGGGAGTGCTGGAAAAGGGACACGTGCAGATTAACAAGAACATCATCGTCTGGCTGACCGACCTGCACCTGCGTTTGTTGCGTTCGTCTAAATTCCCGTATTACAGTGCGGCGTATTACAAGGTGCTTCCTTTTATTGTGGAACTGCGTGCCAAGGGTGGCGACAAGGATGTGCCTGAACTGGAGACTTGCTTCGATGCCATGTATGGGGTACTGATGCTGAAATTGCAGAAGAAGGAAATCAGCGAAGAAACCATGAAGGCAGTGAAGGCCATCAGTGATTTGCTGGCGATGCTGGCCGGATATTATATTAAGGATAAGGAAGGCGATTTGGAACTGGATTAAAACACCACAGAAAATGAAAAAGATATTAGTGACGGGAGCCAACGGACAGTTGGGTAATGAAATGCGTCTGCTGGCAGAAGAACACAAGAATTTTGAGTATTTCTTTACTGATGTGGCAGAACTGGACATCTGCGACGAACAGGCAGTAATGGATTTCGTTTCCACTCATCAGATTGATGTGATTGTGAACTGTGCGGCTTATACGGCAGTCGACAAGGCAGAGGACAACGTGGAACTCTGTGACAAACTGAATCATGTGGCTCCGGGCTATCTGGCCAAGGCAGCACAGAGCCGTAACGGCTGGCTGGTGCAGGTGTCTACGGATTATGTGTTCGACGGTACAGCCCATATCCCTTATAAGGAAGAAGATACACCGTGTCCGAATTCCGTATATGGCTCTACCAAACTGGCTGGCGAGCAGGAAGCGCTGAAGCAGTGTCCTAATACGATGGTGATTCGTACGGCATGGCTGTATTCTACGTTTGGCAACAATTTCGTAAAGACCATGATTCGCTTGGGCCAGGAGAAAGAAACGCTGGGGGTTATCTTCGACCAGATTGGTACGCCGACCTATGCACGCGATTTGGCTCAGGCCATTTTTGTGGCTCTGGAGAAGGGTATCGTGCCGGGTATTTATCATTTCAGCAACGAAGGAGTCTGCTCCTGGTATGATTTTACCAAGGCTATCCATCGTTTGGCGGGTATCACCACTTGCCATGTGTCTCCGCTTCACACAGAGGACTATCCTACGAAAGCCTGTCGTCCGCACTATTCTGTGCTCGACAAGACCAAGCTGAAGAAAACCTACGGCGTGGAAGTGCCTTACTGGATGGACAGTCTGGCAGAATGTATTGAAAAATTAAAATAATAAATATGGCAAATCAGGAAATAGCAAGAAGACGAACATTTGCGATTATCGCGCATCCGGATGCCGGTAAGACCTCGTTGACGGAAAAGCTGTTGCTTTTCGGTGGACAGATTCAGGTGGCCGGAGCCGTGAAATCAAACAAGATAAAGAAAACCGCTACGTCCGACTGGATGGACATCGAAAAGCAGCGTGGTATCTCGGTCACTACCTCCGTGATGGAGTTTGACTACCATGACTATAAGATTAATATCCTCGATACACCGGGTCACCAGGATTTTGCCGAAGATACGTATCGTACCTTGACGGCAGTGGACAGTGTAATCATCGTGGTGGACGGAGCGAAGGGTGTGGAAACACAGACCCGTAAGCTGATGGAAGTCTGCCGTATGCGTAACACACCGGTGATTATTTTTGTCAACAAGATGGACCGTGAGGCTAAGGACCCGTTCGATTTGCTGGATGAACTGGAGGAAGAACTGGTTATCAACGTGCGCCCGCTGACGTGGCCGATTGAGAGTGGTCCTCGTTTCAGGGGTGTGTATAACATCTACGAACAGAAACTGAACCTTTTCCAGCCTTCCAAGCAGGTGGTGACGGAAAAGGTGGAAGTGGACATCCATACAGAGGATTTGGACAATCATATCGGTACACCACTGGCTGAAAAGTTGCGCAGTGAGCTGGAACTGATTGACGGAGTATATCCGGAATTCAACGTAGACGGTTACCTGAAAGGAGAATTGGCTCCGGTGTTCTTTGGTTCGGCTTTGAACAATTTCGGTGTGCAGGAATTGCTCGACTGTTTTGTGGAAATTGCGCCAAGTCCGCGTCCGGTACAGGCAGAAGAACGCGAGGTGCAGCCTGAGGAACCTAAGTTTACCGGTTTCGTATTCAAGATTACGGCCAATATCGACCCGAACCACCGTTCGTGTGTAGCCTTCTGTAAGGTATGTTCCGGTAAGTTTACCCGTAACACGCCGTACTTGCACGTACGTCATAACAAGACCATGCGCTTTTCTTCACCCACGCAGTTCATGGCACAGCGCAAGACTACAGTGGATGAGGCTTGGGCTGGCGATATTATCGGTTTGCCGGATAACGGTACGTTCAAGATTGGCGATACGCTGACCGAAGGTGAACTGTTGCACTTCAAGGGATTGCCGAGCTTCTCTCCGGAAATGTTCAAGTACATCGAGAACGCCGATCCGATGAAGACCAAGCAGTTGAACAAGGGTATTGACCAGTTGATGGACGAAGGTGTGGCACAGCTGTTTGTCAACCAGTTCAACGGACGCAAGATTATCGGTACGGTAGGCCAGTTGCAGTTTGAGGTTATTCAGTACCGTTTGGAAAACGAATACAATGCCAAGTGTCGCTGGGAACCGTTGAGTCTGTATAAAGCCTGCTGGATTGAAAGCGATGATCCGGCTGAACTGGAAGCTTTCAAGAAACGTAAGTATCAGTATATGGCGAAAGACCGTGACGGACGCGATGTGTTCCTGGCTGATAGCGGCTATGTGCTTCAGATGGCACAGATGGACTTCAAGCACATCAAGTTCCATTTCACCAGTGAGTTCTAAGGAAGACATAAGATGTAAACATAGAAAAAGGCAGGAAAGTGAATCGCTCTCCTGCCTTTTTTATGTTCTTAAATTTGTTTCCTTTGCCAGCTTCCCTTTTTCAGATAGAGATAACTCAACAGGCCGATGGCTCCGGCATACACGTGTTCGGCAAACCAGCATACGGCTACATCCATTTTCAAAAGAAGGATGACCGTGACAATGAAGATCAGGTAGCAGGTCAGGGCTACAATTTCCAGCAGGAAGGCAGAGCGGGTGTCACCCGTGCCGGATACGGACTGGAAGAAAATGAATCCGGCGCATTGGAAGAGGTAGCTGGAGCAGAGTACCCAGAGGGTCGGGACGGCAGCTTCTACCAGGTCGGGCATGTCGGTATAGATGCGGAGCACATACGTAGGCAGACAGGCTATCAGCAGAATAACGGGCCAGACAATGCAGGTGCAGAGTCGCACGTGCTGCCGGATGGTGGGCATGACGTAGCGCGCTTCTCCGCCGCCAATCAGGTTGCTGACCAGGGAACTGCAGGTGGAGGCAAAGGCTGTGATGGTCATGAACGGGATACTTGATACGTTACGTACAATGTTGGTGATGGCCAGTGAACGTTCGCCCAGATGCTCAATTAAGATAAAGAACAGAAACCAGGTACTGATGGAAACCGCATTCTGTATCATGGTCCACAGTGATACGCCCATGATACGTTTCAGTTCCGTCCATCGGAAACTCACCAGTTGGTTCAGTCCGTATTTGGCGCAGTCTACTTTCCGTGTGGTGTAGATAATGAAAAAGAGCATAGACACCAGTTCTGCCAGTGAAGAACCGATGGCCGCTCCGGCAATACCTAATGCCGGAAATCCCAGCTTTCCGAATACCAGTATATAATTGAATACCACATTCGACGTCACCATGAAGATGGAGTTGAGCGTGAGTGTCTTGGTTTGTGTGGTGCCCACGAAGAACGCCCGGAACATGATGGCCACGAACGAGAAGAAGAATCCGAATACGCGCCAGTTGATGTAGCTCACTGCTGCTTCACAGATGCGCGGGGAGGCTACTAAATGCGATAATATCCAGGGAGAGAACAGTCGGGAAAGGGTAAACATGACCAGTGCCATGGCCAGCAGGAAGTAAATCCCCTGGTAGAAGATGGAACCAATCATCCGGAAGTTGCCTTCCCCGTTACGACGGGCAATCAGTATCTGCGAACCGATACTGAAACCGAATCCTAACATGAAAATAGCCAGATAATACACTCCGGCAATGGCCGAAGCCCCCAGTTCCACTTCGCCCACACGTCCCATGAAAGCCGTATCGGTCATACCGATGAGCTGTTCCATAATCAGGCTGATCAGGATAGGGTAGGCCACTTTCCATATTTCTCCATTGGTGTATTTGGTATGCATAAAAAAAGAGTTTTTTCGTTTGGAGTGTAAAATTACAACAAAACCTTTACACTTTAAATATAAGTCTCTTAGTGTCTTTACAAGCAGTGGAGGTCAGGCTAGTTTATTTTAATAGGAGCTCCTAAGAAATGAGGTTGTTTGTTTGTAAGGATGTCCCAAACAAGTTTCGTACGTGCCAGTAGTTCGCGCAACTGTACTTTTATTCCTTTTTGGAAAGAAATATCTTTTGCATTAAATCCTATGGCATCTATTCCTTGCCAGTGTGCCAGACAGATGGCGCGTTTATTGTGGAACTCTTGAGATATGACCGTAATTTCTGACAGTCCGAATACCTTGCCTGCCCTGACTACGGAATCAAGTGTACGGAATCCAGCATAGTCCAAGTGGATATCTTGTTCCGGAATACCTTGTTTGATGAGATCTTTCTTCATCAGGTCTGGTTCGCTGTACGATTCATGACGATTATCCCCGCTGATGAGTATCTTCTTTATTTTACCAGCTTTGTAAAGTTCTACGGTAGCGCTGATGCGGTTATAATAGAATGGATTTCGTCTTTTTGTATATCTGCTTATCGGGTTAGTTCCTAACAATAGTCCGATTTTTCTTTCCGGGATTTGGGATACAGATGCATATGTGTGGTTACGACTGACGAGTTCTACATAAAGATGGCATGCCAGAATCAAAATCATTGTAAGTGGGAAAATGCATATTGCTGTACTTGCTAAAATAATTTTCTTGGTATGTTTGCTCAATGGTTTCATTGTGTTCTTTGATAGAATGGAGAGGTGATAAAGAACTATGCAGAAAGCAGATAGAATGTGTTTTTCTTTTGTAGAACTTTCCCGCCTTGGGCTTCGGGGTAGTGCTCGGGACGAGATATTATATATCGTTCCTAGTAAAATTGAGGATAGAAAACTGAAAAACGAAGATTTCTATTACTGGTGTCCGGATAAAAGAAATCTCTGGAAAGAAACAGATATCGAGTCTTTCCAGAGATTTTTCATAGAAGAAATTAAGCTTCAGCAGGAGCTTCTTCAGCAGCAGGAGCTTCTTCTGCGTTTGCAGCAGCTTCAGCTTCAGCCTTAGCAGCAGCTTCAGCAGCTTTCTTTTCAGCTACCTTCTTAGCGATTTCTTCGTTTACTTTCTTTTCAGCTTCCAGACGTGCTTT